>QMXD01000027.1 GCA_003661965.1 Candidatus Hecatellales archaeon
CTAAAAACTTCAAGGATAAGCTGAAACTTGCTTATAACCTCAACACCTGTTTTTTTGGCTAGGTTGTAGGCTTGAACAGGTTTAAGCTCATTCTCAAAAATTATTTTTTCAGCACCAGTCTCCTTAACCATTTTTGCAAGCTCTTCAACCTTCCCACTTCCAATCTGATATTTTGAGCTTGGCTCCCTAACCTGTTGAAGAACACCCACAACCTCATAACCTAAAGTTTCAGCCAAACCTTTAAGCTCATGAAGAAGACTTTTCTCACCTGGAAGTCTACGTTCAACCAAGATTACCTTCAGATTTTTCACCCTTACCAGTTTTTTTGTTAAGCATAAGTATGTCTCCTATGGTTAACCCTGTTGGCTCATGTTTGGTTTGTTTTGCTATTAGCTGGGTGGTGGAGGGTGGTTCATGGGTTAAAATTGAAACACCTAAAACATGCTCAATCTTTTTGGCTACATGGATGCTTGGAGCAACCTTCTCAGTCTCAATTTTGCTTATAAATGAGGCTTTTTCACCAATTTTTGAGGCTAAATCTTCCTGGGTCCAGCCTTTTCTTTCTCTTGCAGTCTTAATTTTAAACCCATAATTTTCAACCAAGGTTAAGCTTTCATCTATTGGAGGTTTTAGTATAGACTTTTTTAAGCTTGTTTTTGGCTGAGGTTTTAAGGTTGGAGGTTTTGGAGGTTTCCATGTTTGACTACCATGTTTTGCACATTCACCACACACAGTAAGCTTAGCCTGCTCAACAATAACCCTATAAGGCTTCCCCTGAATTATCCTCCCACAAATCTCACAACGCATAAAATCTACCTTAATCTAACCTAGGAAACAAAAAATTTTAAGGTTATCTGTTTACTCCGTGTCTAACCTTTACAGCAACACCCCTCCTAAACACCAACATCTCCCTACCAGTTAAAACAGCCTTCCCAACAGCCAAAACCCTATCATCCTCATCAACCACAACAACCTCATCGTTAGGCTTAATCTCCAAATCAGCATCCCTCACATGCTTAGCAAAAACATTCCTCCCCTCCCTAACAAACCGAACAGCCTCCCCACAAACCACAACCCTAAACCTTGGAGGCTTAAAAACATCAACAATCCTTCTAAAACCCTCAACCGTCAAACTAAGGTTCCCCGTAGGCTTTAAAGTTGCAATCAACCTCCCACCAAAATAAACCTCCCTAACCCTACCAGTCCTACCAGAAAACCTCACCTCCACATTTTCCGGGAAAAGCACCCTCCCAACACCCCTACCAAACTGGTAGTTTGCAATAGACCTAAGCCTTTGAAGAACCTCCAAACCTACAACCCCAAACTAAACATGTAATGCACTGCATTACACTGTCATGCACAACCTAAATACAGCATATTTTCCCCATAGCCCTTTAACCTTACCCAGGTTTTCACAGAACATTTTTCATCCAGCCCTATTCTAGCTGATGGTAAAAGTTCAAATGGCTGGATAAGCTAAAAAAGTATTTGTTGGATTTATGTTTTTGATGAGGTGTTTTCTTGGAGGAGGAACAGTTTTTAGCTGGGAGAATAGAAAAAAAGCTTTCAAAAAAGGCTCAGGAGTTTCTTGTTAAAGAAGATATAGAGTGGGACAGCCGCCTTATCGGTGAAGAAATTCTTGGAAGTAAGGCTCACACAGTTATGCTTTGGAAAACAGGGATAATTTCAAGGGATGAGGCTAAAAAAATTCTTGAAGCCCTAGAAAAAGCTAAAGCTTTATGGTTGGATGGAAAGTTTAAGCTAAAACCAGAGTTTGAGGATGTACATTTAAACATAGAAAATTTTGTTATAGGGGAAGCTGGAGTTGAGGTTGGAGGTAAACTTCACACAGCCAGAAGCCGAAACGAACAGATAATTTTAGATTTAAGACTCTACCTAAGAAAAGAGGTTAACAGTATAGCTGAAAAACTGATTAAACTTATCAAAACCTTTCTAGGTTTAGCCGAAAAACATGTTGAAACAGTTATGCCGGGATACACCCACCTTCAACACGCTCAACCAATAACCTTTGCCCACTGGCTTTTAGCCTACACAGAAATGTTTTTTAGAGACTTAGAGAGGCTGGAAAAAGCCTACAGCCTCATCAACCTAAACCCTTTAGGTGCAGGTGCAATTGCAGGTACAAGCTGGCCTATAAACCGAAAACTAACAACAAACCTTCTTGGGTTTGATGACATCCAAAAAAATTCTTTGGATGTTGTTTCTTCGAGGGGGGAGGATTTGGCTGAGCTTCTTTTTAGTTTTTCTGTTTTGATGGTTCATTTGAGTAGGCTTGCAACAGACCTTATGGTTTGGTCTACCTACGAGTTTAGGATGGTTGAGTTTGATGATTCCTATGCGATGGCTAGTAGTATCATGCCTCAAAAAAAGAATCCAGATGTTTCTGAGCTTCTTCGTGGTAAAGCCTCAACGGTAACCTGTCAACTTTTAAACACCCTAGAACTTTTAAGAGGTTTACCTTCAGGCTACAATAAAGACCCTCAGGAGTCTAAACCCTACGCTTTTAAGGCTGTGGAAAACGTTAAACTAAGCTTAGAGGTTGTTGATGGGCTTATTTCAACCTTAAAGGTTAATAGGCAAAGAATGTTTGAGCTTGCAAACCTAAACTTTTCAACAGCAACAGACCTAGCAGACCTAATCGTAAAAAAAACAGGTATACCTTTTAGAGTTTCCTATCAGATTGTTGGAAAACTTGTAAAAAACGTTTTAGGGAAAGGTGGAAAAACAACAGATGTTAAAATTGAAGACCTTAAAAAAGCATCCCTAGAAGTTTTAGGTAAAGAAATAGTTATCCCTGAGAAAGAGTTAAAAAAAGTTTTAAACCCCCTAACAAGCATAAAAATGAAAAGGTCTGAGGGAAGCCCAAACCCAAAACAAACCCTAAAAACAATAAAAGAAAACCTAAAAAGGGTTAGGGTTGAAGAAAAAAAGCTTAAGCTAAGAATGGAAAAGATTCGTAGGGCTGAAGAAAAACTTCAGCTTATGGTTGAAGAAATTTTAAAGCAAAATTAGTGTTTTTTGGATCAGACCGTCGTGTGGTCTTCATCCTCCCACTCCGACTGGGACGACCTCCTCATCTCCACTAGGCTAAGAAAGATTTGAGTTTAATTAAGGTTTCCTCTAGTCTAACTTCAGTTTTAACTCTCTTAGACTTTTTATTGTCCCAGAAACCCTAACAGTATAAACGTTTACCTTTTTACCGTCTATTTGGCTTGTTAAGGCTAAAGAAACCCTTACAGGCTCTAAAAACCTATGGGAACACGCCAAAATTCCGATGTTTTTGTTTTCATCATAGTCTATAAACCTAAGCTTTGCTTGAGCCAAACCAAAAAAACCAAAAAGTTTAAGGAAAGAATTGTAAATAGCCCTTCTAACAGAATCTTTTCCAAGACTGTTTTCACAAAGAACCCTGTAAAGAATGTAGCGTTTTCTAAAACGTTTAACCATCCTCTCCACCTTTCCTGCAAAGAACCCTAACCCCAACACCAACAAAGCTTTTATCAAGCTTCCCCCTATTCCTCTCAACAATTTTTTTCGGGTTTTTTGAAACCGTGGCTAAGGCTTCCTCAACAGTTAAACCAAAAAGCCTAATAAAGGCTGAAAGGTCTCTTGGAGCCTTAACCCCATAAACGTTTTTTGCACCACTAGAAACAACTAAGGGTAAACCAAACCTTTTAACCAAACCTATAACCCCATAAAGCATAGAAAAAGCCTTTGTAACAGTTTTTTCACTCCCCCCAAGAAAATGGGAAAAACAAATTTCTAAGATGGTATTAGAGTTTGAGGCAAGCTCAGCCTCAAAATCGTCAAAAAGATTAAGTTTAGACGGTGGCAACAAAACCAAGTCAGCCCTACCATCCCTTAAAGCAGCCCTTAAAACCTGTTTAGACCCACATAAAACACCGATTAACTCAAACCTTTTTCTTAAACCTCCAAGTTTTTGAAGTAGTTCTCCTGCTGAGGATGGTGTTAGATTAATTCTGCTAACAACATCAATTCCAAACTCTCCACCAGTTTTCTTATAATCCTTAAATTTTTCAGCTAGTTTTTCTGGTAGGGAAACAGCAACCATACCGTAGCCTAGTAGGCTTAAAAGCCTAAAAACCTCTGATGGGTTTTCTGGTTCTTCTAGGTATAGGTCTACAAACCTACCCAAAACCTACTCCTTCACGTAGAATGTTTAACCTAAAATTATTTTTTTGAAAACGTTAACCATTTTTTCTCTTTGTTTACGTGGGATGGTAAGTCTAACCTGGATATGGATGGAGTCTATGTTTCCAAGTTTAATTCTTCCAAGGTAGGCTTCCTGTTTATCAAGTCTAAAATGGAAGTTTCCGTTTTCATCAACCCTATCCTCAACCTCATCTAAAAGCCTATCCTTATCGGTTTCGTTAAGTCTGGAAAAAATGTTTTGAAGAATTTTTCTTGCTTGAGACTTAGAATATATTTTTGCTTTAACAAGTGTTATAGGGTTACCATAATGACCTTCAAGCTTCTCCCTTGAAAACTCAATCTCACTAAAAATTTCCTCTCCAACCAGATTCATTAAAGACTTTAAAACCTTACCCAAATCTTCGGTTGCATGGGCTAAAACCCTAATCTCAACAAAGGAAACTGGAAGAGACATGGTTTAAACCTAAATCGTTTAAACCTAGTAAGGCTAAATATATGTTTCTAACCATAAACCAAAAACTGTTAAAAGCCAGCTAAACACAAAGTTTACATTAGGTTAATGTTTATTTGGAGGCTAAACATCGATGAATATTCTGGTTACAGGTAGTGCTGGTTTTCTCGGAAAATTTTTGGTGAAAAGGCTTAGAGAAAAACCTGAGGTTGACGAGGTTTTAGGTGTAGACATTATACAGTCTGAGGATACCATTGTATGTGATATTAGAGATTTTTCCAGACTGGAAAACGTTTGTGGAAGCCTAAAACCACACATAATTATTCATGCTGCAGCCCAAGCCTATGTTCCTAGAAGCTTTGAAGACCCTATTGAGGATGCAACCATAAACATTGTTGGAACAATAAACGTTTTAAGACTAGCCTTAAAATATGGTTCCGAACTAATATTTACCTCTTCAGCTGCTGTTTACGGTAAACCAGAAACTTTACCTATACCGGAGGATCATCCTCTCAACCCTATAAGCCCCTACGGTTTATCTAAGCTTACCGGCGAAAAATATATTCAGCTTTTAAACATGGAAAAATCTGCGATTATACGTTTATCCTCTGTTTATGGGATTCAGGAGGGGAGAAGACATGGACCTGTAAACAGGATTGTTTATGATGCTGTTAACTATGGTATATGTTATGTTACTGGTGATGGAAATCAAACCAGAGATTTTACCCATGTTTCTGATGTTGTTTCAGCTATTGAGCTTATAATCGATAAGAGTTTGACAGGAGTCTATAATGTTGGAACTGGTGAGGAGCATAGTGTAAACGATGTTATTAGGGTTGTTGAAGAGTTTTTGGGTAGGAAGATTAAGGTTGAATATAAGCCTAAAAGGGCTGGTGAACTTGAAAGATGTGTTTTAGACATTGGCAGGATTAGGGCTAAAGGATACAAACCACAGATAGGTTTTAGGGAGGGGGTAAAGGAGGTTATAGACCACGAAACTTCAAGGTTGAAGAAAGGCTAAACTGTTTTGGTGTTTACCTTGATGGTTAAACATGGAAAAAACGTTGAAGTTTTTGGGGATGTAAAGTTTGGTAAAAACGTTTGGGTTGGCTCAAACATAAAAATTTATGGTCCATGTAGGATTGGAGACAATGTTTATGTTGGAGACAACAGTGTCATAGGTTTTCCTGAAAGAGGGGAGCTTAAAAGGCTTAGAAGAAAAAAAAGTTTAGCTGGGAAAGGCTTGGTTGAGATAGGTTCAAACTCAACCATAAGAACAGGCTGTATAATCTATTCGAATGTAAGGCTGGCTGGGAATGTTGAGCTTGGACATAACGTTTTAATAAGGGAAAACGTAACCGTTGACTCTAACAGTTTAGTCGGCTCCTATGTTGTTGTTGACAGCAACTGTAGGATAGGCTCAAAAGTCTCCATTCAAACTGGTGTATATATTTCGGCTTATACAACCATAGAAGATAAAGCCTTTCTAGGTCCCTACTGTCTGCTTCTTAACGACAAATATATGAAGCAAAAACCCTACAGGCTAAAGGGTCCCCTTATAGGTAGGGGGGCGAGTATAGGTGGTAATAGTGTAATTATGCCTAGGGTTGTTGTTGGTGAGGGTGCCGTTGTTGGTGCTGGCTCTGTTGTAACAAGGAATGTAGAACCAAAAACTGTTGTTGTAGGTGTTCCAGCAAGAAAGGTTGCTGATGTCCCTAAGGGTTGGAGAATAAGATAGGTGAAACTATTTTAGCTTTTTAAAGCTTACAATGTAAACTTTTGTGTTTGAGGGAAGTTTCCCATAATGTTTTTTTAAAGCCTTTAAAAGCTCCCTCTTGTTTTTAAACCCATCTTTTTTAGCGTCTTCGTCTGTTAGGCTTGAAATTCCCTTCCTTTTTATATCCACTATTTCAGCTTCCCCAAGCTTTTCTCCACCAACTATTATTTGAACCCTCTCACCAACCTTAAGGTTTGTTTTAAGTCTAACGGTTGAGGTTTTTTCTCCTGAAAGAATTTTGCTCTTATATTCTTTAGAGAAGTTTAAAGGCTTTCTTTTCACCATACCGTTTAAACATCTCCTTTACAGTTTCCCTTAAAACAGACTTTATTGTTGAAGTTTGAAGACCTGAAAGAAGAGCAGACCTCTCCCAAGACTTACCCTGAAGACTTTTAGCTATTAGGGCAGACTCAACCTCAGGTTTAAGTTTAACCCTAAAACTTCCAGAACTTAAAAAATGTAGTTTTACCAGGTTTTTTATAGCATCCGAGGAAGCCTCATAGGTTATTAAGCCTTCAGTATAGGCTTTTATCCTTAAAAACTGTGGCTGGGAAAATTCAACTGTAGGCTTGTATGGTTTTGGAGGGCTGGAAAGAAGAAGTTGGGCTATTTTTGGCTCTAAGTCAAAATAGGTATCAAAAAGGGATTCTATAAGTCTTAACCTAAACTCTAGGTTTAGGTTTTCAACAAGCCTCCAAGCCTCCTCAGTTAAAGGCTTAACAACAAAAACACTATATTCTCCTGAAACAATGTTTCTCGCTGGACTCATATAGATGGGAATAAAACCGTTTTTAACCCAAAACTTTAAAAGCTGATGGGTTACACCAAAACCTGAGCCAACCCAATCATAACCTTCAAGCTCAGCCTCAGAACAAAGCTTTGTTAACGTGTAGGAGCCAAAACCTCTATCTTCCAAGTCTGGGTGGGTTGCAATCCTAACTATTCTAAGCCCTTTAAGTTTTGCAAAATGTTTGTAGGGTTGATAGTATCTTGCAATACAGTTTGGTATAACGTTTCCCGGAGGGTTAGCTCCCCTAATCACAGCCTCTATCTCCTCGTCAGGCATGGAACCTTCCTCTGCCAAATGAAGAGAAACAACAATCTTGTTGTTTAGAAGCTTTAAGACTCTAGCATGATGGTGGGGAGCATCTCCAAGAATTGCTAGGTCGTCAGGTCTGTTTCGGTAGTGGGCTAAAACATAAATTCCTATAAAGTCTCTAAGCTCATCTTCTCGGCTTGTAAACCACTCATCAAGGGATGGTTTCTCGTAAAGAGATTCTTCAGGTTTAGCTTTAACTATCTCTTCTTGGGTTAACTCGACAGGTTCAGCATCAAGTAAAAGTGTATCATAAAGCCATTTTTCTATGGGGTCTCCAACCCCATACCTTATTGGTGTTTCCATTTCAAACTCGTATAGGCTGATTTTTTGTTCTTGTTTTAGGGCTTTAAGAAAACGAACTCTAAAACCTCTACCAGAACCCTCATAACCGTGAATTGTTGAAGAATAAACAATTTTTTTAAAGTTTTTTAGGATACGGAAAAGCAGGGGGACAGGTAAACCTGCAGCCTCATCAACAAAAACCACATCAGCCTTTCTTTTTAAAAGTCTTCCGGGGCTTACACAGTCTATTATTCCAAGCTTTGATTTTAGGGTTACAGTTAAACCTTTAACATAAGACTTCTCATATTCGACACCAAGAATGTTTAAGGCTTTTTCAGCAAACTCAACAACTGTTTTTAAGCCTGAAAAGTTTGGTGCTGTAATCCTAACCTTAACCTTTTTTCTTTTCCCAAGCAAATACAGGATGCTTGCTGCACCTAAACCTAAAACTGCTGACTTCCCTCTACCCCTGTTTGCGGTTATTAGGAGAACAGATTTTCTTGAACCTTTAAAGGTTAATTTTTCAAATCCTTGAAGAACCTCAACCTGGTCTTGGGTTTTTGCAAGCCTATAAAGTTCTATGGGGATTTTTGGTTTTGCTGGAAGGATGGGTTTAGCTTCAACAAAAACTCTTTTTGGCAGAGCTTTCCCATGGATAAGTTTTCCGTCGTTAAAAACCCAAACACCCTCATGGGTTAAAAGGTTGCTTATAAATCTTTTAACAAACCTATGTTTTAGGTCTTCTTTTGTGTAGGGTGAAACAATTAGCCTCCTATGAAACCTTGTTACTGTTTTTTCCCATTCTTCAAGTCTTGGTGCTAAAAATATTACTAAGCCTCCACCCCTAACAACCTCTACAAGCCTTCCAACATCATCAGGTTTTAACTGCTCGGTTAAGTCTAAAATTAGTAGGTCGTGGGTTGAACCTAAAACCTCCTCAGAATCCTCATAAAGAACCTTTTGAATTTTAAGCTTTTCAAAATCCCCAAAACTTTTAAGCCTATCAACAAAAATCTGGTAGGTTGAACCCTCACCAAAACCATCAGCAACATAGAGTAGGCTAATAGTGGAACCCTTCCTCCCCAAATATTCTAAAACAAGTTTTGCAGCTAAAACCTCACGGTTTAAACCTGCAAAAACAATAAGTCTACGGTGTAGACTACCCAAAACCTCATAAACAATCGAACGAATCCAACTATCAAGCATACTGGCTTCCCAAACCCCACCAACAAAACAAAGTCTTAAACAAAAATTTTTGGCTGATAACTCCTAAAAAGGGTTAAGCCTTAACCTGATTAACTAGGTTTTTTGCCTCCTTAAGAGTTTTTCCAATCTTTTTCCAGTGGGAGCCTTGCCAATAAACCTTCCCACATTCTGGGTTTGTGCAAACCCAAAACTCCCTATAGGTTTTTAGGGTTGTTTCCGGAACCTTATCTTTAACCTCCTCCGGTGAAACCATTTTAAGCCTAAAATTACATTTTGGACATCTTGTCTCCTCAACATCCAATTTTAAACCAAGCTTCTCAGAGATTTTCGCTAAATTTTCAACTTCAGATTTTCCGTTTACAAGAAAAACGTTAACACCTTTTCTTGCAGCCCTCCTATAAAGCTCAATGTCGCTTGTAAGCAGAATTCTACCTGTTTTTTTGGCTAGGTCTAGTAGAGTCTCATCTTTTTCATACGGTTTAAACTCTACATCATAGCCTAGTATCCTAAGCCAACGTGTAAGTTTCCCAAGCATCCCATCAGCAATAAACCTTTTAGAATCCAAAAAGCTGAACACCTAAGAATAGCCTTTAACCCCTTTAACCCTTAAACCTGAAACCAAAACTATTAACCCTACAATGATTAAGGCTAATCCTGCAAGATAAGGATATAAAAGCTGTAGATTGTAAAAGATTAATACTCCAGCCAAAATTAAAAGTATCCCTATAACTGTAAGGATAAGGTTTCCAAAGGTTTTTGGTAGGCTAAGGGTTAAGGGTGTAGGATGGATAACTTTAACCCTAAGAAAACCCATAAGCAAAAAGCCTACACCCATACCCAAAGCCCCACCAACATCAGGTCTTCCAAAAACCAAGCCAATCCCAGCACCTATAAACATACATGCAACAAAAGCCAAACCTGAAAAATGTCTAAGCTCCTCTCTCCTAAGCTCCCCTTTTTCATCTCCACCCTTTTTTTCTCCAACCATAAGACTTCACGTAATAAACTAGACGCCAAAACATATTTTTGGCTTATGTTAGGTTAAAGCAAAAGTTGCTTGAACAGCAGCAAAAGCATCTCCAAGTCCTGTTAAAATTTTTGGGTTTGGGTTTTTATAGGCTGGAACTAGACAAAAATTGTAGCCTTCAAGCCTACCCCTCTCAAACCTTACCTCCGTGGTTGGCAAACTTGAAACCTTATCCAGATTCTCCCTAACACTACCCATTGTTTTAGCTGCTGCAACCATGGAGGCTTTAGTTAAAGCTTCAACCTCCTTCCCAACATCAAACTTTGATATTGAAAAGGAGTAGGTTAGGGTGTGAACACAAACCCTATCCAACCCATACTTTTTAGCAGCCTCAAGAGCAGCATTTTTCACATCCTCCAAACTCTCAGACTCAGCACCAAAATACTTAACACACTCCTTCTCGTTTAACCCCCAAGAATCTGTGCATTGGCTGTCTGAAAAAATTTTTATGGCATATTTTACAGACTCAAAACTTCCCTCCCCAAGCTCAAAATGAACTTTAGGTCTTTTCCCCTCAGAAAGCCTATCAGCAACCTCCCTTGTTTTCTCCCTATATTCTGGGAGAAGCAAATGAGCATAAGCAAAAACAAGTATATCCGTGTATTCCCTGCTAAAAGCATAAAAGAAAAAGTCTTCATCAAAAATTCCTTGGAAAGACATTAAATCCCAAGAAAGAATATGTCTACCTGAAATGTGAATTCCTTTTTCAGGCTCCTCTTTATACTCGAATATTAGATGGTCGTATTCTGGGTCTCCACATCTAACAGCCTGTTTAGGCTTTTTAAATCCATCCCTACATGCAACCTTAAAATCTGGAGATTTAAGCATAAGGTTTGGGGGTCTAAAAGGGTAGGAGACAAGAGGGGTTAAACCTATCTCGTAAAGGGCTAAACCCATGTTACAACCGTTTCCACCAAGCCTTTTCTCCTCAAAACTAAAGGTTGAGTTTAACCTATCATAAACCTCCTTTGAAATCAAATATTCTTTACCACCAATTTTTAAGGCTTCATCAAGCGTGTAGGCTGCCTCCTCCAAAGAGCTAAGAATAACTTTTCTAGGTTTAATTTTAGGATGTTTTTTAACCCAAGCTAAAACCTTATCATCAACTTTTGTAAGAGAATCCCAGTTTGTATAAAAACCTGTTGCAACCCTAACGTTTGGGGTAATCATTAAACCACCCTAAAAAAGGGGAAACCTACAAATGGTATTTTAAAAACTCTTTTATAGGTTTAACCTAAAACTAGGTTTGAGGGGATAAAAGATGCCTATCCTAAAAGGTTTTGAAATAGAGAAAGATTTTGTTGTTGAAGCAGCAAGACTTATGCTTATCTCAGCAAGAACAGCACCAAAAAGTAAGGGTATAGACGATATTCTTTTAGCCCTAGTTACAGGGGAAGAAAAAGATTCTATGGCTGAGGTTATGCGTAAAATTGCGGTTGAATATAGGGATGAAGGATGGAGTAGAGACGCTAAAAACATCCAAGACTCTGATGCTGTTGTTTTAATCGGTGTAAAAGCAGAAAAGGGTATAGGTTTGAATTGTGGAGGATGCGGATACAAAACATGTAAAGAATATGAGGCTGAAGAGAAAAAAGGGAGAGATGTTAAAGGTCCCCTATGCATATTTAAAGTTTTAGACCTTGGAATAGCCGTAGGTTCAGCGGCAAAAACAGCAAGCCTTCTAAACTTAGATAATAGGGTTATGTATAGGGTTGGTGTTGCAGCAGCCAGACTTAACCTCCTACCAGAAGCAGACCTAATAATAGGTATACCAGTTTCAGCTAGGGGTAAAAACATCTATTTCGACAGAAAAATCTAGGTAAAATTTACCAACTCTTTCTTCCACATCTTTGTTTTATGGTGTTTGAGCCTTATATGTGCAGGTAGTAGGGGTAGAAATACTTCTGTTACCTTGTTATGTAACGCTAAATTCTATCAAACCCTTCCCAATGGGTATAGAAAAGTCACCAGTATAGTCTATTTTCCTCAACACCTAAAATACTTTTAAGAGGGTGAAAAGCTTGGAAAGAAAGAGTGTTGTTTTTATTGTTTTAACTCGTGATGGGGCTGCTGGAAAAGAAGCAAAAAAAGAGTTAAATGAGATTGTTGAAACAGTTAAAGACGCAAAATACTGGAAACATCAAAGAACAGTTTTGGTTGAACAGTAAAGTAGGAAACGGTTCCCCCATAAAAATCCTACTTTCTTGTTTCACGTTTTTTTAGGTAGTAAAGCATACCTTTAACACTATTCAACAGGAAAGTTTTTTCTCTTTCACTAACCAAAAGCTTTTTTAACTCTTCCTCCTCGCCAAGAATCCTTTGAAAAATTTCTTCAACACTTTTCCCCTTCCCATACTCCTCAGAAACAATTTTAAACCATAAGTTTAGCTTCTCCTTATAAACCTCAAGATTCTCAATTTTTGTTGAAACACCAAAATGGGTATAATAAAGAACTTTTGGCTTCAGATTTAGAAGCTTATCAAGAGACTCTAAACTTTTAACATAGTCGAATCCTGTTGGTGGTGTTGAAGGTCTAACAATCCCTCCAAACTCTTCAAGATAAACACCTGCAGCCTCACCAACCCATAACTCACCAGTTTCTCTATTAAAAAAGCTTAAATGGTGAGGTGCATGACCAGGAGTCTCCAAAACTTCAACCTTAACACCACCAAGATTTAAGGTTAAACCATCCTTACCAACCAAAACCTTCTCCTCTGGAACAGGTTTAACCTCACCATACATTTTTATAAGCTTCTCACCCAAAACACGAAGACTACTCTCTAAAAGTCTTTGAGGATTAACCATGTGTGGGGCACCAACCTCATGAACAACAAGCTTTGCGTTTGGCAGTTTTTCTGGGAGAGCTCCAGCCCCACCACTATGGTCTAAATGGATATGGCTAACAGCCACATAACCAACCCTATCAAAACCTATATTCAAACTTTTTAAAGCCTTAATAATGCTTTCAACCGATGAGCTGGGTCCAACCTCAACAACCAAAACTTTTTCTCCTAAAACAATGTAGGATGCTAAAAACCTTTCAAACCCTTCAATTGGAGGTTCTAGGTCTACCATGTAAACGTTTGGGGAAACTTTTTTAACCTCCATAGCATCAACCCTAACCCTTAACC
>QMXD01000028.1 GCA_003661965.1 Candidatus Hecatellales archaeon
ACCTTTAGCTATCTCACCTAAAATTTTTGGGTCTGGTTTTTGAACAGCCAAATAGTCTACAAACGATATGGGTTCCGCTCCAACACAGATAACATCGTTCACGTTCATAGCAACACAGTCAATTCCAACAGTATCATATTTACCCATGAGTTGAGCGATGAAGACTTTTGTTCCAACACCATCAGTTTTTATTGCTAAACCTAACCTATCTGAAAGTTTAACAACACCAGCAAAATGGGCTATAGGAATAACAGGACTACCCACATCTCTTCTTAAACCAAAAGTTTTACTACACCATTCAACAACAAGTTTTAAGGCTTCATCTTCAAGCTCAACATCAACACCAGAATCCTTATAGCTTCTTATTTTCCCTTCACCCAAAACTTCCACCAATATTGTAATGTGTAGGCTTAAGGTTATGAAGCTAACCCTAAAGAAAAATTAATTTTTAAGGTTTAAGGTGAAAAGTTTAAAGGAGAAAAGGGAGATTTTTGAGGAGTAGAAGGTTGAGGGTTGTTCCGTGGAGTCACATTAAATCTTGGAGATGTCTTAGCTGTGGAGACTGTTGTACATCTTCACTTGTACCCTTAACTCCAAAAGAGTGGGTTAGGATAGTTCAAAGGTTTGGGTACGATTGTACCGAGACAGGATTGTCAGGATTTTATCTTAAGAGGACAGTTGAAAACCGATGTATTTTTCAATATCAGTTTATGGGTATGTATCTTTGTGCTATTCAGGATATAAAGCCTAAAGCATGTAAACTTTGGCCTTTTAAAGTTTATGATTATCCAAAGTATGGTTTGGCTGATGAAGCCTTGTATAAGTATGGGGGAGAAAACATCTATATCTATGTTGATACAAAGTGTAGAGGGATTGTTTACGGTAAGCCTTCAAACCATTTTGTGAAAAAGGTTTTACCAGAGTTTGTTGAGATAGCGTTTAACGAAAGGGATGAGCAGGTATATTCAACAGCAAACCTCCCCATTAGACCAAAACTTTCAAGTTTTATCTACTTTTAAATTTTAAAGGTTTTTATTAGAGCTAAAACAAGGAAAACCAAAATAAAAGCCAAAACTGTGAAGGTTAGCCATGCTAGGGGATTATTAAAACCTGAACCAAAAATGATTGGTGGGAAAGGAAAAATCCAAACAAAACCTCCAGCTGAAGGAATGCCTGCACCTAGAAATGTTGAAAGAAAAGCTAGTGAAAAACCTACAAAGGTTAAGATTATTCCGAGAATTAAAAGTTTTGTGGGTAAGTCAAAGGTAAAGCCTAAAGGTGATGGGTAAGCTTTAGCTTGATAGGTTTGAGAACAGTTTTTACATGTTAGGGTTAATGGGTCTATACAGTTTTCACAAACTCTTCTACCACATTTTTGGCAGACGTAAACTGCTTTTCTTTCTCCACAAATCTCGCACAAGAAAACCATAGGTTTTACCTCCAAAAGGCTATGGGGAAAAACGTTAAAACGAAAATAAACGCTATCAGGATTAAGACGAGGAGAACTAAGGTTTTATCTGTTTTTGTGTCTGAACCGAAAATTATTGGGAAAGGTCCTATGAGGATTACTCCTCCACCTTTAGTTTCACCACCTTTGTGGGATAAAACCATAAGCATCATGCTTAAAAAGATTACAATAAAACCTACGATTATAAGCAGAAAACCTATCTTAAACATGTCTTCAGCTAAAATCATCAACTAATCATTTTAAAGGCTAAAATATAATCTTTACTAGGAGCCCATCAAAAGCTTTTCATGTTTTTTGCATGCCTTAATTATCGTTTTAAATATTTCTTCAGCTAGGCTTGGGTTTACCCCCAAACTTTCAGCTAAAACTTTAACCCTATCCAATACAACCCTTTCTCTTTTCGCGTCTTCTAATGGTAACCCATATTTGGATTTTATCCTAGAAATTTTTTCTACAAGCTTAAACCTCTTGGCAAGAGTCTCCACTATTTCCTTATCAACAACATCAATTTCCTCTCGAATTTTTGTCAGTTCATCCAAAAGTCTTAACACCAAAATTATGCTTTAAGATAAAAACTATTTAATTGTTAGTCAATTAAACTATCTTCGTATGGTTGGTGTGTTTTATGGTTGATACAAAAATTGTTCAAACTGTTTGTGGTATGTGTAGTGAAGGCTGCGGGATGAAAGTTTATCTTGAGAATGGAAAAGTTGTAAAGGTTGAAGGTGTAGCTGAAAATCCTAAAAGTTTGGGTGTTTTATGTCCGAAGGGTTATGCATCCATAGACTATCTATACTCACCTGACAGGCTAAAGTATCCAATGGTTAAAAAAAATGGTGAATGGGTAAGAGTAAGTTGGGATGAAGCCCTAAACCTAACAGTTTCAAAGCTTAAGGAAATAAGGGAGAAACATGGAGCTAAAGGTTTAGCTGTTTATTTTGGAGAGGGGCTTGGACATGCTGACATCCACCATATCATTTATAGGTTTTGCGACCTCTATGGAACCCCGAACGTTTTCTCCTCTGCAAGCCTATGTTTCCGTTCAAGAGTTCTTGGAATTCTTTTAACCCTAGGAAAACTCCCAGAACCAGACATTCAAAATTCACGTTGTATTATTGTTTGGGCTTTTAACCCTTCAAACTCAAGCCTACCGACAGCTAAACGTATCCTAGAAGCAAAAAAGAAGGGTGCAAAACTTATAGTTGTTGACTGTAAAAGGATAGAGCTTGCAAAATCTGCAGACCTACATGTTCAGCTAAGACCTGGAACTGATTGTGCTTTAGCTTTAGGGATGATAAACGTCATAATAGATGAGAAGCTTTATGATGAGGAGTTTGTGGAAAAATGGGTTTTTGGGTTTGAGGAGCTTAAACAACACATCAAAAAATATTCTCCAGAGGAAGTTGAAAAAATAACATGGGTTCCAGCTGAAACCATAAGAAAAATGGCAAGAATTTTTGCTACTAATAAGCCTTCATGTATTGTTTCTGGTAATGCTTTAAACCTTCAAGTTTCAGCTGTTCAAGCAAACCGTGCACATGCAATTCTTCAAGCCTTAACAGGAAACATAGATGTTGAGGGTGGATGGATAACAATTTCAAGGTTAAGAGTTAACCCTATGAGGGTTAAAAAGGGTGAAACAGAGAAACCTTTAGGTGCTAAAGAATATCCAGTCTTCTACGGTTTTTGGGATAGGATTTATGGTGAGGGTCATGCCATGATTTTACCTGATGTTTTGCTTACAGGTAAACCTTACCCCATTAAAGCTATGATTGTTTGCGGTGGAAACCCTGCGGTAACATGGCCAAACACAAAAAAGGTTTTAGAAGCCTTAAAAAAGCTTGAGTTTCTTGTTGTGATAGACATTTTTATGAGTGAAACTGCTAAGCTTGCTGATGTTATTCTTCCAGCCTGTACTTTCCTAGAAAAATCAGGAATATTTGACTATGGTCTTTCAGGGATACCCTATGTTGCTTTTAAACGTAAGGTTTTAGAGCCTCTTTATGAGAGTTGGTCTGACTGGAAAATATGGTTTGAGCTTGGAAGAAGAATGGGATACAAAGAATATTTTCCATGGGAAAACGAGGAGGAGGCTCTTGAGGAGATGCTTAAACCTTCAGGTTTAACTCTTGATAGGCTTAAAGAAAACCCTGCAGGGCTTTTTTATGGGTCTAAAAAGCCTAAAAACTATGAGGGTAGAGGCTTTAAAACCCCAACAAAAAAGATTGAGTTTTATTCTGAAACTCTTAAAAGTCTTGGTTATGAGCCTTTGCCAACCCATGCTGAACCTAGAGAAAGCCCGCTAACAAACCCGAATCTAGCGAATGATTATCCGTTAGTTTTAACAACAGGTGCAAGAAGCCTTTACTACACCCATTCAAGATACCGAAACCTGAAGGTTCTTCGTAGTAAGGAGCCTGAACCTACGGTTGAAATTCATCCTAAAACGGCTGAAAAGTTTGGTGTTTTTGATGGTGAAACTGTTAAGGTTAAAACTTTGCGTGGAAGTATAAGGGTTAAAACTAAAATTACCGAGGATATTTTACCGGGTGTTGTAAGTATACCTCATGGATGGGTTGAGGCAAACGTGAATCTTTTAACAGACGACGGGGATAGAGACCCTATTTCAGGCTACCCTACACTTAAAGCTTGTCTTTGTAGAATAGAAAAGGTTAAAGAATAAATTTTTACATGTTTCTTTCTCTAAACCCTATCATCCAACCTATTTTTTAGGTTGCTAGATGTTCTAGTCTAGCCTTAAGAAGCATCCAATCCTCCTCTAAAACTGTTTT
Organism: Candidatus Hecatellales archaeon; assembly: GCA_003661965.1. Lineage (GTDB taxonomy): Archaea > Thermoproteota > Bathyarchaeia > Hecatellales > Hecatellaceae > EX4484-218. Next base: position 4,261 of record QMXD01000028.1, read on the forward strand.
TATTGGAGGCTTATAGAGGGCTGTTGCTGGATGGTAAAGAGGAATTATTTTTAGCTGGTTTACCTCAAAAACCTTTCCATGAATTCTACCCATAGGTTGAACCCTAAAACCAAATTTTTGTAGAAGGTAGGTTGAAGCAACATTTCCAAGAGTGCAAATAATTTTTGGTTTAATTAAGTTTATTTGCTCCTCAAGATAAGGTCTACATGCCTCAACCTCGTCAGGTTTAGGCTCCCTATTCCCAGGTGGACGACACTTTACAACATTTGTTATGTAAACCTTGCCTCTGTCTAATCCTGCCAAAGCTAAAAGTTTATCAAGAAATTTTCCAGCAGCCCCAACAAAAGGTTTACCTTTTAGGTCTTCCCAGTAGCCTGGAGCCTCACCAATAAGCATTATGGGGCTGTCTAGGGGACCATCCCCAAAAACAACATTTTTTCTAGTTTTATAAAGCCTACACCTAACACAGTTTTTTGCTTCTTCAGCAAGTTTTAAGAGTCTTTCTTTTTCGCTCATACTTTTTCAATTAACCATTAAGCTATAATTAGAGGTATAAAGGTTTGTTTAGCAAACTTTTAATTGTTTTAGGTTATTTTAAGCCTTAAAAAAGGGTTTGGTGTGTACCTAGGATGGATGTTATTGAGATTGAGGGTTTAACAAAAAGGTTTGGAGATGTTTTAGCTGTTGATAATGTAAGCTTTAAGGTTAAAAAGGGAGAAATTTTTGGTTTTCTAGGTCCTAATGGGGCTGGGAAAACAACACTTTTAAACATTCTTGTAACAGTATTAAAACCTACAAGTGGAACTGCTAGGGTTGCAGGATATGATGTTTTAAAGTATCCTTTAAAGGTTAGGGAAAAAATTGGGGTTGTTTTTCAAGATATAACTTTAGACCGTGAGTTAACAGGTAGAGAGAATCTTTGGATTCATGGAAGAGTTTACGGAGTTAACACTAGTAGACTTAAAAAAAGGATAGATGAACTTTCAAGGTTTATTGAGCTTGAAAAATGGATTGATGTTCAGGTTAAAAAGTATAGTGGTGGAATGATGCGTAGACTTGAAATTGCAAGAGCGCTTATCCACAACCCTGAAATCCTTTTTTTGGATGAGCCAACTTTAGGGTTGGATCCTCAAACAAGGGTTCATGTTTGGGATTATATTAAGAGGCTCAGAAGGGAACATGGGATAACAGTTTTTCTTACGACCCACTATATGGATGAAGCTGAAAAACTTTGTGACCGTGTAGCAATCATAGACCATGGAAAAATAATTTCGATGGGGAAACCTGAAGATTTAACCCGTCAGATTGATAGGGAAATTGTTTATGTTAGGGTTGATGAGGCTGACGGTTTTAAGGTTGAAAAAATGTTTAAAGCTTTGGGTGAAAACGGGTTTGTGGAGGGTTTTAGAATGCTTGAAGATAAAACTTTAAGGTTTTTGGTTGATGACGCCTCAAAGGCTATACCAAAAATTTTTGAGGTTTTACAGGGGTTTAAGGTTAGGATTAGGGAGGTAAAGTATAGTAAGCCAACCCTTGAAGATGTTTTTCTTCAGCTTACAGGTAAAAGTCTACGTGAATATGAGGCTGGATTCGTGGAGCATGTACGTTTATACCATAGAAGGAGGTAGAAGGCTTGTTTAGGTTTAGGGAGGCTTTAATTTCGGTTTATGTGATGTGGTATAGGCAAGTTAAAAGGTTTGTTAGAGCCCGATCTAGACTTATAGGCTCTATTGCTCAACCCCTTTTCTGGATGCTGTTTTTTGGTTTAGGTTTTAGTTCAGCCTTAAGTTTTCAGGAAGCCCGTTCGTTTGGTTTGGGCTACATGTCTTTTCTTATACCTGGAATCGTTATGATGGCTGTTTTTTTCACGTCTTTTACGGCTGGAATTTCGGTTATATGGGATAAGGAGTTTGGGTTTTTAAAGGAGGTTTTGGTTGCTCCAGCTTCAAGAAGCCTACTAATTTTTGGTAGAGCCTTAGGAGATTCAACTGTTGCTGCTCTTCAGGGCTTTATAGTTTTGGTTGTGGCATACTTTTTAACACCAACTTTGCTATTGGATGGTATACCGATTTTTACTTTAACAGTTTTTCTTACAGCCTTAACCTTCACATGTCTAGGGATAGCTTTAGCCTCAAAGGTGAGGAGCATAGAGGGTTTTCATCTTTTAACAACTTTTATAGCTATGCCTACTCTTTTCCTAAGTGGAGCATTTTTCCCTGTTGAAACCATGCCAGAATGGATGAAGATTTTAGCTTTTATAAACCCTTTAACCTATAGTGTTGATGCTGCAAGAAAAATTTTAACCAATATTGGGTTTTTTTCTTTACCCTTAAACCTTATGGTTCTTTTAGGTTCAACGTTAATCTTCACCTTTATAGCTGCATGGATTTTTGAGAAAACAACTGTAGAATAGGTGGGATGCTTATTGGGCTCAGACAAATGCCTTCTAATCACAACTCATATCAACTCTGACTCATCAAAGCCCAAATTTTAAAGGAGGTTAACACTTATAGATTTTTCTGTATGTGTTTAGGATGTTGTCTATATGAGTGGTTTAAGAGAGTTTATTGGTAGGCTTGAAGAGAAAGGTAAGCTTGTTAGAGTTAAAGATGAGGTTTCAGTAAGGTTTGAGGCTGCAGCAATAATTAAAGAGTTTGAAAGGGAAAAAGCCATCTATTTTGAAAAAATTAAGGAGTCAAATTTTCATGTTGTTGCTGGTCTTTGTGGGAGTAGAGAAAGGCTTTGTATGGCTTTAAACCTAGCCTCAACCGATAAGCTTTACGAGAAAATCCTTGAAGCATTAAAAAACCCTACAAAGCCACAAATAGTTTCAGATGGAGAGGTAAAAGAGGTTTTGGAGAAGCCAAACCTAGAAAAATTTCCTATTTTAACCCACTATGAAAAAGAAAAACCCTACATAACCTCAGCCGTGGTTTCAGCTAAAAGTCCAGATGGAAAAATTGAAAACGTTTCTGTTCATAGGTTTCAGGTTTTAGGTAGGGATAAGCTTGCCATAAGAATTGTTCCACGCCACCTTTATAGGCTTTGTAGGATGGCTGAAGAGGCTGGGGAAAAAACCCTAAAAATTGCGGTTTCTATCGGTGTTCATCCAGCGGTTATTTTAGCTGCAGCCTCACCAGCACCTTTTGGCTTAAACGAATATTGGATTGCTAACACCCTTCTTAACGGAAAACTAAAGCTTACAAGATGTGAAAAAGTCGACTTAAATGTTCCAGCTGATGCTGAAATTGTTTTTGAGGGTGAAATAGTTTTAGATGAGCTTGTTGAAGAAGGTCCTCTTGCAGACCTAACCCAAACCTATGATGCTGTTAGGCTTCAACCAGTTGTTAGACTTTTGGGTGTTATGCGTAGGGAAAACTGTGTTTATCATGCTTTACTTCCAGCTGGTTTTGAGCATAGGATTTTTATGGGTTTGTTTAGGGAGGCAAAAATTTGGGATTCTGTTAGAAACGTTGTTCCTACTGTTAAGGCTGTTAGGCTTACAGATGGTGGATGTGGATGGCTTCATGCAGTTATAAGCATAAAAAAGCAGTTGGAGGGAGACGGTAAAAACGCTATTTTAGCTGCTTTTGCCGGTCATCCAAGCCTAAAACATGTGGTTGTGGTTGATGAGGACATAGATATTGAGAATCCTTTTGAGGTTGAGTGGGCTTTAGCTACAAGGTTTCAAGGTGATAAGGATATGGTTGTGGTTAAAGGGGTTAGAGGCTCAACCCTAGACCCCTCAGCAAACCAAGAAACAGGTGAAACAACAAAGGTTGGGTTTGATGCAACAAAAAGCCTATCCAAGCCAGCAGAAAAGTTTGAGAGGGTAAGTATACCTGAAAACGAAAAAGTCAAAGGCTTGGTTAGAAAGTTGAGAGAAAGTTTTGGTTGAAAGAGGTTTTTCTTCCATGTATTTAACCCGTGAAGAGGAAAAAATGCTTGATGGTGAGTATGGTGAGGGTTTAGCTAAATGTATGAGGCTTCTTGTTGTTTTGGGTGAGATTTTTGAGGCTGAAAAGATGGTTAGGGTTAAAAGCTGCCATGTTTCAGGTGTTTCCTACAAAAACATTGGAGAACCTGGCTTAGAGCTTCTTAAAAGTTTTGCCATGGAAAACGTTAGGGTAAAGGTTAAAAAAACAACCTTAAACCCTTCAGGGATGGATAGAAAAAAATGGAGAAGGATGGGGTTACCTGAAAACTTTGTTCAGAAGCAGACTGAAATACTTAAAGCCTTTAAGAGGGTTGGTGTAAACCTTACCTGTTCATGTACACCCTACCTAGCTGGTAACAAGCCAAAACCTGGAGATTATGTTGCATGGTCTGAATCTTCAGCCACCGTGTATGTTAACTCTGTTTTGGGAGCTAGAACAAACAGGGAAAGCGGTTTATCAGCCTTAGCAAGCGCTATCACGGGTAGAACACCCTACTATGGTTATCTTTTAGATGAAAATAGGAAGCCAAATGTGAAAGTTAAAGTCAAATTTAAACCCTCAAATGTTGTTGAGGCTGGTGGTTTAGGCTACCTTATCGGAAAAATTTTTCCTGAAAGGGTTCCGTTTTTTTCAGGTTTAGGTTTTATGGATTTTGATTGGTTAAAGGCTTTAGGTGCTGGTTTAGCTTCTTCTGGTGCTGTCACCCTTTACCATGTTGAAAATCTAACCCCTGAAGCAAAACTTTTTGATGGAAAATGTTTGGCTGAGGCTGAAAAGTTTGAGGTGGAGAGGGAAGATGTTAAAAAGGCTGTTGAGGATTTGTCTGAGGCTGAAGAAAGGTTTGATGCTGTTTTTTTAGGTTGCCCCCACTACAGTCTAAACCAGCTTAAGGATGTTGCATACTTTTTAAGGGGGAGGAAGGTTAAGGCTAAACTTTGGGTATTTACCTCTAGGAGTGTTTATGTGAAGGCAAAAGGGCTTGGTTATGTTGGGTTAATTGAGAAGGCTGGAGGTCTTGTTTTATGTGATACCTGTATGGTTGTTTCCCCCTTGGAAAATCTTGGGTTAGAATGTGTATGTACAGACTCATGTAAGGCTGCCCATTATTTGCCTTCAACAAATAGGGTTAAGGTTAAGGTTAAAAGCCCCTTTGAATGTTTGGAGGCTATTTCCTAGATATGGGTTTTTTAAGGTTGAAGGGTAGAAGCCTTGTCAAAGGTGAGGTTGAGGGAGAAGCCTTAGTTACAAGTCAACCCATATCCTTTTTTGGTGGAGTTAACCCAAAAACAGGGTTTGTTGTCGAGAAAAACCATGAGCTTTATGGTGAAAAGGTTACAGGAAAAATTCTTGTTTTCCCCTATGGGAAGGGAAGTAGTGTGGGTTCCTATGTGCTTTATGCTATGGCTAGGTATGGTACAGCCCCCCTTGCAATCATAAACCTTAAAACAGACCCTATTATTGCTGTTGGATGTGCTCTTGCAAACATTCCGCTTATAGATAGGCTTGATAAAAATCCTTTAGAGACTATTAAAACAGGAGATAAAGTAAAAGTTTTTTTGGATGGGTGGGTTGAGGTTGAAGGTTAGGGTTCTAGTTTTGTCCCTTTAACCCTTAAACCTTTTAAGGCTTGAAAAACTCTCCCCCTTTTTAAAGCATTAACAACAAAAACTTTGACCCCCATGTTTACTGGGGGAATCATCTCTTTAAGTTTTCCAACCATAGTTCCTGTAACATCCACCATGGATTCTGTTGTTGTAGATTTTAGCTTAACCGTTTCCTCTAGTTTGCTTAGGCTTAACTTACTGATTAGTTTTGCTTTAGGGTTTGTTTTTGGGTTTGAAGTAAAAACACCATCAACATCACTAGCTAAAACAATTTTTTCAGCTTTTAGGGAGACAGCAAGTTTTGCAACAATCTGGTCTCCAGAAAGAATTGTAAAACCAAGCCTATCATCAATCACAACATCACCAAAAAGGATTGGTGTTAAACCTAAGCCTAAAAGACCTTTTAAAACATCCTCATCGATAAAGCTTATTCTACCGTTACTTGTTCTTATAAAGGCTAAGGGTGGAACTGAAACAGCATCTACACCCTGAGAGACAAAAGCATCAACCACTGTCTTATTCAAAATCATCATCATTCTTCTGGTTTCAGCAAAACCTTTAAGCTGGCTTTTAGCCTTAAAACCCTCTATAAGCCTATACTTTTTTGCTAGAGGATGACCGAACGAACCTCCACCATGAACCACTATTAGGTTTTTGGGTTTAGCTCTAGAAACCTCCCAAGCAAGCCTTTTAACAACATCCTTTCTAACAGAGAAAGGTTTAGTTTTATCGGTTATAGCTGAACCTCCAAGCTTAAGAATTTTTAGAGAAGCCAAAAGGTTTATCCTCCAAGCCTAGAAGGGTTAACCCAGCTTTGAACACCATCCCAATCTATTTCAACCTTGTAGGCTTCACCACCAACCCCCCTAATAGCCTCAACAACCCCAACCCAATTTTCAGGTTTGGCTAAGGCTATCATACATCCTCCACCCCCACCACCAGTAAGTTTTGCACCTAAAGCACCAGCCTTTCTGGCAGCATCAACAAAAAGGTTAAGCTTTTCATGGGAAACCCCAATCCTACACAAAAGCTCATGGTTTAGGTTCATAAGCCTACCGAAAAGGTTTAGGTTACCCTCCTCTAAAGCCTTAACACCCTCAAAAACAAGGCTTTCAGCCTTTTTGGCTAACTCCTCAACAAGCTTAGTCTTTTCCTCCCTTAGTTTTCCAACCTTTTTTACAAATCTGCCAGTAACCCTTCTAATACCAGTATTTCCAACTATAAAGACTGGTTGAGGTTGGGGTTTAACCCTTCTAATAGGTTCACCTATCCTATATAGAAGGATACCACCATAGGTTGAGGTTGTTTGGTCTACACCTGAAGGATTAAAATGTATAAGCCTTTCAGAGTTAAAGGCTAAAGAACGTATGTCTTCCTTTGAAAGGTTTAAGCCAACATGTTTTGCTGTTGCTGCTATTGTTGAGACTGAGATTGCTGCTGAGGAGCCAAGTCCAACACCAACAGGAATTTCCGAGTCAACCTCAACCTTTAAACCTTTGCATGTTAAACCTCCATGTTTTAGGGTTGATTCAACAGCAACCCTTATAGGGTTTAAAACTTTTTTCCCCTCTTTAAAATCTTTCCTGTAAACTTCGGAAACACCAAAATTTTTTGATGATATGTGAAGTTCGTTTTTTTCTAGGTTTTCAACTTTAACTTTTGCATAGAAGTTTATTGCCATACTTAAGGCTGGAGCACCATAAACACAAAAATGTTCTCCTAAAAGAATTATTTTTGCCGGTGCTTTAGCATAGGTAGCCATAACAAACCCATGAGATTAAGCAAGCTTTTTATCTTTTAAGTCTTTTAGGGAGGATATTCCAAGAATTTTTTTAATCTCCTTAACCTGTTTTAGGCTTATGTTTTTCCATTTAATTCTTCCACGTAAAAGGTCTTGAACGTTAAGTCTTCTCTCCTCCAAAAACCTTCCAAAAATATCTTTATCCATCTCAACATACATGTCTTCAGGGTCTTCTTTTGGAGAGGTTTTAAGGGTTACACCGCTGGAGGAAAGATAAAAAACATAGATAGTGTCACCTTTAATGTTTAGGGTAACAGACCTCCCATCATATTTTTGAAGAATCTTTTGAAACTCAGGTTTAACCTTAAACCTATCATTAAACTTTTTTACAGCATTTTCAAGGATACTTTGAAAAGCCATTATTGAATAGTAAGCCTAAAAGGTTCCATTTAAAATTTACTCTAACTCTAGCTTAGTTTGAATTCTACAGTAGGCTGTTCCATCACATATGGTTGTGTTAAGGCTTGGAAAACCCTCCCTACAAGAAGCAAACTCTAAACCTTGACTTAAAACAATAGGTCTAAGCCTACCTATAGTCTTAAACCTTAAACCTTTTGGAAGATACTTGTAGCCAGCTATCCATTCGCCACCCTCATAAATCTTTTCCAGCCTCTCCGAAAGCCTAGAATCAACTTTTCTCAGTCTAGCAAAAAATCCTTTAACTGGTTTTAGGGTTGAAACGGTAACCTGTTTAACACCAACACTAGCTAAAACCGAAACAAGATTCTTAAAGTCTTTCTCCCCATCGTTTAAAAACGGGATTATAGGGTCTACCCTCGCCACAACAGGAAAACCCTTACCAACCAAAAACTGGATTGCTTTAAGTCTTTTTTCTGGTGGTGGTGCACCAGGCTCCATTATCCTTGAAAACTCATCTTTAAGGCTTGTCACAGTAATAGAAATAACACTTCTTGCCTTTTTTAGGAGGTCTACATCCCTAACAACAAGGTCTGACTTTGTAACAATCAGAACAGGAAAACCATATTTAACAAGAGCCTCCAAACATTTTCTTGTTAACCTTAAATCTTTTTCTATCGGTTGATATGGGTCTGTGGTGTCGCTAAGCATAACAGGGAGTTTTGGTTTTGTGTTAGCTACAATCCTAAAAACTTCTTTAACAAAGCTTAGTCTAGGTTTTGTAGGTCCAACAAAGGATGGAAACTTTGCAGCATAACAGTAGAGACATCTATGTTCACATCTTCCAAGATAAGGATTTATGTTGTATTTTGGTGGACATGTGCAAAAAGCCTTTTCTGGAGAGTTAAACCTTGAAAGTTTTTTAGAAGTCATTTTAGGTTTCTTCTAAAAGTTTTTGGTAGGCTAGGGATTGTTTGGATGGTTTATAGGGTGAATCTAAAAGCTCACATATTCTATCTATCCTACTTTTTGGTAAACCCTCAACCAACATCAAATCCCTTTTTGAGGCTTGAAAAACAGCCCTAACAGACCCAAACCTTTTAAGCATTCTATCCGCAAGCTTTAACCCAACACCTGGAAGTGAAGAAACAACATAAAGCTGAAACTCTGTTA
>QMXD01000029.1 GCA_003661965.1 Candidatus Hecatellales archaeon
CAAAAAACCTCCTAAACAAATACGGTGAAAAAATAGTCTTACCCACAGATTTAGCTGTTGAAAAAAATGGTGAAAGATTTGAGGTTTCAACAAAAAATCTCCCAATTGAAAATAGAATTTTGGATTTAGGAAAAGAAACCGTTGAAGAATATTGTGGCTATATTAAAGACGCTGAACTTGTTGTTGCATCAGGACCACCAGGAGTTTTTGAAGCCAAAAAATTTGACTTTGGAACAAAAAACCTTCTTGAGGGAATGGCTAAAAGTAAAGCTTACAAGGTTCTTGGTGGAGGTCACCTTGGTGGGGCTGCCGAAATTTTAGGTCTAAAAGAAAAATTCCACCATATTAGCACTGGTGGAGGAGCAATGTTAACCTACCTTTCAGGTCAACCACTCCCAGCTTTTGAAGCACTAAAAAAGTCAGCAAAAAGATTTAAGAAAAACCGTTAAACAAATATTTTTGTTTAGAGCCCCGGTAGCTAAGCTCGGTTATAGCGGTGGCCTTGTAAGCCACAGGTCGTGGGTTCGAATCCCACCCGGGGCTTCAACCCGTTTTTTAAGGTTTTATGGTTAATTATAGTCTTTATGGCGTTTGTTTAACCAAAAACGATGATTGTGGAGGGTTAAACATGGTTGATGAAGTGTTGATTAAACGTTTAGCCTTGGATATAGTTAAGGCTAGGAGGGTTGTAGCTTTAACTGGAGCTGGTGTCTCAACTGAGAGTGGGATACCTGATTTTAGGGGGCCGAGGGGTTTATGGAAAAAATATGATCCTAAGGATTTTACCTATTCGGCTTTTTTAAGGAATCCTAGGAGGTATTGGGAGCTTAGACTTCAAAGGAAGAGAGATGGTTTTGTTGTTTTGGGTGCTAAACCAAATTCGGCTCATTATGCTTTGGCTAGGCTTGAGAAGCTTAGGAAACTCCACTGTATTATTACTCAGAATGTTGATGGGTTACATCAGGAGGCTGGGAGTAGTAGGGTTATAGAGTTTCATGGGAATTCTCGTTGGGCTGTATGTATAAGGTGTGGTGAACGTTATCCTATGGTTGAGGTTGAGGAAAGAGCAGAAAGGGGGGAGCTTCCTCCAACATGTAAAAGTTGTGGTGGTGTTTTAAAGCCTGAGATAGTTATGTTTGAGGAGCCTATCCCTATGGATGCTTTAATAGTTGCTAGGGAGGAGGCAAAAAACTGTGACCTTATGCTTGTTATTGGAACTTCGGCTGTTGTTTACCCTGCTGCAGAACTCCCAAAAATTGCAAAAATGTATGGGGCTGAGGTTGTTGAAATAAACAATGAGCCTACACCTTTAACAGGAATAGTTTCAGACTATATGTTGGAGGGGAGGGTTGGAGAAATTTTGCCTAAGGTTGTTGCTGAGGTTGAAGATTTGCTTAGGAAAGAGGGAAAAATTTAACCTAAATTTTTTTGGTTTGTTTGTGTGTTATGGTGTGCATTACGGTGCATTGCACTGCATTATATGTTTAAATTTGTTTTAGGTTATGGTTGAAAGGATAAACCATAAACCAAAAAGTATTAGGGTTAATGCGCATAGATTTAGGATCCATTTTCCTTTTTTCATGTTTAATATTCTTTTTGATTTAAAAATGCTGAGGGAGATAAGCATATACCAGCTAAGGTCGCATAGCCAGTGGGCAACCATAAAAATGATGAATCCTTTTATTCCAAAGATTGTTGCGTTTACTATTAGAGTGAAGCCTATGGTTGCCCACCAAAGAAAAAAGTATGGGTTTGCTGCTGTTGTTAGAGCGCCTGCAACCAAAGAGTTATGGTAAACTTTTTCTTTTCCGTTAAAGTTTTTAAGCTTTAACCTTAACATGCCTACACCCATGTAGATAAGCATTACTCCTCCAACCAATCCAACCAAAAACCTCATTAAACCTGAGGTGAAAAAGCTTGCAAAACCAAAAAAGATTAAAAGCATAAGAGGAAACTCGATAATCCCGTGTCCTAAAGCAATATATAATCCAGCATTTTTATTTTCATATCCTTTTACAACTGTTACAGCAAAAACAGGTCCAGGCATCATAACCCCTGTTAAAGAAATTAGGATTGCTGAAGCGATGAAAAGTGGGAAGCTTGTGATAATTTTATCTTTCCTCCGTTTTAGACTTTTATCCCCTAATAGTCTAACAGTTTTATTTTAGTTTTACCCAAAATATTTTGAGGTAGAGGGATGGTTAAACCAGGCTATATTAAATCTTTTCTTCTTGTTAAGGTTAAGGTTGGAAAAGAGGAGGAAGCCTTTAACCAGCTTTTCCAAATTCCAGAAATACGTGAAATCCATTTTATCCCGGGAGACTTTGATATTCTTTGTGTGCTTGAGACTGAGGAGTCTCTTGTTTATCCATGGAAAAAGGTTACAGACTTAATTATGGGTAAAATAAGAAAAATGGATAATTTAACAGACACAAAAACAATAATTCCGTTTTCCTCTAAGATAAAAGAGGAAGTTTCTCCTCCACGTGAAAATATGGTTAAAGCCTTTGTTTTTGTTGAGGTTGAACCTGGAAAAGAAAAAAACATAATGAGAAAAATTTTTGAGCTTAAAAACGTTCGTGAGGTTCATTTTATTCCTGGAAAGGCAGACATCCTAACCATTTTAGAGGTTGAGAAGGGTATTGTAACACCTCACCCAGAAAAAATTCTTGAGATAGTTTTAAACGATATTAGGGGTATTCGTGGTGTTAAAGATACAGAAACACTGGTTCCTGATAGGTCTGAAATTAAAGAGTCTTAGATGGTTACCCCTCATAAACAACCTCAGAAAACTTGTGAGCCCTAATTCTTTCAGGCTCTCTAGCAAGTGTCTCTAGGTTATCCTTTAGCCTACTAAAAACATCTTCTAAGGTTTCTGTAACCTTCCTTTTCCTACCTATGGGACTGCAGAAGGAAACAACCTCCCTGTAAAGAAACGGATGGGATATACCTATCTCTTTAACCCTTTCAACAGCACGTCTTGTAGCATCATCGGTTTCAATAACAATTTGGGCTTTTTTCTCCCTTTCCCTAACAGCCTCCATTAAGGGGAGACTTAAAAACCTGTCAAGTCTCCTTAGTAAAGACTCGTAGGCTGAACCGAAAAGTTTGGGGTTTTTTTCGTAAGCCATCCCAAGCGTTATATAGTAGGGGAACTCTATAGAGTCAAGAATTCTTGGGTCATCCTCATTAATGGTTTTTTCTTCTTCAAGATACATCCTATAAACGTTTAATGCAACATAGGCTTTTTCCCTTAAAGACATTTGTTTCTCAATGTTTAACTCCATTAGGTCGTGGGCATACTTTTCTGGGATAACTATACATGGAACCTCTTTTATTCCAACCTCCCTTGCTGCAAGAAGCCTATGCTGACCGTCGATTACTGTATACAGGTTTTCGTTTTCACCTTTAACAGCAATAACAGGTGTTGTAAAACCTATTTTACGCATGGATTCCGCAAGTCTCCTAACATGGAATTGGGATGGTTTTCTTTGAATCTCAATAACCTTTAGGTTTTCAATGGGTACAACTATAACTTCCTGTGTGTATCCTAGTAGAGGTTCTTTAATTTCACCAATCCTTTTCATGAGATGTTGAAAGGTAAACTAGGTATTTTAACTTTAAATCCCTTTTTATGGGTAAGGTTAAAGGTGAGGCTTAATAATGTTTAGGTTTAGGGTTGTTGGGTTAGATGAGGTTTATAGGGATATTTTTAGGCTTTGGGAAAAAATTTTGGAGGATGGGTTTAAACCAGACCTTATTGTTGCTATTCTTAGGGGAGGATATTTTCCAGCAAAAGTTTTAGCTGAGCTTTTTGGAGGTTTAAACCTAAAAACGGTTGAAATAAAATTTTATAGGAACATTGATAGGAAAGAAAAACCAAAAATTGTTCAGCCTCTTTACGGCTATGTTAAAAGAAAAAAGGTTTTACTTGTTGATGATGTTACGGATACTGGTAAAACCCTAACCCTAGCAGTTAAACATCTTAACCGGAAAGGCGCCTTAAAAGTTAAAACCGCAACAATCCATAAGAAGGTTTGGAGTAAAATAAAGCCAGACTACTATGTTTACGAGGTTGATTAGTGGGTTGTTTACCCATGGGAGCTTATAGACTTCTCCATCACCATAGGTAAAAAGCTAAAAGAGGAGGGAGAAACCCTTAAAAAGGCTTCAAGCCTCCTACTTAGAAAAGGTTTAAACCTAGACAAAAAACCGTTAAAAAAGTTTTGGAGAAGACTGTTTTTAACCCCTTAAAAGTTTGATTAGGGTAGGCATAAGCTCCGAACCTTTTATTGTTCCAAGACTACCCATCCTACAAGCCTTCTCACTAAAAGTATCCACACTGTCAGCCTCAACACCTCCACCCGAAATAAGCAAGGGAACAGGGTCGTCCGTGTGAGACCTAACAATACATGGGGTTGAATGGTCTGCTGTAACAACCACCAAAACTTTTTCCAAGTCTAGTTTAGGCAGTAGCTTGGCAAAATAAAACTCGTCTATCAACTCAATAACCCTCATCTTTCTTATAGCATCACCATCATGCCCAGGCTCATCAGGACCCTTAATATGAATATAGACTCCATCAAGCTTTTCTAACGCCTCCAAAGTTTTTTCCACCCTTAAACTGTAGTCTTTCCTAAGGTCTCCTGCTAGCTGGGGTAACGGTATCTCCTCCATACCGCAAAGAAGGGCTATCCCCCTTTCAACAGGCATATCAGCCATACATCCAAACCTAACCTTGTAAAGCTCCTGAAAACTTGGAAACTTTGGTAGGGTGTCTCCAGCATCCCTAGCCAATATAAAGTTTGCTGGAAGCTTTCCCTCCCTAACCCTTTTTAGGTTTAACTCATGGTTTTTAAGTATCTTATGGCTTTTTTCTATAAACTCGTTTAAAAGTTCAGCAGCTATCTTAGCTTCCTCACCACCGTTTAAAGGTCGACTTTTCTCAACCTTAGCCTTAACATATGCTTTTGCAACACCCAAACCCTCCATGGTTCTTAGGTATGCTGGGTCTACGTTTGTAATTTTACCTGAAAGTTTCCCGTCGATAAGCCTAACAACCAAGACAGCTCTATGCCCTATAGTGTTTTTAAAGATGAATTTTGAGGGTTTATAGGTTAGTTTAACCTCTCTATTTATTGTTTCAGCAAGTCTGCTGGCTTCCTCTGTTGTTAGGCTTCTTCCAACCCTCCTATCAACAATAAAACCTTCCTCATCCACAGTTGCAAAATTACATCTAAGAGCAAGGTCTCCATCCCTAAAATCTAAACCAGCACCAACAGCCTCAATAACACCCCTTGAAGGATGATATTTGAATGGGTCGTATCCAAGTATGCTTATAACAGCAACATCAGATTCAGGGGCTATCCCCTTCCCCACAGAATACATTAAACCAGTTTTCCCTTTTTTGGCTAAAAAGTCTAGGTTTGGTGTTTTTGCAGCCTCAAGAGGAGTTTTTCCATCCAGTTCTGGTGTTGGAAGGTCACCTAACCCATCTAAAACAACATAAAGAAGTTTTTTCATCTTAACCCAAAAATTTTTAGGTGCCTTCTATTCTTTAACGTTTTTCATCAGATAGCTTGTAAGTTTTTCACACTTCTCTGGAGTAATATATTTTGTTTCTCCACACCTTTCTTGGTCAGGACAAAAAGTGCAGGGTAAATCAAACAAAGAGTCAAAATTGACTGGTAGTTTTTCCGGGATAAGCCTATAAGTCCACTTCCCCCTATAAAGCTCACGTTTTCTTCTTATCAAACCTGACCTTACAAGTTTTAAGGTAATACGTGAACCTTCCTTGCTTGTAGCTTTAATCTCCTTCCAAAGGTTAGACTGTAAAATTCCGTTTTCACCACTCCTTTTAATTATTTGAAGAATTTCATAGTAGTCAACTTTTCTCATGCTGCTTTTCCCTTTTCAGGGATAAAGGGATATTCTAGTGATGTTAGCATGGTTTTTGTGGAATATAAAGTTAACGCTGTTAACAACAAAGCCTACACTTAATCCTCTCAAGCTCAGGCATTTCCCTTTTACAGTAGTCACAAACAAGCTTTTCTTTTCTTATTGTTTTACAAAGCTCACAAAGGTTTTTTAGGACGAGAGAGGTTTCAGGTTCTTCCTTTGTTAACTCTTTCACAAGTTTTTCTACAGCCTTTTTTACTTTTTTAGACTTTCTAAGAAATTTTATTTCATGTTCTCCTCGAACACCCTTAAGATATTGGCTTACTGCTGCACGTGTAACTTTAAGTCTATCCGCAACCTCCGTTTGGCTTAAACCATATTCTCTAATAAGTTTTTTAGCAACCTCAACCCTTATTGAGGGTATTATAAGTCTAACCATAACCATACATGGAGGTTTCAAGTCTACATTTCACCCTTTAACACTGTTAACTTTTAGAAGCTTCCAGCCTATAAGAGCATTCTTATTAGCTTAAACAGGGGAAAAATAAATGTTTATTACCAGCTGAAACAAAAAAATATACAAACACAAGGAAAAGGGAACGGTTTACCGAGCTCATTGGAAAACTATAGCTTCTTTTCTTTAGCTGGATGGGGTTCGGTAAAAATTGGCTGAGCCTAAAAAATGCTCTCCTAAATGTGAGTTTTTTAGGTGTGGACAAAAAGCCTTACAGTTTAGGTCTGGAAAAGCCTATTGTAGGTTTGCTGACGACCTATGTAAGGGATACCAGTGTAAATATGCTTTTTGTGTGAGGAATAGGCTTTTACCTGATGGTGTTTGTGGTTTAACGGTTAAAAGAGCAACAAAAAGCCTTGAAACTCCCCCGGAAGAGGTTATTAAAGGGATTAAGGTTAAAGGTAAACTTCAAAAAAAGCTTGGAGAAAAAGAGATTTTTTAGTCTATCAGTCTAGTTAAGGTTAGGAGAAGAGTTTTTGCAAACCTCCCACCTTATCATAACAAGTTCAAGAAGACCAACAAGGTCTATGAGAACCCTTATGAGAGACCTTCACACGGTTATCCCTAACTCCTACAGAACAAACCGTGGTAAAATGGGTATAAAAGATTTGGCTGAGCTGGCTTTAAACCTTAAAGCCAAACATGTTTTGGTTGTTAACAGGTGGAAGGGTGGACCGGGAAAAATAGAGTTTTATAGGGTTTTAAAGGATAAACTTGAACCTATCCCACCAATTCTTTATGTTAAAGGTGTAAGACTTCAAAGAGAGTATAAAATTTTTTGGAGGAAGCTTAGGATTAGATGTAGAAGCCTAGCCATAGTTCAACCTAAAGATGTTGAATTTAAAAAGCTTGCTGAAGTTTTATCAAAGGTTTTTAATGCTCCAATAGTCTCCGAGGGAGAAAAAGAAAATTTTCAGGTTTATGTTAGAATTTTTAAAGATTTAAACCAAAGAACAAAAATAACGTTCTTTTCAAGTCTTCATAAACAGGAGATAGGTCCCTCCCTATACCTTAGGAAGGTTGTAGGCTTTGAAGAGGAAGTTTAGGGTTGTAGCCAAAATAATAGTTGATGTTGGTTCACCAAAAAAAGCTGAAAAAATGGCTAAAATTTTAAATGTTGAATGTAAGGTTGCCCCAACCCAAAAGTTTAATGTTAATGTTAGTAGAAAGGGGAAAAATTTAACTTTGGTTTTTAAGGCTTCAAACCTAACAGCTTTAAGAGCCTCAATAAACTCTTTTTGTGGATGGGCTAACATGTTAAACAACGTTTTTAACGTTTTATCCCAATACAGCTAAACTATTCAGATTTTTCAAGAAGCCATTTACTCATAAAACCTAGCCCAATAAACATAAGTGTGAGAATAAAAGATAAAATAAAAAGGTATTTTTGAATGAAGCTTACAAGTTTAGTTGGCTCTAGTAAAACGTATAAAACCATTACAGCTATAAAAACAGCTAAACAAACTGATGCTATCAAGGCAACCTTAAACTTTCCCTTTAAAGCCAAATCCAAAACCTAGCACACCTTCTATATCTAGGAAAAATAAAAACTTTAATTAGAATGTTTGGATTTTCATTAGTTTAGTTAAGTCTCCTTAACCAGCAAAATTGTGGTGTTAAAAACTTGGGTGAGGAAACAGAAATACCTGCAAACCTACAAGAAGAACTTGCAAAACTTCAACAGCTTCAGCAAACCCTCCAAATCATAGTTTCACAAAAACAACAGGTTGAATTGGAGCTTACGGATACTGATAAGGCTTTGGAAGAGCTAAAAAAGATGGGTGATGATGCTGTTATCTATAAGACGATAGGTATGCTTCTTGTTAAAAAGGATAAGGAGTCTATAACAAAAGACCTAACCGAGAGAAGAGAGCTTCTTAGTGTTCGAGCCTCCGTTCTTGGTAAACAAGAGGAAAGAACAAGAGAAAAACTAAGAGAACTTCAACAACAAATTCAGTCTAGATTAGGTCAGCAGCAACCAACCTAAAATTCTAACCACTTTTTATTCTAAATCAGCATCCTAGGAAAAGAAGAATGCTTATTAAACTAAAAAATCTACTTAAAAAGAAACGTTTAAAACATGGGATAATATTTTGCCACCATAACGCTGACCCCGATGCCATATATTCCGCCCACGTTCTCCTAAAACTCTTAAAAAAGATTAGTCCAAAAACCAGATGTGAAATTTTTCCTGTTCAGGGTCCAAGTAGACTTTCAAAGCTTTTAATGGAGAAGGTTCCTGTTCGTGTGGTTGTTAAACCTAAACTTTGGAAGGCTGACTTTTTTATTTTGGTTGACACAAGCACCTTAAAACAGCTTGATGAGTGGGGTTTAAAAATTGCTAAGCTAAAAAAGCCTATTATTGTTGTAGACCACCATACAATCCACCCTAAAACAAGAAAAATAGCCTCCCTACTAATCGTTGACACAAACGCCTCTTCAACATGTGAAATTGTTTATAGGCTTTGTTGTAAAGCAAAGCTTAGGTTAACCAGAAGGGATGCTTTAGGCTTACTTTTTGGAATAATTTTTGAGACAAAAGGTTTTCGTTACGCCTCAGCCGAAACCCTAAGAACCTCAGCAAACCTTCTAGAGTATGGGATAACGGTTGACGAGGCTTTAAGGTTTATGGCTAAACCAGTAGAAAAATCTGAAAAAATAGCAAGGTTAAAGGCTGCAAGTAGACTTCAGCTTCATAGGTTTGATGGTTGGCTTGTTGTTTTATCCCATGTTAGCTCTTACCAGGCTTCTGTGGCTAGGGCTCTTATAGGGTTGGGTGGTGATGTTGTTGCTGTTGCTGGTGGAAAAAAGGGTGAGGTTAGGGTTAGCTTAAGAGCAACCCAAGAATTTTATGATAAAACTGGTGTTCATCTTGGTAGGGATGTGGCTTTTGTTTTGGGTGAAAGGTTTGGTGGTATGGGTGGTGGTCATGCAACCTCTGCTGGTGTTAACGGTTTTGGAAGTGTTGAAGAGGTTTTAGCTGAAACCCTAAAAATTTTAAGGGAGAAAATTTTGGGAGGTTAGGCTGGGTTAAATTTTTTAGTATTACGCTTGAAATACTCATATTTTTAGGTTAGAACCTACAATTCAAAATTGTAGATGTTTAACCAACAATTTTGGGTTGGGAAGACTAGATGCAATATGTTCAAAGGGCTATTGACGAGATAATTGATGCACTTTCAAAATGTTTAAAACGTGTTGACATGAAACAGGTTGAAAAATTTATAGATATGCTTTTAGATGCAAAAGAAAAAAATAAAAAGATTCTTGTAATGGGTGCTGGGAGAAGCGGGCTTGTTGGAAGAGCTTTTGCCATGAGGCTTATGCACCTAAACTTTAACGTTCATGTTATAGGAGAAACAATAACACCAGCCCTAGAAAAAGATGATATCCTTGTAGCAATTTCAGGTTCAGGCTCAACAACAACCGTTGTTGCAGCTGCAAGAATAGCCAAAAAGGTTGGAGCAAAAATTTTGTCTATAACATCCTATCCCAACTCACCACTTGGAAGACTTTCACACCATAAAATAGTAATCCTTGGTAGGACAAAAATATCAGGTAAAAAAGACTATTTTTCACGTCAAATTCTTGGGGTTCATGAGCCTTTAGCCCCCCTAGGAACAATTTTTGAGGCTTCAACAAGCATATTTCTTGACGCTTTAATAGTTGAGCTTATGCATAGGCTTGGGAAAACAGAGGAAGACCTTAAAAAAAGACATGCCACAATAGAGTAATTATCCATATTAAACAGTAACTTTTTTAAGTTGGAAGACTATCAGCATTTCTGTTAGTCTAAAACATCTTTAAGGGAACGGGTATATGCCAAAACTTAAAACAACAGCAGAAATCCTAAAGATAGTCCATAACCTTGAACAGGTTAGAAACGCAGGTATAATAGCCCATGTAGACCATGGTAAAACAACCCTAACAGACTCTCTGCTTTCAGCAGCAGGTTTACTTTCACCCTCAGTTGCAGGCACAGCCTTAGCTTTAGACTATCTAGAGGAAGAGCAAAAAAGACAGATGACTATTAAGGCTGCAAACATAAGCCTCTACTATGAAGTTGATGGTAAACCCTACGTTATAAACCTTATAGACACTCCTGGACACGTCGACTTTTCGGGTAGGGTTACAAGGTCTTTAAGAGCTATTGATGGTTGTGTGGTTGTTGTTGATGCTGTTGAGGAGGTTATGGTTCAAACAGAAACAGTTACAAGACAAGCTTTAGAAGAAAGGGTTAGACCAACCCTATACATAAACAAGATAGATAGGCTGATTAAAGAGCTTAGACTTTCACCAAGCCAAGTTCAAGAAAAACTTTTAAGGATAATCCGTGAGTTTAACAACCTTATTGAGCTTTACGCTGAACCTGAGTTTCGTGAAAAGTGGAAGGTAAGTCCTGCAACAGGAACAGTAGCCTTCGGCTCAGCAAAAGATAGGTGGGGGCTTACAATCCAGTCAGCCCAAGAAAAAGGGATAAAGTTTTCCGATATAGTTGCAGCCTACCAAGAGGGGAGAGTTAAAGACCTTGTTAAAATCGCTCCTCTACATGAGCCTATCCTAGACATGATTATTAGGCATATTCCATCACCCCTTGTAGCCCAAAAATATAGGATTCCAAAAATCTGGAAGGGGGACCTTTCAAGTGAGATAGGTAAGGCTATGTTAAACTGTGACCCTAACGGTCCCCTTGTTATGTGTGTTACAAACGTTGTTGTCGACCCTCAGGCTGGTGTTGTCGCTACAGGAAGACTTTTCTCAGGAACCGTTAAGGCTGGAGATGTTGTTAGACTTATTGGTGTTAGGGAGGATTGTAGAATCCAAGAAGTATGTATTTATATGGGTCAGTTTAGGGAGGTTGTAGGTTCCCTTCCAGCAGGAAACATTCCAGCTTTACTTGGTTTAGATAAGGCTAGAGCTGGTGAAACAATATCCTCACTAAAGGATACTGTTCCCTTTGAACAGCTTCAATATGTTAGCGAACCTGTTGTAACGATAGCTATTGAACCTAAACATAGTAAAGACCTACCAAAACTTGTAGATTTTCTTAGGAAGCTTTCACTTGAAGACCCAAACCTTGTGGTAAAGATAAACGAGGAAACAGGAGAATATTTAATTTCTGGTATGGGGCAGCTCCACCTAGAAATTGCTACAACATGGATTCAAAAGGCTGGACTTGAAATTATTACAACAAAACCTATAGTCCTCTACCGTGAAACCGTAAGAAAAGAAGGAGAAGTTTTTGAAGGTAAATCACCAAACAAACATAACAGAATATATCTGAAAGTTGAACCCTTAGAACCTGAAATAATTGAGCTTATCAGAAAAGGTGAACTTTCAGACTACACTCCACGCCACCAAGTTGCAAAAATTTTAAGAGAACACGGATGGGAAACAGATGAGGCTAGAGGTGTATGGAGAATAGACGAACACTGTAACATACTTACAGATGTGACTAAAGGAATTCAAAGACTTGATGTTGTTAAAGACTCTATAATATCAGCTTTTAACTGGAGTATCGAGGAGGGACCCTTAGCTTACGAGACAATTAGAGGAATAAAAGTAAAGCTTGTTGATGCTCAAATCCATGAGGATCCTGTTCATACAGGTCCAGCCCAAATAATGCCTGCAACACGTAGATCCCTTTATGCAAGCTTTCTTTCAGCAAACCCAACCCTGCTTGAGCCTATCCTAAAAGTTACTGTTAAGGTTCCTCCAGAACAAGTTGGGAACGTCACAAAGATAATAGTTGGTAAACGTGGCAAAATAATTTCTCTTGAACAAAAAGAGCATATCATGCATATTATAGGTGAGATTCCTACAGCTGAAACCTTCGACCTTTCAGAACTTATGAGGAGTGCAACAGCTGGAAAAGCGTTTTGGGGAACAGAATTTTTAAAATGGGAGTTTGTTCCAGCATCAATGGTTGGAGACCTTATCAGAGAAATTAGAAAACGTAAAGGTTTATCCCCAGAACCTCCAACGATAGAAGACTTTATAGAGTAACAGCAAACAAAAACATTCTTTCCCTAAAATTTTTAGAGTAAAAACAATTTTTCCCTCTTTCTTTTTACGAAACTTAGTTTAATCTGGATGTTAAACATTCTTTTAGGGTTGAATGGTTAGAATGGAAACTGTTAAGGTTTTTGTTGACTATAGGGAAAAAGATTCTGGTGTTCCATCGTTTCTTTCAAAGCTAAACGTAAACGTTATCTACAAAAATTTGTCTGTTGGAGACTATGTTTTACCTAGGGGTTTGGCTGTTGAAAGAAAAAACGTTAAAGACTTTCTTTCTTCAATGTTTTCAGGTAGACTTTTTAACCAAGCTTATAGGTTGGCTGAAGCCTATCCTACACCAATCTTTATTGTTGAGGGTGACTTTCAGGAGGCTTTAAAAAGTTTTTCTAAGCCTAAAGCGTTATGGGGTGCTTTAGCCTCCCTTTCCATCCATTATGGTATTCACCTATTTTTTACAGCTAACATTCAGCAGACAGCAGAGCTTTTACATGTTTTGGCTTACCAAACAATAAAACCTAAAACTGTTGAACCTATCCTTAGGGAGAGAAGAAAAATCAGAAGTCTAACAGAGTTTCAGCTTTATGTTGTTTCTTCACTTCCAGGTGTTGGGTTAAAGCTTGCGGATAGAATGCTTAAAAGGTTTGGGTCTGTTAGGGCTGTTTTTCAAGCCTCAAAAAGGGATTTGA
>QMXD01000030.1 GCA_003661965.1 Candidatus Hecatellales archaeon
GGATGATGGTAGGGTTGTTGGGTTAAGTGAAGAAGAACTTAAAACCTCGCTTAAAAATCTGGAGGAGGCTGCAAAAAGGATAGGTGCAAAGGTTACTGTGATACGTGAGGTTAACGGTAAGATAGGTAAGGCTGTAGAGGTTTTGGTTAGAAGAACAAAAGAGTCTGGAAACTTTCCAATATGGCTTTATATTCCTGTGCTTGGAAACGTGGATTCTGGTAAGTCAAGTCTTGTTGGAGTTTTAACAACCGGAATTTATGATGATGGTAGGGGTGGAGCGATGGCTAGGGTTGCAAGATACCTACACGAGATTAGGATGCGTAGAACCTCCTCCATCTCCTGCCATCCGCTTGGTTTTGATGAGTCTGGGAGAATAGTAAACTATGGTTTATCTTCACCTTTAGATGAGGCTGAAATTTTTCTTAACTCAACCAAGATTATAGATTTTGTTGATCTTGGTGGTCATGAAAGATATTTTAAAACAACACTTAAAGGTATTGTTGGACACCATCCAGACTACTGTATAATTACTGTTTCAGCAAACGACGGTGTAAAACCTATGACGATTGAACATTTAAAGGTTGTTGTTGGATTAAAGCTACCCATGATTTTTGTTATAACAAAGATAGATTTAGCACCCCATAAAACAAGAAAAATAGTGGAGGATATTCAAAGTCTTGTTAAGCTTCCAAAAATAAACTCTATCCCCTTCCTAGTTAAAAACATGGATGATGTTGTTGTAGCGTCTAAGGTTATGGTTACAGGACGTATAACCCCAATCTTCCTAGTTTCAAACGTAACAGGAGAAGGATTAAACCTTCTCCAATCCTTCCTAAACCTCCTACCCCAAAGAACACGTTGGAGTGAAGAGGTGAAAAAGCCTTTCCTAATGTATGTTGACGACATATTTAACGTTAGAGGTGTGGGTCCTGTAGTTTCAGGTTTAGTTAAACAGGGAAAAGTTTCAGAAAACGATAACGTTCTTTTAGGACCGTTTAAGGATGGAAGCTTTAAACGGGTTCGTGTTAAATCAATCCATATAAATAGGACTTTTGTTGGTTGTGCTGTTGCTGGTAACGATGCATGTTTAGCTTTGGCTGGGGTTAGCTATGAGGAGTTAAGGAAGGGTATGGCTGTTTTAAACGTTGACTCAAAACCTAAGGCTGTAAAAGCTTTTGAGGCTGATGTTTTTATTCTCCACCATCCAACAACCATAAGAGAAGGCTATCAAGCTGTGGTTCACGCTCAAACAATAAGACAGTCAGCAGAATTCACAGAAATTTATGGTGGAAAGGTTTTACGTACAGGTGACTATGGAAGAGTAAAATTAACCTTTATGTATTATCCAGAGTTTCTTTTAGAAGGTCAAAAGTTTGTTTTTAGGGAGGCAAACGCTAAAGGTATAGGGGTTGTAAGAAAAACCTTTTAGAAAGGGAAGCCTTATTCTAAGTGAGATGGCTATTAGAACTTAAATATAACATGCAGTAATCATAATTGGTGGTGTAAAAAATGGGATTTGTCCCACCAGGAGCCTATGATAGAGCTATAACAGTTTTTTCACCAGACGGGAGAATATTTCAGGTTGAATATGCTTTTGAGCCTGTAAGAAAGGGGACAACAGCAATAGGAATAGCATGTTCAGGAGGGGTTGTTTTAGCTGTTGAAGAAAAACCTTTCTCCATCCTACAAGACACAAACGTAGCTCAAAAACTCTTCCAGATAGATGAGCATGTTGGAGCTGCTGTGGCTGGGTTAATGGGTGATGCTAGGGTTCTTGTGGATCAGGCAAGAATTTATGCTCAGTCAAACAGGTTAACCTATGATGAGCCTATAGATGTGGAGATTCTTGGGAAACGTGTGGGTGATATAGCCCAGCTTTACACCCAGCATGCTGGAGTTAGACCTTTTGGAGCCTCAATAATATTTGCTGGTGTCGATAAGACTGGGAGTAGGGTTTTCTTAAGTGAGCCTAGTGGAGCATATTGGGGGTTTAAGGCTGTTGCGATTGGTGCTGGAGCTGATACTGTTAGACCAATCCTAGAGAAAACCTATAAGGAAAACATGAGCTTGGATGAGGCTATAATGTTAAGCCTCTACTGTTTATCAAAGGTTATTGAGGGAAAAATAGAGTCTTCAAAGGTTAAGATTGCTGTTGTTCCTGCTGACACAAAAAAGTTTAGGCTTTTACGTTGGGAGGAAATAGAGAAATATTTGAAGCAGCTTGATGCTTTTAAAGATAAAGTTGAGAAGAAATGAGCCAAAAATTTACCATAGCAAGACTTGTTGTTTCTGGTGAAAGGTTTGAGGTGATGGTTAATCCTGATAAGGCTTTAGAGTATAAGCTTGGTAAACCTGTCCCCCCATCCCAAATCCTTGTTTATGACACAATTTTTAGAGATGTAAGTAAAGGAGAAAGAGCCTCAGAAGAAAAAATAAGAAGAGCCTTTGGGACAACAGACCCACTAAAAATAGTAAAAACAATTTTGGATAAGGGTGAACTTCAACTTACAACAGAACAAAGAAGAAGACTTATAGAGGATAAGAAAAAACAGATAATAGCCTTTATTTCTAAACATTGTGTAGACCCTAGAACAAACCTTCCCCACCCACCGTTAAGAGTTGAACAGGCTTTAGCTCAAGCAAAGGTTTCAATAGACCCTTTTAAGGATGTTGAGGAGCAGGCTAAAGAGGTTATTCAAGCCCTACGTCCAATCCTACCCCTAAAAACAGAGTTAGCCCTAATAGAGGTTAAAATTCCACCCCAATATGCTCCTGCAACCTATGGAACCCTAAAATCTTTTGGTTCTATAAAAAGGGAGCAGTGGCTTTCAGATGGAAGTCTTTTAGCTGTTATTGAGGTTCCAGCTGGGCTTCAAATGACTTTTCTTGAGAAGATAGGTAGCTTAACCAAGGGAACCGCTCAAAGCAAAATCTTAAAATAGCTGTTTTCTGCTTTTCCTAAAGCCTAATATACCTCAAAAATTAACCAACCTAGTATGAGAATGTTTGAAAGAAGACAGTTGGTAACACCGGGAGAACTGCTTGCTGAAGGCGACTATATTGCTGGTGAAAACACCTATAAAGAAGACAACAAAATTTATTCTCAAAAGCTTGGTTTGGTTGATTTTGATGATAAAAAAGTTTTTGTTGTTCCTTTAAGAGGCAAATATATTCCAAAGGTTGGAGATGTTGTGATAGGTCAAATTTCGGATGTAAGCCTAAACGGATGGTCGGTCGACATAAATTCCCCTTATAAGGCTATTTTAAGTGTATCTGATGTTACTGGTAAGGCTTTCAGCCCAAAACTAGATTCCTTAACAAAAATTTTGGGTATAGGTGAAATTGTTATTGGAAAAATTACAGCTTTTGATAGGTCGAGAGACCCAACCCTCACAATTAAAGGTTCTGGTTTGGGGAGGGTTAGTGACGGTTTAATAGTAAATTTAACACCCACAAAGGTTCCAAGACTTATAGGTAGAAAAGGTTCAATGATAAACATTTTAAAACGTGAAACAGGCTGTGAAATTGTGGTAGGTCAGAATGGGAGAATTCTTATTCTTGGGAAAAACCCTAAAAAGGTTGAGCTTGCTGTTAAAGCAATTAAAATGATTGAGGAGCAAGCCCATATTTCAGGTTTAACGGATAGGATTAAAAGTTTTTTAAGAGCTGGTAGGGGTGAATAGGTGGAATGGTTACTGTTCAAAAGCTTATTAATGAGGAAGGTTTAAGGGTTGATGGTCGGAGGCTGGATGAGCTTAGACCGATAAGGATGGAGGTTGGCTTATTAGCAAACGCAGACGGTTCAGCCTACATTGAACATGGTAAAAACAAGATTATTGTTGCTGTTTACGGTCCTAAGGAGGCTCAACCAAAACATGTAAGCCTTCATGATAGGGCTGTAGTAAGGTGTAGATACCATATGGCTCCGTTTTCAACCGATGAAAGAAAGTCTCCAGCACCCTCACGTAGAGAAATAGAAATATCAAAGGTTGTGAGGGAGGCTTTAGAGCCTGTAATTTTTACGGAGTATTTTCCTAGAAGCATGATAGACATTTTTATTGAGGTTCTTCAGTCTGATGGTGGGAGTAGGTGTGCAGCTATTACAGCTTCATCTTTGGCTTTGGCTGATGCTGGTATACCGTTAAGAGACCTTGTTGTTGGTTGTGCTGTTGGAAAAGTGGAGGGGAAACTTGTTTTAGACCCTTCAGATATTGAGGATAAGCTTGGTGAGGCTGATATGCCTATAGCGTTTATACCTGTTCTTGGAAAAATTTCTCTTCTCCAGATGGATGGGATGTTTACTGAGGAGGAGTTTATTAAGGCTCTTAATATGGCTAAGGAGGCATGCATGAAAATTTATGCACTTCAAAAACAAACACTTAAAGAAAAATATTTGCAGGTTGAGAAGGAGGTTCGTGAATCTTTAACCCTAAAAGAGTAGTGTTTGGTGAGATAAAGTGTCTATAACCCCCCAAATAGAGCCTTTAGCAAAAATTAAAAGTAAAAGAATGATTAAACTGTTAACCTCTGGGAAAAGGCTTGATGGAAGAGGACTTTTAGACTACAGAAAAATTGAGATTAAAAATGGGGTTATTGAGAAGGCTGAAGGTTCAGCCTTAGTCTCCCTTGGAGAAACAAAGGTTTTGGTTGGTGTAAAAATAGAGACAGGCTCCCCCTACCCAGACCTACCAAACCAAGGTGCATTAACAGTTAACGCTGAGTTTGTCCCCCTAGCCCACAGATATTTTGAGCCAGGACCTCCAGATGAAAACTCTATAGAGCTTGCTAGAATAGTTGATAGGGGTATAAGGGAGTCTGGAGCGATTAACATGGAAAGCCTTGTTATAATTCCTGGACGTTTGGTTGATGTTGTTTTTGTTGATATTTACATTTTAAACCATGATGGAAACCTTATAGATGCTTCAGGGATTGCTGCTATCTCAGCCCTACTAAACTCAAAGCTTCCTGTTTATAGGGTTAACGAGTCTGGGGAGGCTGAAAAAACTGAGGAGTATAATCCGCTGCCAATCCGAGACTGTCCAATACCTGTAACCTTGGCAAAAATAAACGATAAGATTGTTTTAGACCCATCTTTGGATGAGGAGAATACAGCCTCAGCCAAACTTACCATGACTTTTACAAAGGATGGGAAAATTTGTGCAATTCAAAAGAGTGGTATAGGCACATTTACACTTCAAGAGGTTATTGAAGCTCAAAAAATAGCAAGAGAAAAAGCTAACGAGATTAGAAAAAACTTTTTTAGGGAGTGGATTTGAAGGATGGGGAAAACAAAAAAGCTTGGTTCTGTTGCAAGGTTTCGTGAGAGGGGTGGAGCAAGCCTAAGAAAGGTTAGGGTTGGTATTGAAAAAGCCTTAAAAAAAGCCTATGAGTGCCCACAATGTCAAAGGGTGGCTGTTAGACGTGTGAGTGTTGGGATTTGGAGATGTGAAAAATGTGGATATACTTTTGCTGGTGGAGCCTACACACCAACAACAAAAAAGCCTAAAGAGGTTTAGCCTCCCTCCTTAAACCAACCTAAAACCTTTATTTTTATGGGTTGCAAGATTTTTTGTTATGGGGAAGACTGTAAGGTCTGCTTTAACAATAGCAGGTTTAGATAGTTCTGGTGGGGCTGGTGTTACAGTAGACCTAAAAACTTTTAGCCTACTAGAGGTTTATGGTGCATGTGTGGTAACAGCCTTAACAGCCCAAAACACTAGAGAGGTTAGGGCGGTTTTACCAGTAAACCCAAGATTTGTTAGGGAGCAGCTTAAAACGGTTTTGGAAGACCTAAAAATTTATGCTGTTAAAACAGGGATTCTTCCAACAGAGGAAACTGTTAAGACTGTTGCTGGTTTTGTTAGGGATTATGGGTTAAAGCTTGTTGTTGACCCTGTTTTCCGTTCAGCCACGGGGAGAAGGTTTGTGTCTAGGGGTGTTGTTAGGGCTTATGTTGAAAAGCTTTTACCCTTAGCCTTAACAGTTACACCAAACGTTTATGAGGCAACTGTTCTTTCAAACGTAAAAATAGCTAGCATAGATGACATGGTTAGGGCTGCTGAAAAAATTTCTGGTTTTGGAGTTTCAAGTGTGGTTTTAAAGGGTGGACATTTAAAAGGTAAAACTGTTACCGACCTTTTTTATGAGAAGGATAAAACTGTTTTTTATGCTAAACCTAGAAGAAAAAATGATCTTCATGGTGGGGGATGCTTTTTTTCAGCAGCCCTAACTGCATGTTTGGCTTTGGGGATGAATGTTTCTGATGCTGTTGAAAGGGTTGAGTCTCTTGTTCAGGAGGTTTTTGGTTTTGGTTTAAAGGTTGGTGGAGGGTTTAGGGTTGTAAACCCTTTAATTCCAGTCTATAATAGGGCTGAAATGTTTAGGGTTTTTGGGAGTGTTGAGGAGGCTTTAAAAAGGTTTTTGGCTGAGAGGAGGCTTTATGGGTTTATTGCTGAGGTTGGAACCCAAATTGCTGAGGCTTTACCTTTCCCCTCGGATGTTAGCCATGTTGCTGGTGTTGAGGGGAGGATAAGAAGGGTTGATGGGAAGGTTAGGTTTGGGAAGGTTAGGTTTGGTGTTTCCTCCCATATGGCAAGACTTATTTTGGCTTGTAATAGGTTAAACCCTAAAATTAGGGCGGCAATAAACCTACGTTATGACGAAAAACTTTTGGATGCGTTTAGAAGGGAAGGTTTTACCGTTTCAAGTTTTGAGAGGAGGTTTGAACCTAAAAGGTTTAAGCTTGTTGAGGGTAAAACTTTGGGTTGGGGTGTTAGGGAGGCTGTTAAAAAGGTTGGTAGGGTTCCAGACATAATATACGATTTGGGTGAGCCTGGAAAAGAGGCTATGATAAGGGTTGTTGGTAGGGATGCTGTTGAGGTTGTTGAGAAGGTTTGTAGGGTGCTTAAACATCTAAAACAGGGTTAACAGGGGTGTGCATGACTGTGCATTACACTGCATTATATGTTTTAAGGGTGTTGTGAAAACAAAAATGTTATATTTTGGTCTTAGAGAATTCTTTTAGAGGTGAATTTGGGTGTCTTCAGCGTATATCCATGCGGCTTTACTCCTCCATTTTGCAGGTCAGCCTGTTAACGAGGAGAATTTAAAAAGGGTTTTAGAGGCTGCTGGGATGAGTGTTGATGAGTCTAGGGTGAAGGCTTTAGCAGCGGCTATTTCCGAGGTTAATATTGATGAGGCTATTAAGTCTGCTCCTGTTGGTGTTACACCTGTAGCTGCAGCGCCAACAGCGGCTGTTGAGGAGAAGCCTAAGGAGAAGAAGGAGGAAAAGAAGGAAGAGAAGAAGGAGGAGGAAGCTTTAGCAGGTCTTGGGGCATTGTTTGGTTAGCTTTTCAACCTAAAAATTTTTCTTAAGCCAGCCTTAAACTAGGTATGGTAAACTCTAAACCTTTTAGATTAGCCTAATTTTTTTGGCTGGGAGTATTCTATGGGGAGTTTAACCTTTATAGGTTTAGGTCTTCATAACGAGAAAGGGTTATCTTTGGTGGGTTTGGAGAAGGCGAGGAAGGCTGAAAAGGTTTTTATTGAAACCTATACAAATCCTATGCCCCACCTATCCATGGAAAACCTTCAAAAACTTCTAGGGAAACCTATAGTTAGGCTTTCTAGGGGAGACTTGGAGGAGAACGCTAAAAACGGTATTTTAAGGGATGCGAAAAAGATGGATGTTGTTTTGCTTGTTCCAGGAGACCCTATGGTTGCAACAACCCATGTATGGCTTAGAGTTGAAGCCTTAAAAATGGGGATAAAAACGGAGGTTGTAAACGGTGTTTCAGTCTATTCTGCAGCCCCATCTGTTGCTGGCTTACAAATATACAAGTTTGGTAGGTCTGTAACAATCCCTATTCCAACCGAAAACTATAAGCCACAAACCCCATACGACGTTATCAAAGAAAACAGTAAAAGAGGATTACATACACTTGTTTTGCTAGATTTTTCCTCGGAAAAAAACCGTTGGATAAGTATAGGTGAAGGTCTCTCCTACCTTCTAGAAATTGAGGAGGAAAGAAAAGAAAAGGTTGTGTTTAGGGGGAGGCTTGCTGTTGGTTTAGCTGGTTTAGGCTCAGATAAACCTGTGGTTAAGGGTGATACTGTTGAAAAGCTTTTAAGCTACGATTTTAAGCTTTTCCCCCAAACCTTAATTTTTCCAGGGAGACTTCACTTTATGGAGGTTGAAGCACTAAAAGTTTTTGCTGAAACCCCTGAGGAGGTTTTAAAGCTTTATGTGTGAAAAAGAGTTAGAGGAAAAATATTCAAGGTATACTTTTAACCTTCAAAACGTTTTTTCAAACCTACGTGTTTTAGAGTCTTCTAGGAAGGTTGAGGAAGTGTTAGATTTGGCTAGAAGATATTTTGAGGATGCAAAACATTTTAAGGAGAAAAATCAAACCGTTACAGCCCTAATTTCCCTAGCCTACAGTGAAGGTTTACTTGATGCCTTAAGAATTTTAAACTATGTTCAGTTTAAGTGGGTTGGTGGGGAGTGAAAAAGAAAACAGTTTTGGCTTCAGGTGTTTTTGACCTAATCCATCTTGGACATATACGTTTTCTTGAAAAAGCCAAAGAGGCTGGAGGGAAAAACGCAAAACTTCTTGTTGTTGTTGCAAGGGATACCACAGTAAAAAAGTTTAAGGGTAAACCTCCAATCCTACCTGAAAGCCAAAGAAGAGCTTTGGTTGAAGCCTTAAAACCTGTTGATAAGGCTGTTCTTGGAAACAAAAAATTTGATGTTGTAAGCATAATTAGAAGGTATAAACCTGACATTATAGCTTTTGGATACGACCAAGACAAAATCCTAGAAGAAGTAAAAAAATATGTGGAAGAGGAAAAGCTTCCAATTAAAATTGTTAAGATTAGAAGGTTTGGAAGAAAAGAGCTTACAAGCTCCTCAAAAATAAAAAATAAAATTTTTAGTGAACAAAAAGGCTAGGTTTCAATTTTAAGGCTTACAATATCACCATCCTTAACCTTAAGCTTTTTTCTTAAACATACAGGTGCTATAACCTCAATAACAGAAGAGTTATAATGGGTTCTCCCAATCAGTAAAACAGCACCCTTAACCTTCCCATCCACAACAGTAGGAAAACATTTTAGGGGTCCATAGGTTCTTTCCCCATCCCTAAAACCCTCAATCTCTACACCAGGAAGATTTTCAAGCTCTTTTCTAACCGTTAGGTCTGTTTGACTTAAAAGTTTTAGGTTTAATGTTCCAGGGTAGGGTTTAAACCCAAGCTTCCCTATAAACTGTTTAAGATAACCGTTTCTGGTGACGTAGTAGGAGCCTTCACCCAAACCTGTAAAAACTTTTCCTTTAATTTTAAGGTAGGCTGGTTTTGTTGGGTAGAGAGCCTTTGTAAGAATTGTATGAATTCTTCTTAGCTCCTCCAAACCTTTACCTGTTATCTTAACGTATTCACCACGAACATTAACCCTCCTTTCAACATACCCCTCCAACGAAAGAGTTTTTAGTATTCTTGAGGCTGTTTGCTGGGAACAGTTAAACTTTTCAGCCAGCCTTATGGTTGAGGTAAAAACAGGCTTTTTAACTGCACCTAGTTCTGCAAGCCTAAAAAGAAAAAACCATAGGTTTTTTTTGTCCATCCTAGTTTTTCTCCCTAAAGGTTTTTGTTAGGATATGAGCAATCCTAATAGGTTCTGGAATTCTACTTTTTTTAACACATTTTTCCACAATTTTAACAGCCTTATCCAGCGTTATCATGTTTCCAACACTCACATAAATTGGTTTTGTTTTAGGTTTTGTTATAACAGCCATACCAGCAACCTTACCATCCAAAAATATTGGAGCCTTATTTCCAACATACTCTCCAACCCTTCCACACAAAAGGTTTTTTGCCACACCAATAGTAGGCATACCCAAAACAACACCAACATGAGAAGCCAAACCACAACCATAAGGATGTAAAACACCATGACCATCAACCATTAAAACATCAGGATGACAACTTAACATCCTAAAAACCTTAAAAATTGGTGGAGCCTCACGAAAAGACAGCAAGGTTGGAATATAGGGAAACCTAACCCTAACCCTAACACTCCTAACCTCAAAAACCTCCAAAGTCCTAAAATCAACAACAGCAACAACAGAAAAAGCATAACCCTCCCCATAGGAAACATCAAAACCAGCCACCAACCTAACACTCTCCAAATCAACATCCCTAAACAAAACCCTACCAGCAAAAACCCTCTGAATCCTCCTAGCCCTCTCCAAACTAAAACCTTTCGGAACCCTCACCAAAAAAACCTTCCAACAAATCATAAAAACATAGGTTGACATCTAGGATAAAACCTAACATTTTGAGCTCGACACCCAACCCTCTAAAACCCAGTAATCTTATGAGGGAGGTTATTCGGTTATTTTAAAGATGCATGCTGATGCTCCTTTTGCTTTACATGAAGTCTCCTCCACCTTAACTTTTTTACCGTAGGCTGCGCTAAATATGCCTATCAACTCCCCCTTAAATAGGTTACATCCAAACTCAGCAGATTTTCCGTGGAGAGCAAGCGGCTCAAACAACTCTTGAGCCTCAACCTCAACATCTAAAGGCTCCTCCTTAACCACCCTTAGCCGAAAAACTGCCCAACCACAAGACTGTAAATATCGAAGCATAAGCTCAACCAACCCGATTGGCTGAAGAGTTAGGTTTGCCTCCTCAGCCATAGTTTTAAGCGCCAAAGTCATCTCCTCACCATGTTTCTTACCCATCTCCTGTAGGATTAAGGCTGCACCAGAACTGAGAAGCTCATAAAGTCTATCCAAAACCTGAGAGAAAATTTCTGCACTAAAGATGTTGAACAGTTTCCTCAAACTCTTTAGGCGCTTCCGTAACATCCACAAAGTAGGTATGTTCAAGCCCCCCTCCACCAGCTGAGTATAACCTCCAAGCAGCCTACCCCCATGTTTTTCAAGAAAACCTACAACCTCCCTATAAAAGGTTGAGGCTGGAGTTTCATGCAACACAGAAAACTGTAAAATACGCCTACCAGGAGCCAAAACCAAAAACGGAAGCTCCTTACCACGAACAACACTCAAAAACAAGAACCACCCCCAACAAAAATACTCATTTTTTAAAAAAAAAAGTTTCGATAATACCCTAAACGAAACCATAGGGTTGGCGCCGGGGATGGGATTCGAACCCATGCGGGCCCAAAGGGCCCACGGACTCTCAAGGCCCGCGCTTTTAAACCCCAATTTAGGGTTAGTCCACTCAGCCTTCGGTTTCCACGAAACCTTTTTTAGGCTTCGTGGAAAACCCCGGCTTTCTCCCCAGCGCTAACAAAAAAATAATTCTTTTAGGTTTATATTACCTTTCTTTTGTGGGGAAAACTTAGATGTAAAAAATTTTTAGGGTTTATGTTTAGTATGGTGGTGGGGTTTCTCCTCCCTCGCCACCTTTACCCTTACTTTCTGTTTTTGTTTTTGCAGCAGCAATAACATCGTCTATTCTAAGAATCATTGATGCTGCTTCAACAGCAGACTTTATCGCCTGCTCTTTCACTTTTGCAGGCTCTATAACGTTTAGCTTCATCATATCCATTGTTTTACCCTCAAAAACATCAACACCATACCAGAGACCCTCAGGTTTTTCATGTTTGGTTCTTAGGTCTACAATTATGTCTATTGGGTCTAAACCAGCGTTTTCAGCCAAGGTTCTAGGTATGGATTCTAGGGCTTCTGCAAAAGCCTCGATTGCAAGCTGTTCCCTGCCACCAACCTTTCTTGCATATTCTCTTAGTCTTTTTGCAAGCTCAGCCTCTGTTGCTCCACCACCAGCAACAATCTTGTTATGCTCGTAAACATCAGCCACAACACATAAAGCATCATGGATTGCTCTTTCAGCCTCATCAACAAACCTTTCAAGTCCACCTCTAACCAGTATTCCGACAGACTTCGGGTTTTTGCATCCCTCAACAAAAACCATCTTGTCTTCTCCAATCTTTCTCTCCTCGACAAGGTCAGCGTGACCGATTACATCTTCTTTTAGGTCGTCAAGGTTTGTTACGATTCTTCCACCAGTGGCTCTTGCAAGCTTTTCCATGTCAGACTTTTTCACCCTACGAACAGCAAGAATACCCTCTTTAGCCATAAAGTGTTGGGCTATATCATCTATACCTTTTTGGACGAAA
>QMXD01000031.1 GCA_003661965.1 Candidatus Hecatellales archaeon
GGATTCCACATGTTCCATGTAAACTTTTGTTTTGGGGGTGTTTGGGTAGAGGGAACATATTTTTAGTAGGATTTCAACAGCCTTTTGATATTTTGAGATAGCTAAACTTTTTGCCCCCTGCCTGTCAAAGTTTACAGCTTCTGTCGCATATTTTACAGCGTATTTTTCAAGTTCCTGAAGCCCACTCAACCTTTAACCCCCAAATTTTTTCTGCCTACCCTATTGAACAATTATTTTTCCTTCACTTTCAAGCAGACTCAAAGCTTTTTTAACATCTTCAACTGTAACATTTAGGGTTGAGGCACATTTTTCTATGCTTAATTCTCCACCATGCTGTTTTAGGTAACTTAAAACCTTTTCTTTAAGCTCGTCTTCAGAGATTTGGGAAACCTTTGTTATGGTTTTTTTGGGGGTTGAGAGTGGGGGTGTTGTTAAAGCCTCTAAGGCTTCTAGGGGTTGTTCGGGTGTTTTTGGTGTTGGTTCTGGTGGGAGTGGAAGTTTAGGATATCTTTCCTCAATTTTTTGTTCTGCCAGCATTGATGCTTCAGCAAGAATCTTTTTTGCCTCGTCTGAGGCTTCCTCCTCAACCGAAACCTCAGGAAGAACTTTACCTGTTTCTGTTAGGGTGTTGTTAAGCATCCTGTTTACCTCTTCAAGCTCATATGCAACCTCGGGAATTATTCCTTTTATTTTTCCTTTTGTCTCCCTTATTATTCCAACTACAGGAGTCATTTGGACGAGTAGGTCTCCAACATCCTCTATTGTTTGAAGTCTTAGGATTGCTTTTTCTATTGCTAGTTGGGAGAACATAACTATTTTAGCCATCTTCCTAATCTCAACACACTCATTAGCATAAATAGCAGCCCTAGCATCGTCACCTGCAGCTTTTGCTCCAACACATCTTTCAAACATTTCTCTGTCTCTTTGGTGGAGTTTGGCTGAGGCTTCTTCAAGTTTGGTTTGCTGGGTTTGAAGCTTGTAGATTGCGTGGAGAATACGTTCTTTAAGTGGGGGTTTTGTAAGGCTAAAACGCATTTTAAACCACCTTAAAAAATCCATTTTGAATCTTATCGTAGAGTTTTTTCAGGTAGGGTTTTTGTTGTGGATGATATTTCGGGGAATTCTTCTCTTATTTTATGTTCTGCGATTAGGCTTGCTTCTTCAAGAATCTTTTTTGATTCTTCTCCACCAGCCTCGATTGGGGCTGATATTTCTGAGGCTTTACCAGTTTCAACAATCATACTGTTTAAAAGCTCATCTATAGATTCAAGCTCATAGGAGACTTCTGGAATTATCCCTGAAAGGTTTCCTTTTAAAGTTTTTATTACATGGGAGACTGGTGTTAGGCTTTGGAGAACATCCCCAAACTCTTGGATTGTTTCAAGCCTTAAAATTGCTTTTTCTATTGCTAGTTGGGAGAACATAACTATTTTAGCCATCTTCCTAATCTCAACACACTCATTAGCATAAATAGCAGCCCTAGCATCATCTTTAACCATTTCAGCTTCAACACACTTCTCAAAAATTTCTTTATCACGTTTTTGAAGTTTTAAGGCTGTGTTTTCAAGTTTTTCTTTTTGAAGTTTAAGCCTCCATATTATTGAGGCTATTTTTTCTTTTGTCGGCTGAGTTTTACAAACTTTTTCTTCAAACCTTTTTAGTAGGGAATTAGCTTCACTTTTATCCCAGTTTTTAAACGTTTTTTCAGTCATTAGGTTACCTCCAAATTAAGCCTTTCAGCTAGAAAGATTTTTTTGTCTTAGATACTTCAAGCCAAATAAAATCTATTAAGCTTGTAGAGTTTGTTTAGTTAAAAAGGCTTGGAAAATTTTTTGTTTTTTACAAAAAATTTTTAACTTTTATCCTGTTTTTGGGATGTTTTTCGTTTGAATGATTGATTTTTGAATGTTTTTTTGGAGGGGAATTGTTTATATGTTTAATGTTTACATTTCTTCAAGCTCAATTTTTAGCGGCTCCTTTCTTTTTTCTAGGTCCATGATTATTATTCCCCTCCAAAACTCCTCCCTTAAAATTTTATAGTTTAGGGATGTCATTATTCCATCTATAAATTTTAGGAGGAGCTCGGTGTTTTCTTGGGTTTGGCTTGGTGCTATAATTTTTAGGGATATTTTTTCATCTCCACTTTTACTAATTTCTATTTCTGTTATTTCCCAGAAGCATGCTAACAAAAATTTTTTTAGTGATTCTGTTGGGTTTTCAAATTTTGCTTTTAAAAATTTTCCATACCATAACCCAGAATTATACCAGTTTTTTAGAAGGTTTTCTTTTTCTGTTTGATATAGTTTTTTTGTTGAATAGTTTAGGATTGTTTGGGGAATCAAAGCTACACCTGTTTTTTTCATTGTTTGGATTAAACTGTAGAATTCTACTATTTCTGGTAGGGTTGAATCCATTTCTTCAGCCTTTATCGCCTGCTCAAAAATTTCGTTAACAAACCCGTAAACAGTTTTACCTTTCCTGTTTGATATTTCAATTATTTTTTGGAGGAGGTCTCCACGAACAGCAATAAACTTTTTTGAGGCCGTTCTCTACTCACCCTTCTCCTTCTTAAAGGTTAGGGATAAAATTCCTTTTGAAACATCTTTTTCAAGGTTTTTGTAGTTGTAGGCTTGCATTAAGCCTAGGATAAAGGAGGCTAAAAGTGTTGTGTGGGATGTTGAATATCTTGAGCCTACACATCTAACAAGGATTTCACCGTTTTCTTTGGCTGTAACTGTGCAGTCTGAGAGGTCCCAGAAAACCGTGTTAATAATTTTTTCTAGGAGTTCTTGAAGGTTTTTGTCTGGAAACATTGTTTTACAGTATTTTCCAAACCATTCACCGTTTTCACTCCAAACCTTTTCTAGGGTTTTATCCTCCTCTTTAAATGCTTTTTCTACAACCCCGTACCATAGGTTTGCCGGTGTTAATATGAATCCTGCTTCTTTAACCATTTTTAGGGTTTGATAGTTTTCAACTATTTCTGGTAGAGGTTTACCTGTTTCCTCAGCCTTCAATATTTGTTCTAGGGCATCGTTTACTAGGGCGTATAAAGTTAAATTTTTCTTTTTTGCTAAATCTTTTACTTTTTCTACTAGGTCTTCACGGGCTGCTAAAAATTTTCTACCCAAGGAGGCTTCGCCACAATATTTTTTGATGCAGAGGGTATTTTAAAGTTATATTTTGGGTTAGGTTGTGAACATGGATAAGTTTTTGGGTAAAGTTTTGTTCAAATGTTTACATTGTTTGTTTTGGTTTATGAAAGGATACCAAAAATTTGTGAAACTTTGTTGGTGTAATAAAAAAATTTTAATACTTATTGTTGGTTGTAAGTTAATTGTAGGTGGGAGGAAGTCTGAGGATAGGAGTTATAGGTATAGGGCAGGCTGGTGGAAGGATAGCGGACCTAATGTTGCATCAAGCCATGGTTTATAGGAGGGTTAAAGAAGAGGTTATTCCTTCATGTTTAGCTATTAACACCGCAAAATCTGATTTGATGGGGTTAAAGGTTATTCCTAAGCAGAACAGGATTCTGGTTGGTCAAACTGTGACTAAGGGTCATGGTGTTGGTTTGGATAGGGATTTGGGTAAACAGGTTATGGAGGAGGAATTTGGGAAGATTAAACGTGCGATTGGAAGTATGGGAACTTACCATATAGATGCTTTTCTTGTGGTTGCTGGGCTTGGAGGTGGAACAGGTTCTAGTGGTGCTCCTGTTGTTTGTGAGGGTCTTAAAAACGTTTATTCTGAGCCTGTTTATGCTTTAGGGATTCTTCCAAGCGAGGATGAGGGTGAACTTATGAAAACTAATGCTGCTAGAAGTGTTATGGAGCTTTCTAAGGTTGTTGATGGGCTTATCCTTTTTGATAATAACCTTTGGAGGATTGAGGGTCTTCCCCTAAAAGAAAGCTATAATGTTATGAATCATGAGCTTGTTAAACCTTTCCCCTACCTTCTTGAGGCTGGTGAAACTGCTGGAAGGATGGTTGGTGTAAAGGTTGTTGACGCTTCAGATATTATTAAAACTTTAAACGGTTTTTCTGTTATAGGATGGTCTGAGGTTAAGGTTCAACGTAGAATTTTCTCCTTCCTTAGGAGGAGAACATCGATAGACCAGCTTAACCCTGCAACAATGTGTCAGATGAGTTTGGTTGACGCATCTATTAGGTTAACTGCTGAATGTGACATTAAAAGTGTTAAAAGAGCCTTATTCTTGATTGCTGGTCCTCCTAGCGAGTTGAGTAGGGAGGGTGTTGAAAGGGCTAGAAGTTGGCTTCAACAGGTTGTTGGTGATGCTGAGGTTAGGGGTGGAGACTTTCCAATTCCCGGTGAAAAAAAGATAACTGGTATTCTTGTGCTTTCTGGGATTGACCTTGATAATCTGCCTAGACTTAAAAAAATTATGAGTAAAATTTCTTTAAGATGAAGTTTTTTTGCTTAAATTTTTTCTTTTAGGTTAGCTTATAGGTTTTAGCTCTCTTTTTGGCTATACTATAGATTACTATTGCGATTATCCATAGGATTATTGAGGGTATTGGTGTAAGGCTTAGCATGGTTTTATAGCCTAACATACATGTTTTACCTGTCTTGTAGGGTATTAGCATTATGATTCCTAGGGCTACAAGCACCCATATTGGAATCCACCAGTACCATCTTACTTTTACCAAAATTTTTCACCAAACAATTCTTATTTTGGTTTTTAGGTATTTAATACTTGCCTATAGGCTAGTAGGCTAAACTATTTTAAAACTATTCTTCTAGCAATTATGATTACTGCTGTTATTGAGAATGTTGCTGCAATTATTGAGAGGATTACAGCCACGATTAACAGGTTTCCAAGGGTGTTGACAGATGTTTTAATAGTTTCAACTTCGTTTTTCATTGTTTCTTTAAGGTTTTCAATTTCTGTTTTTATTGTTTCTATTGGACCAATATAGTAGACAACTTTTTGGTCTTCACCTATGTTTCCAGCCTCATCTGTTACATAGGCTTTAACAATGTTAAGTCCTGTTGCTTTTAAGGTTACCTCTGTTTTCCATATTAGTTTTTCTTTGTCAACTTTGGCTTTTACTGGTGGAAGCCCTGGCACCAGAATTTTGACTTCCGGTATTGGTTCGCTTACCGTTCCTTCCACTATTATTGTTGGCTCTTTTGTTTTTGCAGGAATTTCTGTTATTGTTATTTTTGGTGGAGTAACATCAACAATAAAACTTTTTTCTTTTTCCGCTATGTTTCCAGCTTTATCTTCAACCTGAACCTTTATTGTCGTTTTTCCTTCAAATTCTGGTTTTATTTTTAGGGTTCCAACCCATCTTGTTTGGTTTACCTTTAACATGTTGACTGTTTGGGGGATTGTTTTTGGTGGGATTACTGTTACTGTTGTTTTACATATTTTTTCGTTTGAGTCTACTAGTATGGTTACTGTTTCGTTTCCATAAACCTTTTTTTCAGGTTTCAGGGTTATTGTTATCTTTGGTGGAGTAACATCAACAATAAAGGGGGTTTCAGCCCATTTTTCTAGGACTGTATCATACACTTTTACTATCCATCTGCCTGAAAGGTCTTCTCTTGTAAACGTGTATATGTTGGTTTTGCTCCATAAACCTTCACTATTCACGCTTGCTTGAGCTATTGCCTTTCTTCTTCCTGCAGGGTCAAACAGTTGGATTGTTATGTCTGTGTTTGGTGTTGCTGTTCCTGAAATGTTTAAGGTTTCTCCTCCACCATAAACAGATTTTTCTGTTTTTATTGTTGGTGATGCATAGGAGATTATGGATGGAAATGTTAGGTTAACTGTTAAAAATGTGAGGATTATTAGTGTGGCTAAAAGTTTTTTTGTTTTTTGTTCAGTTTTTTCCATGTTAACATTTCTCTACCTAAAACTTATATTTTAATTTTTTATTGGAGAAAAAAATAGGGTTTTTAGGTTAACTTAACTTGCTGATGGTGGTTTTGGCTTTTTTATTAGAGCTACTATTCCTACCACTATACCTATTATACCCAATATTATGGCTACATAGGCTATTGTTGATACACCTGCTAAGGTTGCAACATCCGCTGAAAGACTGTCAACCTTTGATTTTAGATTGTTAACACTGCTTGTTGCTGTGGATACCTTACTTTCTAATGATGAGATTTTGCTTTCAAGGCTTGAAATCTTTGATTCGAGTGTTGAAATCTTTGATTCTAATGCTGATATTTTTGATTCAAGGGTTGAGACTGATTTTTCCCATCCTGGTACAACCTCAACGGTGAAGGTTGTTTCAGCTGTTCCCTTGTTTCCTGATAGGTCTTCAGCTTCAACCTTTATTGTTGCTGTTCCATCGTAACCCTTTATTATTTTGTAGGTTCCACTCCACTGGAGGGCTGCTGTTTTTGTCATTGTTAGTGTGGTTGGGGTTGCTCCAGCCTGGGTTACGGTTACTGTTGGTGTTGTTTTAAGCTCCTCGTTTGATGTTACTATCACTGTTATTGTTTCTTCCTTGTAAACCGATTTTACTGGTTCAATTTTTATTGTTAGGGCTGGTGGTGTTGAATCTACAGCCAATGTGAATGTTGCTTCAGCCCATTCTGAGGATGCAGCATCAAAAGCTTTTACTTTCCATGTTCCTTGTGGGTCGTCTTTTGTGAATACCCATAGGTTTTCAGCTTTGTAGCTTCCTTCGCTGTCTGCTGTTACCTGGGTTATTGCAACTCTTTTCCCTGCTGGGTTAAAAAGCTGGATTGTTATGTCTGTGTTTGGTGTTGCTGTTCCTGTTACAGCTAGGGTTTCTCCAGACTTGTATTCTGTTTTTTCTGGTTTTATGGTTATTGGGGCTGCGAAGGCTGGTAGGATGGCTAGGGTTGCTGTAAGTAGTATTAATACAAAAAATAGGGGTGTTAAGATTTTTTGGGTTTCCATTTTTGTTCTCACCCTTCACCTAAATGTTTATTCTACTGTTATTGTTGTTGTTGATACTGTTGATAATGGTGTTGGTGTTGCCCAGCTTCTCCAAGCATAAACTTCGATTATATAGGTTCCTGCAGATTCTGGTGTCCAGCCTATTCCGAACGTGTAGGTCTTTAGGGCTGGAACTGTTCCGCTTATGAAGCTCATGTAGACTACACGTCCAGTTGAATCCTTAACCTGCACTATGTATAGCATCTCTTGGTCTTCTTCGGATGTGTTTTTCATTTCTGTTGAAAGCATTACTGTCTTTCCAACCTCACCCTTTGTTAATGCTTCACCTGTTTCTGGACTCTTTAATGTTGGTTTTCCTGCTGATATTGGTTTGGCTATGTAGACTGCACCTATTGTGGCTTCAGCTGTTATTAGCTTTGATGTTACTGTTGGATATTCTTCTGGTGTCTCATCTCTGTATACAGCCTTAATTGTGTCTCCCTTCTTGGCTTGTAGCATTGTTCCTACAGATGTTCCGCTTGTAAAGCTGAATGTTCCGCTAAATACTCCTGTGTCTGTGTCTGTTTCTACTAGTGTTACCCTTATACCTGCAGTGTCAGATGTTGAGGTTACTGTTACTGTTACACTTTCTTTGAGGTTTGGATCTAGGTTCTTATCAGGTTCTGTTAGGGTTATTGTTGCTGTCTCATTCATTAGGTAGATGTTCTTGTCAAAACTCATTGTTGCTGTCTGGTAGGATACACTTGCTGAGGCTCTTCTTGCAACATCCTTGTTTCCAGCTGCATCAGCCTCCTCAGTATAGACTACTGTTAATCCGTCTCCATGAGCAGCCTTTAGGTTTGTTCCGCTTGTTGCTGTGGCTAGGGTTATTGTTGCTGTGAATACACCTGAGTCAACATCAGTTTCTGTTAATGCTACGTTTATTCCTGATGGGTCGCTTGTTGTATAAGCTCTAACCTTACTTGCAGGTATCGTGTCTATAGCATCAGAGTCAACGTTCATATCTGGGTCAGTAACGGTTATCTTAACTTTTGCTCCCGGCGAGTAGGTTGCTTTGTCTAGGCTTATGCTTCCATCTGATGAGTACACTTTGGCTGTCTTTGTAACTTTGATTGTTCCACCGCCACCACTTGTCTCCTTGTCAGTGTAGGTTACAGTGATTGTATCTCCCCTCTTAACCTGAATTTCTCCAGTTCCAGCTGTTTCAAGAACAATCTTAATTTCACCTGTGAATGTTCCTGTATCCTTGTCTGTCTCTTTTAGCTCTACATTCTTTCCGGTTGGGTCTGTGTCAGTCTTTACCTTTAACCTGTAGGATGTGTCAACTGCACCTGGGTTTTTATCCTTATCCTTCGGGTTATAGTTTAGGTCTGGGTCTACAACTGTTATCTTAATCTTTTCGTTTGGCTTGTAGACATCCTTATCTAGTGTTAGGGTTGCTGTTGTTGTGTCTAGGCTTGCGGATGCTTCAAGTGTTTGGGTTGCACCTGCAGAGTTAGCTGCATCGATATATCTGAAGTATAGGGTTTCTCCAGCCTTAACGTTACCTATGTGGCTGCTTTCAACCTTCTCAAATACACCTGTATCAGCACCTGTTTCTGTTAATCCGGTTACGTTTGCACCTGTAGTCCAGTCTGTCGAGTATAGGAACAACGGTGGACTTGTGTAGTTTGCAACATTAGTGCCTCCAACATAAAGCTTGTAGGTGCTACCAACCTTTTGGACTGTTAATGTTTCTTTAGTGTATGGGTCTAGGTTTAGGTCTGGGTCTGTTACACGAACCAGAACCATAACGTTTGGTGAATACTTTGACTTTCCAAGTTCAGCTTTACCTGTTGTACCTCTAACGGTTATCGACTTCTTTATTGCATAGTTTGTCTTTCCATCCTCAGTCATTGGG
The DNA here is from genome assembly GCA_003661965.1 of Candidatus Hecatellales archaeon. Classification (GTDB taxonomy): domain Archaea; phylum Thermoproteota; class Bathyarchaeia; order Hecatellales; family Hecatellaceae; genus EX4484-218. Next base: position 8,802 of record QMXD01000031.1, read on the forward strand.
TCAGTATACTGGATTGTAAGCTTTGAACCTAAGGTTGCTTTAACCTTTGGAATGTCAAGCTGAGTTGTTGCTGTTTGAACAATCTTCATCTTACCTTGGAAGACACCAGTGTTTTCACCAGTCTCAACCATTAAGATTCCTACGGTAGTTTTGTCTGCACCTGTAACCTTAACCTTGCTGCTAGCAGCTGGTGTTCCAAGGTATTCTCTCACATTCGGGTTTGTGTTCATGTCTGGGTCGGTAACGGTTACGGTGACAAACATTCCAGGTGCATAGGTATCCTTATCTGTTGTGATTACACCTGTATGAGTCTTAAAGTCTGCTGAGTCGGTGCGGGCTACGTTTGTTTCACCTGTTGCAATTAGTGGGTCAACATATTTCACTTTTATCTTGCTGTCATATCTTACACCTATGGTTGGCTTGTCATCAGTTATAACATAACCTTTTGTTGAAGTTATTTCAAACTTAAAGCTACCTGTGAATGTTCCTGTATTCTTTCCGGTCTCAGTCATTTTTACTGATGCAGGTCCACCGCTATACTGGGTTCCGTTTGGGAACTCACTCCGAACGGTTACCCATGCTGTACTCTTTTCAGCTGTTGTTGTGTCTAGGTTTAGGTCTGGCTCAATAAGTGTTATTGTTGCTGTATCATTAGCCATATAGATGTCTTTGTCTAGGCTTATTTCTGCTGTATAGGCTGTAACAAGCGCATGAGCCTCAACAGTTGCTGAGGGTGCAGAATCGGTGTATACAACCTTAACATCTGAGTTTATTGTTTCTTTAGGTGTATTTGTAAAGTTGAAGGAAGCCTTAAATGTGTCTGTGTTTGGACCTGACTCACTAAGGGTTAACGATGTGACTGTTTGATAGGTTCCATAAACTCCTCCCTTAACCTCTATTGTTACCTTTGGAACTGCTGTTGAGTTTGCTACTGTTGGGTCTAGGTTTAGGTCTGGATCTACAACAGTAATTCTTAATGTGGCGTTAACAGGTATTGTTGACCTGTCAAGACTTATCGAACCTTTTGTTGATGTATAGGTTACTGTTGAGGTTACCTCTGTGTTTTCACTTGCATCAAAATAGACTATCTTAATTTCGTCACCAGAACTTAACCCGGAAATTGTATGGACATATCGGGCTACTTTATCTGTCATGCTTGTTCCATTTATATTGTATGGTGGGTTTGCTGGTTGGACTGGTGTAGCGTTACCTGTTACTATCCAACAAACCCAAGAACCACCCATAGCATGGTAAACGTCTAGGGTTTTCTCAAAGGTTTTCCATTTAGCCTTTACGGATGGTGGAGATGCAGATGTTCCTGTTAGGTCTGGGTCTGTTATGGTTATCTGAACCATTTTATTGTCGTAGATTTTGTCGGAGGATAGGGTTACAGTTCCTAGAGCTGCATGGGCAGGTAGGATTGGTAGTAAAGCCAAGACTGATAGGATTAGGATTATTGCTGTTGGTAAAGCCAAACTTCTTTTATCAACCAACAAATCCATTTTTAAAACTCACCCTTTCATGTATTCTGGATGCTTCCGGATATTTTATTGGTTTGGGTTTGGTATATATAGGTTAGCTTCAAAAATGTGAACAAATGTAAACAAAAACAGAACTCAAAACACATAATGCACTGCAATGCAGTGTAATGCACAAGGTTTAAGGGTCTCTAGCATCGATCCCCATAGCCTTTAAAAGCTGAACCCTACCAACAATCGAAGGATAATTTTTCAAGCTTTTTACCGTAGGTTTTAATTAGGCTTTTGTAGAGGGTGCTGTTTGCAGGTATTGGTGGTAAAGGCTCCTTAATTAAGCCAGTTTTTAATGCATAGTTAAAGGCGGCTTCTGTTCCGTTGGCTTCTAGGATTTTGAGGGCTTCAGCTTCAACTGTGGATGAGGGGGTGGGTGGTTTTGGTTTGATGGGTGGACGTTTTGGAGTGGGTAGGTTTTTGGGTTGGGGTTGGTAGGGTATGGGGAAAAGCAAAACGAACATAATGGCGATAACGATTAGGGTGCATATTATGGGTTTGATGAAAAGTTTTTTCTTGGGTTTGTTTTTTTCTTCAGCCATCCCCTTTTAACCTACCTTTTAGTTTTGCCTTTATCTTTCACCTCAACCTTCCATTTTTTGATGGAGACTATTATGGTTAGGATAAGAACAACTATAACACCAGCTAAACCGTAGCCAAGAACAGTTGTTTGGAATGTTAAACTTTCAGCTTTAGCCTCTAAAGCTTCAACCTTTTTTAGGGTTAAGCTAAGCTTTTCCTCAAGGTTTTTAACCTTATCTTCTAGTGTTGGTTTAGCTAGTTTTTTGAGGATAATTTTGTTTAGGCTTCCTGTCCCCCTAGATACAGGTTTACCGAAAACTGTAAAGTAAAGGTTGTTTCCATCCATGTCTAAGGCTAAACCATAAACCCTACCTAAACCATCCGCAAGCAAAACAGGTTTTGATTCACCCCTTAGAAGCATCTTCACAGTTCCAGTTTTCTCTGAAAAGTATAGGTTTTCAAACCTATCAACAGCCACAGCATAAGGATAAGTCAAATTCCTAAGCAAAACCTGAGGTTTTTCCGCTCCAGCTGGAAGCATTTTAAGACATCCATTCAAAAATTCTGTGAAGTATAGGTTACCCTTGTCATCCATGGAAATTCCATAGGGAACCTTTAACCCCTTTAAAACAACAGTTTTATCACCTGTTTTAACATCTATCTTTAAAATTGTCCCATTCACACTTTTTGATGAAACATAAAGAAACCTTCCAGTTTTATCTAAGGTTAAACTCCAAGGAGATGTGAGGTTTCTAGCCAAAATTTCGAACCCTGAAAAATCTGGGAAAACCTTTTTTATTGTTCCTTTTGCAGACTCAGCAAAATATATGTTACCTTCAGGGTCAACAGCAACACCAGTTGGTGTTGTTAAACCAGAAACAATCGTTTTAACAGTTCCATCAGAAAACCTAACCTTAAGCCTCCCCTCCCCAGGAACAGCATACTCGGTAAAATATACGTTACCTTTCTGGTCTACAGCAACACCAATAGGATAGTCAAGTCCACTAAGCAAAACAACAGGTTTTCTTTGTTCAGCAAAAACAAAACCTAAACATAGGCTTGATAAGACTAGGGTTAGGAGGATAAGAAAAACAGGGGAAACAAGTTTAAGGTTTATTTTCTGACCCATAAGAGTATCAACCTTGCTTCTTAACATAGACATAACAATACTATTATGATATGGATTTATGTAATGTTTTTGGGTTATAGGCTTAACTCTCAACCTTAACAGCTAAAAACTTAACTTTAGCTTTATACATTATTTAAGGTTTGGATGATGAGCCTAGCTCACTTGAAAACCCAATGAGAAAA
>QMXD01000032.1 GCA_003661965.1 Candidatus Hecatellales archaeon
AGAAGCAAACCGGGTGAATTGAACCTTTATAGTTTGCTTTTTTAAGTACACCCCAAGGCTCTAAGATTTCTCTTGAGATTATTTCTTCCTCTCCAATGTTTAGTATGGTTGTTTTTGGTTTTATGTTAAACTCTTTACAAACCTCGTTTAGGGCTTCCTCCTCGTATGCAATTTTCTCTTCTGGGAAATATGGGAGACCTGTTAAATGAATTATGTATACCCATCTTGGAAGTTTAGTCTTTAAAGCTTCAAACTCCTCGGACCTCCGAATTCTACATGGAAACTTTTCAGGGATTTTCCATTCTTTTGTTAGGATTGCTGCTAGGTTAAAACTATTAACCGCGAAACATTCTAAACCTATCTCTCTTCTCTGAATCCTCCTTACAACTTCGATAGAGTCTTCAAGCCTATCAAAGGTTAGGAAGAATATTTTTCTAGCTTTTGGTAGATATTCAGCTTTAACAACCATCTTTGTAACTATACCCAGAGTTCCATGAGCAGACTGCCATAGCCAAGAATAAACGTTTTGAGCACCATAAATTCCTCCTCCACCAACAGGAGCCCATTCACCGTTAATGTATACCATTCCCTTACCTATCCTTAGCAGGTCTCCCGTCGGTAAAACTATCTCTAAATCCATGTAGAGGGAATTTCCATAGTCAAAGCTTGCTGAGGCTAAGGTTGGGTCTCCCTCAATTATACTTGAAACAACAGACCTTGATGGTGGTGTTCCAAAAGGAATCATAACCCTTAAACCATGCTTTTTAAGTTCGTCTGTAAGCTGTTTATAGGTTACTCCAGCCTCAATTAACACCCAACGTTCACGTAAAGACACTTGAAGAATCTTGTTCATTCTTGTAAGGTTTAAAATTATCCCCCCTTGGCTTGGTATTGTTGCTCCACAAAGGTTCATCCCAGAACTGTAAGGGATAACTGGAGTAAGATTTTTGTTGGCGATTTTTATAACATTTTGAACGTCCTCAACTTTTTCAGCAAAAACAATAGCATCAGGCATACATGGTCTCGTAAAACTTTGGTCTCTAGAATACTCTCTAAGTATGCCTTCCTCTGTTACAACCTTTTCCCTACCTAAAATCCTTGTTATCTCATCTATGGTGTTTTTAACACTCAATCCTTATCACTTTCCACTAAACTAGTTTAACTACTCTTAACGTTATCTTGAAGGAAAATATATTTTTTGTTAAATCTTTAGGGCATTATGGCAAGCAAAATTAAGGCTCGATGAAAAATAAAAAAAGTTATTATAATGAAAAGAACAAAACTTAAAAAATCATTTTCCAGGTTAACTGTTTTTCCGTCTTCTTTTCTCTTCTTCAATCACCGACTGACATATTTTTCTCCAAACTTCTGTAAGGATCGTTGACTCTTCCTTACGTGTACCTATAAACCTTGGTGGGTTTGATAGATGATTCGGATCAAAAGTTTTACCTATCTTCTCCATAAGCTTATGGTAGTTTAACATGTGTGGTCCAGATACTTCGTGAAGATGTCCCCACTGGGCTCCAGGATAAGCCTTAATTTCTAGGTCGTCTTTTAAGAGCTCCTCTTCAGCTTTTATAGCTTCCTCAACATCTTCTTGAGCATCAAAATAGTAGTCTAGTTCTGCGTAAACATGGTATCCAAAATCGAAACATAGAATCCATCCTGCCTCTTCACCATCATCCATAAACGGTGGGATATGTTTACGTTTAATCTTGTATCCACTTTTAAGAACCTTAACGGCGTGGTCTAAAGAATCAAAGTTAAATTTTTGACCCATAAAGTTCCCACCCGGTAAGAATGCTCTAACGGAGGCTGCTGGTTTTAGACATTCCCCTGCTGCATAAGGTGAGGCTGGTTTTACTGTTACACCAACCTCGTTTGCTATATCCATTAAAACTTTTTCCTCATATTCAACCTGTTTCTCGGAGGAAAAACCCCATATGGCAACTCTTACAATACTTGGTATTTGACCTTTAAGCTTAGCTTTATCTTCAAGCCAATACCCCCATAACTCTTCTCGGCATGTTGCCTTTCTAAGGTATCTCCACACATATGGTATCCTCATACATACAGCAGCTATCTCAGCCTTACTAACCTCACGCATAAACTTTATAGCTTTTTCAAGTGTTGGACAAATAACGTTATACCATCTAAACCTTTCAGACGGAAGCGAAAAGCCCGTGCTTGGTGTTACACCCCAAACCTCAGGAACCCCCCTATAGGGTATCGGGAAAAGTTTAACAGCAATCCTTGTTACTATACCCAAGCCTCCAGAATGCCCAAACCATCCTCTAACAAGACCCCTAAGGTCTGGTCCTGGACCCTCACCCCAGAAATAGTCTTTTATTATTGAGGCTGAACCTAAATGTAAAAGTTCACCATCAGGTAAAACCCACTCAACAGCTAAGATCCTTTTATTTGCAAAACCTGTTCTCCAAACATTTTGTCCCATTCCTTGGAATAGGTGATTTGCTAAAACTGAAGCCTGCGCTCCGCATAACGGTGCGTTTGTATAAAGCCCAAGCTTTAAGGCTTCAGTGTTAAGTTGGGCATAGTTTACGTAGGGTTCAACCACAGCATACATGTTTTTCTCGTTAATCCAAAGCTTATCCATACGTTTTAAGTCAACCATTATTGTGTACGGCTTTGTTGGAGCACAAAAGCCTATATAGAATGTGCTTACCGGGATATACGGTATCTTATACCTATTACAAACCTTAACTATCGCCTGAACCTCTTCTGTACATCCTGGAAGAATTACACATGCAGGTCTTACACGTCCCCTATCATATATGTCTTTCCCGTAGCCTCCCCTACTATACGCCTGACATATTACGGGGTCCTCCGTTATGTATTCTGAGCCTACTATAGATTCAAGTGTATGGTAAATTTCTCTCGGTATTCTTTCCATCCTATTTTACACCTCCAAACCTAAAGCCTTTATAATAAGCTCTGTAAGGTCAAACATTTGCATACCAGCCTCCTTAGCTTTAGGCTCCAAATTTAGCTTACAGAATGGACAACATGAAACAACAGCCTCAGCACCTGTTACCTTTGCCTCCTCGATTCTTTCTTTTGCAGTCCATTCTGCAAAGTCTCTATATTGCGCCATAACACCTCCACCAGCACCACAACACCAAGCATTCTCCTTAATCCTCTCCATCTCAACCAAGGTTATGCCAGGAATAGACCTCAAAACTTTTCTTGGGGGTTCATATATACCATAGGTTCCTCTTCTCCATTTTTTTGGTGGATCTGTTAAACCATACCTTTTTCTTTCACCCTTCCAAAAAACGTAGGGCTCACTTAACCTGCCAAGATGGCATGGGTCGTGGTAGGTTACCTTTAGGTTTACCTCCTTAGAGAATTTAAGTTTTCCTTCATCCAAGAATTTGTCTATATATTCAACGATATGTGCCACCTCTAAACCTGTTTCTTCCCCTAAGATTTTTGGATAGTCAACTTTAAACATCTTATAGCATCCAGCACAACTTGTAACAACCTTGTTTACCCCGGTATCCTTGATTAGTGACAGGTTATGCTCCATAAGTTTTTTAGCTGTTTTTAGGTCTCCAACCCTAAAGATAGGGCTTCCACAACACCATTCATCGGTTAAAACTGAAACCTTAACCCCAGCTGTATCTAAGATTTTAAGAGTTGCTTTAGCCACCTCAAGACTCCTATAAGAGGATAAACATCCAACAAAAAATATGACATCAGCATCCTTCCTATTCAAAAACTCCTGTGGAACCCATGAAAAACGTTTTTCATGAGGTTCACCAAAAACATTATGGGTTTTTTCAGCCCTCTCAATGTAGGCTTTATGTGCTGGCATAGGTCCTAAACCTTCCTCAACAAGCCTTATCCTTAATGTTTCAAGAACCTCTAAAGGTTCAAGGTCTAAACATCTTTTACACATTATATCGCATGCACCACACATAGTACACTTATAAACAACATCTAGAACTGTTTCTGTATAATCTAACTCCTTGTTCATTAAGCCTCTTGCAACATCCATTCTCCCCTGACATGAGTATACATCAAAGAGATATTTTGTGTGGCTTGGACAAATTTTTGAGAATCGTTTACTTTTCATGCATATGTAGTCAACCCATTTACAGTTTGAACATCTAACACAGTTTTCAACATCATACCTATAGTTCTCTAGACTCAACAAAAAGCTTCCACCTCGGCTAAACCTAAATTGTCTCTAATATATAAAGAATTTACGCACCTAAAAGAATATTAATGTCCACCCTCTCTACTAAAAGTTTGATGGAAAATTGAGTTCAAAAGAGTCTAAACCAGTAAAACATGAAAAACTTCCACCAGACATTATACGTGAGTTTAAAAACGTTGTCGGAGACGAATGGGTGTCCGAGGATAGAGCTGTTGTTGAAGCTTACACCGTAACAACGATATGTTTAGGTTCTATGCTTAGAAAGGTTTTAAAAGATCCAACACTAATTCCTGCGTGTGTTGTTTTACCATCTACCACAGAAGAGGTTCAAGCAATAGTTAAAATCTGTAACAGGTATAAGATCCCCTTTGTCCCATATACTAACGGTCAACTTCTTTGTACACCAACAGCCCCAAAAACAGTTCTTATACATTTAGCTAGAATGGATAAAATACTCTACATAGACGAAAAAACATGTTTATGGTTATCCAACCCTACGTAGACTATGCCACAATCCAGGCTGAGGCTAGAAAGAGAGGTTTATGGAATGGTGGAACAGGATGGCATAGTGCAATCGCAAAACCATGCTCCCAGTATGGTGTTGCTGGATTATGGCAGACAGACCTAAAATATGGTGGACTTGTTAGAAACGTTTTAGGTTTTAAAATAGTTCTTCCAACAGGAGAAATACTTAACACAGGCTCTATCGCCATAGCGGGAACAGGTCCATATCCGTTCACAGAAAGGTTTCCAGGACCAAACCTGATGGGGTTGTTTAAGAGTGCAATTGGAAGTGGAGGCATAATTACAGAGCTAACGATTAAACTTCATCCATGGGCTGGAGAGCCAACACTTTCCGAGGATATTGGTAGACCAAGCATTGCAACTTATTTTGAGGATGCCAAAACCAAGAAGTTTGACTATCCTCCCCCACCAAAAAACTATAAGGTTTACTGGTTTGAGTATCCAAACCTAGAAAGCCTGGTTGAGGGTGTTAGTAGACTCGCAGCTTCAGGTATAGGTATAGGATTAAACATTACAGGGGAATATAATGCAACCATGTGTTCTAAAACATCAGAAGAAGCTGAAAAACGTATGAAAGAAGGATTTTTCTCACCCTATCAAGGATATATTGTTCTTGCAGCTATAACCTCCAAACACCAACTTGAATATGAGGAAAAAGTTTTCATGAAGATTTTAGAGGAAACCGGTGGAAAACTTATTTCCAAAGAATATAAACATGAGGTTCTTGATGCTGTTGCCATATGGAACCTTGAATTTAGCACAAATACCCTAACAGGTATGAGAACAGTTCGCAGTGGATATATTGCAACAGTCCTTCCCCCTCTTGGCCCATTTACCATGATTGGTGATGGTGCAAAAATATGGTGTGACCTTATTGAAAGGTTTGGTGCAACAACGGTTTTTAGTAAAGCTGGATGTAACTGCCCCTATGGATACATTGTAGACAGGGGACACCAAATAACCATTGAGGCAGACCAGTTTGCTAAAAGATATGAGATAAAACATCTGGGTGCAACAATATCTGCTGAGGTTTATTCTTGGCCAGCCTTCATGAGAAAAGGATATTGGGGTGGAATGTTTGTTTTTACCGAGCCTATGACTAGCTGTCTACCAGAAATAGGACCAAACCTTTATATGTTGTTAAGAAAGTTTAGGGAAGTTTTTGACCCTAACGGTTTAGCTGCTGGAAGTAGGAGGGTTGTTTGGTCTGAGGATGAGTTCAAGGCTAGACTTGAAAGAAGGTCTAGAACTCTGGAGGCTATGCTTAAGGCTAGAGAAGAGTATGGTTTAAAATCCTTAAAGCTAAAGTCTGACGGTAAAAGCTGGGAATATCCATAATTTTTTTACCGTAAAAATTATTAAGGGTAGTATACCGTATACTTTCTATATCTATGTCTATGGAGGTTTCTGTGATGAGACGTGTTGCCGTTGTTGGTGTTGGTATGACAAAATTTGGAGTTTTAGCTGATAAGTCACTTAGGGAGATGGCTTTTGAAGCTTTTAAAGAAGCTCTTGAAGATGCAAACCTAGCACCTAAAGACATAGAGTCTGTTTATACAGCTATAAATGCAGATCATTTTTCAAGTCAAGTTTCACCAGGAGCATCCGTAATGGAATATCTTGGTTTAAACCCAAAACCAAACATTAGAATAGAGGCTGCATGTGCTTCAAGTAGCGCTGCGATCAGGTTGGCTTGGCTTGATGTGGCTTCAGGGCTTCATGACATAGCTTTAGCTCTAGGTGTTGAGAAGATGAATGAGGCTGGAAGAACAACAGCTGAAATAATTCAGTTCATGGGTACTGGTGGAGATATTACATGGGAAAACCACTATGGTCCAACTTTTCCAGGTTTCTACGCCATCTTTGCTATAAACCATATGCATAAATACGGGACTACCAAAGAACAGTTAGCGATGGTTGCTGTAAAAAACCATTACTATGGGGCTATGAATCCTAAGGCTCACTTCCAAAGGGAAATAACTTTAGAGCAAGCTTTAAAATCACCTATGATAAGTTATCCACTCCAACTTTACGATTGCTGTCCAATTTCTGATGGTGCAGCTTGCGCAATACTAGCCTCTGAAGATGTTGCGAAGAAAATCTCAGACACACCGATTTGGATTACAGGGCTTGGACTGGGAACATCTTCCGTTGCATTACATAACAGAGAAGATTATGCAACAATTCCTGGGACTGTTGAAGCTGCTAAACAAGCTTATAAAATGGCTAGGGTTGAGCCTAGGGATGTTGATGTTGCTTGTGTTCATGACTGTTTTACTATAGCCGAAATAATGGCATATGAAGACCTAGGATTCTGCAAAAAAGGTGAGGGTGGAAAACTAATAGAAGAGAAACAAACCTATATAGGTGGAAAAATTCCTGTTAATGTTGACGGAGGGTTAAAAGCTAAAGGTCATCCTACAGGGGCGACTGGAGCAGCTATGACCTATGAGATTGTTAAACAGCTTAGGGGTGAAGCAGGTAAAAGGCAGGTTCCAAACGCTGAAATAGGTTTAACCCATAATGTTGGGGCACACGGAACCTATGTTTGTGTTCACATCTATAGGAGGTAGGTCATTTTGGCTGTAACCCAATTTTCTTTTGATGTAAGGGTCATAGTCCCACCTCACACAAAATTAAAAAAATTCTTTGAAGAACTAGAGAAAGGAAAGATTATGGGGACAAAATGTAAAAAGTGCGGTAAACTATATTTTCCACCCCAAGCTGACTGCAACAAATGTTTATCTAGTGACATGGATTGGGTTGAAATAAAGGGAACAGGAAAACTAATAACCTACACAGTAACTCATGTAGCACCCAAGGCATACACAAATATAGCTCCCTATGTAATAGGGGTTGCTCAACTTGATGAAGGACCAAAAGTTACAGCATGGGTTAGAGACATAAAACCAGAAGAAATAAAGGTTAACATGAAAGTTAAACTTGTAACTGAAAAATGTGAAGACGGAATAACAAGATACATACTTAAACCTGAAGGTTAAGAGATTTAGTGGTATGCCAAAATTTAAAACTTTTTTTAGAGTCGACTTCGCAGATGTTGATCATGCGCGTGTAGTTAACTATTCACGTCTTCTTGACTATTTTTGGAGAATTGAAGAGGAGATGTATCGGTCATTAGATATTCCCTACGAAAAACTAATTTATGAACGTAATGTTAGCTTTCCACGTGTTAAAATTTCATGCACATTTCTATCTCCGTTAAGATTTGGGGATGTTGTAGAAGGTGTTATATGTGTGAGTAGGATTGGGAAAAAATCTATAACCTATCGTCTTTCTATTTATAAGAAAGAAAAGGGAAACAAGAACCTAAAGAGGCTTGTCTGTAGAGGGAGTATAACCTCTGTTTGTGTAGAGTTTTTATCGATGAAAAGCATACCGATCCCTAAGGATATATCTTTAAGCCTCTTAAAGTATAAATGTTCCAAGAAAGCTTGTTAGGGTTTCTGTTGAAAATTAAGAGGATTCTTGGGAAAGATAGATAAAAACTTTTAAAGTAAGTTTGTTGTAGCAGCATTAACTATGTAGTGAGTAACTTTAGAGGTAATATATCTTCCCCGGATTCATAATGTTGTTTGGATCTAGAGTTGACTTAAGTTTTCTTAAAGCGTTTACATACTCTGTGGCTTTTTCATAGACAATTCTTGACCATAAGCCGTAGGGTCTTGAAAAGAAACCTCCATTAGCCATAATCCTTTCACTAAGCTTTTCAAAAATGCTGCTAATCTTTTTAATCTCTTTTGGGTCATTGGGATCATAAGGTAAGTTAAATTCACAGTGACAAGCTCTACCATACTCTAACGGTTGAATATAATAGCCTAGGTCACTAACAGAGTATCCTTCACCCTCCAAAACATCATAGGCAAGCTTTAAAAAGTCTGGAACTCTCTCTAAAACCGTTATAAAGAATATGTCGCAACATGAACCCTTATACTGAAACTTCCAATATGGGTCTTTAGACCAAGCTAAATGTAGTTTATCCAGAGGAGTTTTAGATAGGTCTGGGATTGGCGGTAGAGAAGTTTGTGGTTTCAGCTTCACATCGGAACATGCTTTTTCCAATACTTCCTCCTCATAAGCAATTTTTTCTTCAGGTCTTCTATAGCCTCCAGCCAAACATAAAACCAAAATGTTTTGCGGAAGCTTCTCCCTAAGCTTACCTATCTCTTCAGGGTTTCCTGTTGTTGAGGCTAAATTTGCCATGTTATGGTTGTTAACTATAAAACATTCGTTTCCTATCATAAGTCTTTGAATATTGTAGGTTAACTCTATTAGGTCTTCAAGATTGTTTGAGGTTATAAGAAAGGTTTTCTTTAGGCTAGGTAAGAACCCCATTTTAAGGCTTACCCATGTCACTATCCCAAGTGTTCCTTGAGCACCCTGAAAAAACCTATAAAAATCTAAGCCTGGACCATAAGGTCCAACAAGGTCTGAAATAGTCTCGTCCGGTACTCCTGGTGCTGCAGCTGAACCTGTTCTAAGCAAATCTCCGTTTGGAAGAACAACCTCCATCGTTAAAATTGGGTCGCTATATTCAAACTTTGGGATAATCATAGGTTCTCTTTCAAGATAGCTTGTTAAAACAGATTTTAATCTGTGGGGAAACAGCGGGTTAAATACTCTAAACCCTTCCTTCTCAAGGTTTGTTTGTAGGTTTTCCCACGTTACACCAGGTTCAACTCTAACCATCCTATTCTCTTTATCAATTTCAAGTATCCTGTTAAGTCTTCTTAGGTCTAAGATTATTCCTCCTTCCTCTGGTATGGTTAACCCGTAAAAATGGACACTTGAACTGCAAGGTATAATTGGTATCAGGTACTTGTTTGCAAGTTTTACTATCTCTTGGATTTCTTTAACGCTTCCAGGTTGAACAACATAGTTAGGCATTCTTGGGGGGTGAAAACTAAAGTCTTTTGAATATTCTTTAAGTTTTTCAGTTTCAGTTAAAACATGGTTGCTTCCAACTATGGTTTTAAGTTCTTCTTTAACACTCAAACCTTTTCACCACATCCGTTGTTAGACTCTTTTTCCTTATAACAAGGAATCCTAATAAATGATACTTAAAAATTGTTACTTAGTCCATGCTACAGGACCTTTTCTAAGGTCTACAAGCCTTTTATCTGTAGGTTTAATTTCGTCTGGCTTAACAAACTCAACATTGGTATCGATACGTAAAGCCTCCTTAAAGTCTCTTAAAAGCTTACTCTTTAACTCTTCAGCCTTTTCTGGTGCTCCCAAATATTCAACTTTAACCGTTAACCTGTCTATGTTTTCAGGTCTATCAACAACAGCTTGAAACCTTCTAAGCTCGGAATACTTTTTAATCACAGCCTCAATCGTTGAGGGAAAGATAAATAACCCTTTAACCTTTGTAATCTCATCAATCCTTCCAAGAACCTGAAGTATTCTAACCTCCTCAAGTCCACATGCACATTTCTCATCAGTTAGGGTTACAGCATCACCAGTCCCATACCTTATCTTAGGTGAACCTTCAGTATCAAGACATGTTAAAATAAGTTCTCCTCTTTCACCAGGACCAACCCTCTCCTTAGTTTCGGGGTCTACAACCTCGGCTATAAAGGCGTCTTCAACCACATGTAACCCTTGCTCGGCGGAACATTCAGCTGCAACCCATCCTGCTTCACCTATACCATAAATTTGAGTTGCTCTCTCCTTAAGACCTAAAGCCTCCTCAATCCTGTTTCTTTCAGGTCTTGGTGGTAATGGGACACTTATAGAAAGTCTTAGGTTAAAATCTTTTTTTGGGTCTAAACCTAAATCTTTTCTTGCAACCTCAGCAACATGAAGCAAAAACTCTGTAAACCCTTGAACAACTGTAACTCCAAAATTTTTTATTATTTCAGCCTGAGTTTTGCTTTGACCTGGTCCTGTTGGAATAACCATACATCCCAACTTTTCAAATCCGTCATGTATCATTAAACCAGCAGGAACCATATGATAGCTTACAGCGTTTATTGCTATGTCTCCAGGTCTAACACCACATAGGTAAAGTATTCTTGCAGTTCTATCAGCCCAATTTTCAACATCCTTCTTGGTTAAGGCTGTGGGAATAGGTCCGGGGGAAATATAACATCTAATAATCTCGTTCTGCGGCACAGCTAAAATCCCGCCGAAAGGAGGGTTGTTTTGGGCTGCTATAGGAATTTCAGCTTTAGATGTTATTGGTATCTTTTTTAGGTCTTCAAGGTCTTTTATGTCTTCAGGTTTAATTCTTGCTTTTTCAAACTTGTTTTTGTAGAAGGTTGCGTTAGCAGCCTTAACAAGTATTTCTTTAAGTTTTTTTCTTTGAAGATTAAGGTTTTCTTCACGCGTTCTAGCCTGCCACTTTACTTCACTCTTAACCATTTTTAACAACCTCAACCATGTTATTTAAAATAACCTTACTAACTTTCCTAAAAGAAGGTTAAACTTAAAAAGTTTTTCAGATTCTTCTACAATTAACTAAATGTAGGAAGTCATGGTTTGTGAGGCTAAACGTTTGAGGCTAAAAATTTTAGCTCCAATAAGTAGAGTTTATGAGGTTAAGCTTTTGGTGGATGAGGGTGCAGACGAATTTTATTGTGGTGTTTTGCCTAAGGAATGGCGTGAAAAGTTTTTTGGTTTATCTTTAAACCGTAGACCAGGATTAAACGCTAACCTTAAAGATTTTAATGAGCTAAAAGATTGTGTTGAGACTGCGCATTCGTATGGTAAGCCTATCTACCTAACCATAAACCAGCTTTACTATACAGACACCCAATATCCTCTAATTTTGAAGTATATTGATGAGGCTGTTAGAGTTGGGGTTGACGGTCTAATTGTTGGAAGTTTAGAGGTTCTTTTAGCCTTAAACCGGATGAACATAGATGTCTTCACGATTTTAAGTACAACAGCGCCAGCTTTAAACTCTCAAACCGTAAAATTTTATGTTGGGCTTGGAGTTAAAAGGGTTATTCTTCCAAGACATTTAACCCTAGATG
>QMXD01000033.1 GCA_003661965.1 Candidatus Hecatellales archaeon
CCAAATAGTTGCTATTATATGGATACCGTATTTTTGGGCTGCTTTAACATACCTATCTGTTTCTGAAAAGTCGTATACACCTTTGGTAGGCTCAATCTTATTCCATATGAACGGTCCTGGGTGAGGTCTATCCCAAGTGAATCCTAGGTCTAGGTGTGGTATAAAAACGCTTGCCTCCGGTTCTCCAGACTCAAAAACACCAGAACCTACAAACCCAAACCTCCCATCCGATTTTTGGTTTTTATGGGTTTGGTTGGCTTGAGCTAAACTTAACGTTAAAAGAACTGTTATGGTTAGGGTTAAAACTAAAATTTGTGGTGTTTTAGGTTTAGAGGTTTTACCCGTGATGGGTTCACCTCAAACCTTAAACTTTTAGGGTTTAAACCATTTTCCTCTCTCCATTTTTGGATATAAAACTTGTTTAACCCATTCCCAAGTGTAATCGTATAGGTGTAAACCCTTACTATACGCGTTTATAGTCCCATTTTCCACACCAATCTCCTTAGCCATATACTGTTTTAACATCTCTAAGGCTGCAAGGTTTGCTGGAAAACCAGCCCATAAATCCCATGACCTAAAATAGCAAAACATGTGTAGTTTCCCATACCTAACACGAAAATCTAGAAGACGTAGGCATGGAGGGTCTTTAAGCAGAATATCTGTTGGCATTCCAACCTCTACACATGCTTGGTTTGTTTCAGGGGTTTCTCTAAGCATTTTTATAACCTCATCTATTTGGTTTACCTGTCTTATCCTTGAACCCTCAATTTTGTCTGTTTGAGATAGTTGGGCTGCTGTTAAACGTTCACCATAAGTATACTCTTCATCCTGTTTATAGGAGGTGTAAAGGTATCCAAGATACCTGTTAATATAGTCCATGCTTGTTGGTGGAGGGACACCTTGAGGTACATCAGGAACAAGTGGTGGATTATCAGGTTTTCTAACAACAATAACGGCGTTATCAAGCTCCCTACGTTTATGTCCAACAAAACTTCCACGTTGAACCGTATATTCGTAGCCTTCCTCAAAACATTTTTTTAGGCATCTATACCAAGCGTCTGGCAGGTCAAAAGCCTCAATAACCGTAACCTTCCAACCCATAAAATCACCAAAAAAGATGATTTTTACGTTTTAATCCTAACCTACCAAAATATAAAAGCTTAAAGGTTTAGGTTTCTCATCACAGTTTTTAAGGCTTGGAAGGCGGAGGAATCCTTTATCTCAAAAACGTTTTGGTCTGTTAAACTCATCTTGCTAAGCTCATGGTCTGTGGGTATAAACCCTACAACATTTAACCCATACCTTTTTTTTGCAACCTCCTTTACTTGCTTCTGAAAAGTTTTATCATCAACCCTGTTACCTATACAAGCCACATTTTTAACCTTTAAATTGCTTTTTTTAGTCTCCTCAACAATATCTTTTGCTGTGTCAAGACTCATCTTAGAACCGTCTATGACTATTAGAAGATGGTCGATAGGCTTAACGTTTGCAACCTCATCAAGTATTTTTCTCGGAAAAATTTCTGTTCCAGGGTCACAGTCAACAACAACGTTCTCGTAGGTTACACCATAACTTTTCATAACTTGGGATATAGCATATTGAGACCAGAGAAAAACAGGACAATAACAGTCTATGTCTATTGATGGTTTACCTAAGGTTAAAAGGTCAAAATTTTCACTTTCAATAAGGACTTCTTCAGCTATAAGAGACAAAAAATATTCTTGGTCTGAAACATCCACAGGCTTTTTAGGTTCAAGCTCAGCTTTTTTCTCTTTATGAACTCTATCAACAACATCCCCTATAGTCTTATTTATTTTTACACCTAAAAGCTTGTAAAGGTGAGAGTCTGGGTCAAGGTCTAAAGCTAAAGTTATTTTTTCCCTTTCCGCAAAATATTTGATTGTTAGGGCTGAAAGAGTTGTTTTTCCTGTTCCACCTTTCCCAGGGAATACTAGGATAGCCATAATACCCTCCACTCACAACCCTTAACTTTTGTCTAAACATGATGGGTTTACCTCGTATTTAAGTTGTTTTGAACGTATAGAGTCTCTAAGATGAGGGCTGATTATCCCTCCACCCTTAAACTCAATAATAACTTTTTCAACATTCAAATCTAAGCCAAGCTCATCCATGGTTTCTTTTAAAAACTCAGGGGTTAACCTATTTTCCCTAAACCTAAGCTTCTCTTTTATCCTCCTAAAAAGAGCCATTATCTTTTCTTTTTCCCTCTCCCTAATCTCCCTTAAATATTCTTCCACAGCATACTCAGGATTCCATTCACCTGTTTCTTCAGCTTTTCTAATCAAATGTTTAACTACGTTTGGCACAACATATTTTTCACCATTTTTTAACATGAAAATTCTGTCATCCCAAGCTAAAGTCTTCCATATTTTGTCTGGAAGTAGCAGTCTTTCGTTAACCAGAAAAAGTAGTAGGTCTTCTTTTACCTCCTTCGGAACATCAACCTCCTCATAAAAAATACAATTCTTCTCTATAGCCTTTCTAAGTATTTTTGCCAGAAGCTTAACATCCTCGTCTGGAAACCTTCTTTTTAAAGCCTCCTCTAACTTTCCCCCCACCAAGCATTCCCCTAAAATTCAACAAAAATTTTATCTTGTCTTAGTTAAACCTTTGAAAACTCAGCTTCTTTTTCAAGAATTTTGCTTAACTCTTCCATTCTTTTAAACATTAAATCTCCTTCTTTAAGGTCAAAAACAGAAACACCTTCAAGGTCAGCCTTCATCATGGCTTCATCATAGGGAATCTTGTAGATGGTTGGGATACCGATTTTTTGGAGACTTTCCGAGATTAGTTTTTCTTCTTCAGCAGACTTTATCTTGTTAAGCACAGCTAAAACCTTTTTTATTCCAAGGTCTGATGCAAGCCTTTTGATGTGTTTAGCTGTTTCAACAGATTTTAGGCTTGGCTCCACAACAGTTAAAAGAATTTCAACAGTTCTTGTTGTTCCTCTCCCTAAATGTTCCACTCCAGCCTCCATATCCATAAGCAAAACATCCACTCCACCACTAAGATAATCTACAAGTCTTCTGGCAAAAGCGTTTGCAGGACAAAAACATCCACCACCACCCTGCTTAATAGTCCCTACAACAAGAAGTTTAACACCATCCCTACACTCTATACCAAACCTGTCAAGAATATCGTCAACCTTAGGATTCAACTTAAAAACTAAACCATAACCTTCAGGTGGAGCACCTGTTCTTTCCCTAATTAGGTCAACATTCTCCATTAAAGGCTTAACATGTTCAAGGTTTATGTTCTCTCCACAACCAAGTGAGGAAAGAAGGTTTGGGGATGGGTCTATATCTAAAGCTACAACCTTATAGCTTCTTCTTGAAAATGCTCTGGCAAGACCTGCTGTTATTGTTGTTTTTCCAACACCACCTTTCCCCGTTACAGCTATCTTTACCATTACTTTTACACCTATCAAAAAAGCAACAAAAGTTGCATATTAATCGTTTCAGCCGTGTAATAAATATTTTTATTGGAGAAAATGTTCTCTTTTTTAGACTTGTTATGGGCTGGATGATTGTTACATCTCACGGTAAAAAAGTAAAACTAACCAAAGGTAAATCACTTCTTAAACACATCCAAGAACTTGGAGTCCATATAAACGCTTCATGTGGTGGTCAAGGGATATGTAGAGGATGTTTAGTCAAAGTTGATGGGACGGAAAGCTTAAGCCCGATGACAGAGGCTGAAAAAAAGGCTATTAGAAGTCCGGGATATAGGCTTGCATGTCAAGCTATAGTGGTAAGAGACGACCTAGACATCTATGTTGAGGTTCCAAAATACGTAAAAATTTTGGAGAAGGGTAAGAGAAAAGAGGTTCCCTTAAATCCTATCGTAAAAAGGAGAGCTACACCTTTAGGTGAGAAGGTTTTTTGGGGAGATGTTGAAATAGCCCCCTATGAAGGTGAGCTTTACGGTTTAGCCTTAGACATTGGAACAACAACAGTTGCAATGCGGTGGATTAACCTAGAGTCTGGAGAAGAAGTTTTCTCTCTTTCAATGTTAAACCCCCAAATAGACTATGGTGACAACGTTATCGACAGAATAAACTATGCTAGAAGTGTAGGTCAAGAACCCCTAGAAAAAGCTATTAGAAACAGTATTAACGAGATGGTTCAAAAGGGACCTATCAACCCAAACCATATCTACGAGATGGTTGTTGTTGGAAACACAACAATGAGAGACATTTTTGTTGGACATCCAGTAAAAGGTTTGGGTGAAGCCCCCTATGAGCCTGTCAGTTTAGACTCTGTAAATAAGAAGGCAGAAGAGCTTGGGATAACAATTAACCCAAAAGCAAACGTTTATGCTTTACCCCTTATAGGTCATTTTGTTGGTGCTGATACACTTGCAGTCATACTTGCAACCGAGATGCATAAAAGCTCCGAGGTAACCATGGCAATAGATATTGGGACAAACACGGAGATAGCCATAGGAAACAAAGACAAAATTATAGTGGCTTCATGTGCTTCAGGACCTGCTTTTGAGGGTGCTGGTGTAAAATGTGGTGTTGGAGCTGTTATAGGTGCAATTCAAAAGGTTAAGATAGACTCAAACCTAAAAGTCAAATATGAAACCATAGGAAACGCTCCACCTATAGGGATATGTGGTTCAGGTTTAATAGATGCTCTTGCTCAAATGTTAGAAAAAGGAATTATGGATTATGCAGGTAAACTGTCTAGCGGAGGAGAATTTGTTCTTGCGGAAGATGGTAAACGTATCTTTTTGGATGGTGAGGATATAGACAACCTAAAACTTGCAAAAGCAGCTATTTGTGCAGGCTCAAAAATATTGATGAGACATTATGGGGTTACTGTTGACGATATTAAAAGACTTTATCTTGCAGGGGCTTTTGGCACCTACATTAACCCTGAAAACGCATTAAAAATAGGTATGCTCCCAGAAATACCGTTAGAAAGGATAGAGAAGGTTGGAAATGCCGCTATAGAAGGTGCTACAGAAGTTTTGGTTTCCGAGGAGAAAAGAAGAGAGGTTGAAGAAATCTCAAAAAAAATTGGCCATGTTAGGTTAGAGTTGGAGGAGGATTTTCACTCACTATTTGTTGAATCACTGGCTTTTGAGGTTTGTAGAAGATAGGCTAAGCCAACCTTAACTTGTCATCAACCCTAACAATTTTTCCCTCCTTAACCAACTCATCCAAGTAAAGGTAAAAGGTTCTATCTGCATCACAAGCCTTATCAGGATTTTTCCAGTCTCCAGGTTTACCTACAACTATCTCCTCCAACTTTTTAACCTCAATTTCTCCTGTCTCCCTTATCCTATCTAAAATCACAGTTTTTGTTGTTGGAAATCCGCATGCCTCAAAAATTGCATCCTTAAGCAGGTCTCCAGCCTCCTGCATTAAAGGATAGTTTGGGTCCATCTCTGCTAAACAATAGTTTTCGTTACCCTCGTTATGGTGTTCATCATAGATTTTTCTTATTAGGGCTTCTTTATCGTTGTAGGGGAAGTTAACAAGCTTTTTGCTGACACATGATGCTGAACCGCATGGGGTATCCCTTACCACCTTAACCTCTTTTAAAACCTTCTTTTCCTCATCAAGTTTTATCTCAAACTTTGGTCTTCCAAACTTTTTGGCAAACTCGTTAATAAACTCATTCTCACTTTTTTCCAGAATACAGAAAGGCTCAGGAAACTCTACATGGATACCCTTTTCCTCAAGGTCTTCCTCTATAGATTTTCTGGCTTCAGGTGCTGTTGCTCTATCATCTATAGGATAAAGCACAGCCTTAACCCTCAATTTTTCAGCTATAGGTGGAATTAGGTCTCCAAGCTTAGAATGGATTCCTAACACAAGTAGAAGGTCACATTCTACTATTGGCAAACTTTTTGGCACATATTCTTCAGGGTTTTCCCATATTTTTGACCAAATGTCTGTTTCTGATGGATGTTCCTCCTCTATGGTTTCAGGTTTAAGCTCAAAAACGTTAACTATCTGGTCTCCATACCCCTTCATAGCCATGTTGTTTATCATCTGTTCACCTAAGGGTCCACTGTAAATTACACAAATCCTCATTTTTCCCCCTCCACAAAACTTAAACATTTTTTCAGTCCATCTATGCTATCCTTGCCATAGGTT
Organism: Candidatus Hecatellales archaeon; assembly: GCA_003661965.1. Lineage (GTDB taxonomy): Archaea > Thermoproteota > Bathyarchaeia > Hecatellales > Hecatellaceae > EX4484-218. The sequence continues at coordinate 6,131 of QMXD01000033.1, forward strand.
ACCCCAATTTTTTTTGCGAACTCCTCTGTTGTTGCTCTTCCACCTATTATGACTTTGACCTTACCGTTTAAACCTTCCTTTTTTAACTCTCTAACAACCTCCTCCATGTAGGGTACTGTTGTTGTTAAAAGTGCAGACATCCCTAAAATGTCGGCGTTTGCTTCTTTAACCTTCTCAACAAAAACCTTTTTATCTACATCTACACCTAGGTCGATGACTTCAAAACCGTTTGATTCAAGAGTTATAGCAAAAATGTTTTTACCTATGTCATGTACATCTCCCTTAACAGTTCCAACAACAACCTTCCCCTTTCTCTTTGCATCCTCAACCTTTTTAATATGGGGTTTTAATATTTCAATAGCTGTTTTCATGTTTTTCCCTGAAACAATCAAGTCTGATGTAAAATATCTTTGAAACTCCTTGTTTTCATAGCCTCTACCTATCTCCTCCAAACCCAACGACAACTCGTTAAAAATCTCGTAGGGGTCTATGTTTTTGCTTAGTCTTTCCTGACAGAATTCTCTAATCTTTTTACCTTTAAAGTCAAGTAGGACTTCTAAAATCTTCTTTAAATCTACCTTCTCACCCGTTTTTTCTCCACCCATAAAGGCTTTCACCAAAATTGTTAGGTTTAAAAATTTACGTAGCCAAAAATAAGCTTATTGTTGAATCTACCCCAGAGTAAAGTTTTAAATACAAAAAATCCAATTAATTTCTTTCAACCTTAAACTAAATAGTTTTAAAGGTGTGAAAATTGACAAAAATGCGTATAAAAATTGATGAACTTGGAACAGATATACTAAAGGCAAAAGGTTTTGAGCTGAGTGTTGGAAGGGTTGTTGAGGAGTGGGAGGAAACACCAGGTCCAAACCCAATGCCCGATATTTCAACTCTGAGAGAATGGGATCATAAACTTCTAAAAAAGTATAAGCCCTTCTATCTCCCCTTCTGTGACCTCTGCTGTTTATGTACAATGGGTAAATGTGACCTAAGCAAGGGAAAGAGGGGTGCATGTGGATTAGATATGGCTGCCCAACAGTCTAGAATAGTGCTTCTTTCATGTGCTATTGGTGCTGCAACCCACACAGGACATGCCAGACACCTTATCGAAGAACTTATAGAAAAGTTTGGAAGAGACCATCCGATTAACGTCGGAGACGGCTCAGTTTATCTTGAAGCTCCACATGCACGTCTGGTTACAGGTATTAAACCTAAAACTTTAGGCGACCTTGAAGATATCGTAGAATACTGTGAAAAAGAAATTGTTCACCTGCTTTCATGTTGCCACACAGGACAAGAAGGTAACAACATAGACTTCGAATCTAAAGTTTTTCATGCTGGAATGATTGACCATGTGGCTATGGAAGCTTGTGATATTGCTCAGATCTCAACCTACAACTTCCCAAAAGCAGATCCTGAAGCACCCCTAGTTGAAATTGGTATTGGAACAATAGACACACATAAACCTGTAATTTTGGTTATAGGTCATAACGTTCCACCAGCAGTTGAAATCTACGAGTATATGAAAAGAAACGGGCTTGAAAACGATGTTGAGCTATGTGGAATATGTTGTACAGCCATAGATATTACTAGACATACCCAAAAAGCAAAAATTGTTGGACCTTTATCTCATCAGCTAAGGTTTGTTAGGTCTGGTGTGGCTGATGTTATAGTTGTTGATGAACAGTGTATCAGAACAGACATCCTAAATGAGGCGATGAAGGTTAACGCTGTCCTAATCTCAACCCACTACAAAAACTTCCAAGGCCTCCCAGACAGAACAAACGACCCGACAGATGAAATAGTAAACGACCTTGTAAGTGGAAAAGCTCCTGGAGCATGTATCCTAAACTCTGAAAAGGCTGGTGAGGTTGCTGTAAGGGTTGCTGTGGCTATAGCTCCAAAACGTAGAAAAATGGGTATAATCCCAGAAGACTCTCAGATTATTGAAGCCGCTAAAAAATGTACCCAATGTCATAGTTGCCAAAGAGTATGTCCTAACAACCTACCTATTCCAGAAGCCATGAAGGCAGCAGCCAAAGGAGACCTTAAACCCTTAGCTGACCTATATGAAAGATGCATTGGTTGTGTAAGGTGTGAATCTGAAGGTGTATGTCCAAACAATCTTCATCCACATACCCTAATGGTTGGAGCCTCAAGAATAAAGATAAGGGAAGAAAAGTTTAAGATTAGGGCTGGAAGGGGACCCATCCAGGATGTTGAGATTAGAAGGGTTGGTGGACCTATCGTTTTAGGGGAGATTCCTGGTATTGTTGCTCTTGTTGGTTGTGCAAACTGGCCTGATTGGAAAGCTAATGCTCTTATTGCTGAAGAGTTTGCAAAAAGAAACTTTATAGTTGTTGCGACAGGATGTGCTGCAATGGCTATGGCTATGTATAGAAATGAGGAAGGTCTTACCGTATATGAGGCCTTCCCGGGAGCTTTTGATGCTGGTGGAGTTTTAAACGTGGGTTCGTGTGTCAGTAACCCACACATTTCAGGTGCTGCGATTAAAATTGCAAGCATATTCGCAAAACGTAAACTAAACTCAAACTATGAAGAGATTGCGGACTACGTACATAATAGGGTTGGAGCTGTAGGTATTTCTTGGGGAGCAATGTCTCAGAAAGCATCCTCAATAGCAAGCGGATTCTGGAGGCTTGGTATACCAGTTATTGTTGGTCCTCACGGCTCAAAGTATAGGAGAGCTTTACTTGGAAGAAAGGATAGGGATGAAGACTGGTATGTGATAGATGCTAGAACAGGAGAAAGGGTTTATGTGGGTCCAACACCAGAACACCTATTCTTCCCAGTTGAAACTGTTGAGGAGGCTATGGTTATGATACCTAAGCTTTGTATGAGACCTAGTGATACAACAAAAGGTAGAGCTATAAAGCTTAACCATTACATAGACCTACACAAAAAGTTTTATGGAACACTACCAGATGACATCCACCTCTTTGTACGTACAGTTGCAGATATACCTGTCACAATGAAAGATGAAATCTTAGAGTTCCTTAAAGAGAAAGGTTGGAAGGAAAGTAAAAATCCGTCACCAGACCCAACCCTACTACCTAGACTTATTAGGGTGAAGAAGGAGGGATAAAATATGGCAGCAGAACCGTGGCAAAAATATGAGATTCCAGGACCAACAAAGGCTGTTGTAATCACAAAGCCTGAGGTTGTTTCAGCCCTAGTAACAAGAGCTAAAAACCCAATTCTTGTTGCAGGATTTAAAACCGCTGAAATAGATTTTGGTAACGGTAAAAAGCCTATCGACTATGTAATCAGAATCGCAAAAGCTGCTAACATACCTGTGGTTGCAACAGCCCACACGGTTTCAGAGTTTTTAAAGAGAGATTTTAAGCCCACAGCATGGATGTCTGCAATGGATATTGGAAATAGGCTTACAGACCCAACATGGAGTGTTACAGGTAAAAATCCTCCACACGATTTGGCGTTAATAATTGGAATTAGCCACTACTATATGAGTTGGCTGATTATGTCTGGGCTTAAATCTTTCGCCTATAAGCATCTTAAAACCGTTTCTATCGACCAATATTATTATCCTCACTGTAACTGGTCTTTCCCAAACCTCTCCCTAAAAGATTGGGAGAAAAACCTAACTGCAATCGCAGAAAATTTAGAGAAGGGGAGAAAAAAATAAAAACCTAAATGAGAAATTGTAAAGGGGGAGAAAAATATGAGTAAATCTGGAATGTTCGCAGATATACCGGTAGATGTGGGAATAACCTATGAGGGGGAAAGAATAAGAAAACCAGCTATGCATGTTGAGCTTGGAGGTCCAGACATAAAAGAAAAATTTGAGCTTTTAAGGGTAAGAAAACCTGAAGAAGTTGAAGATGAAAAAATCACGGTAATAGGTCCTGACGTAGACCAAATACCTGAAGGAAGTAAGATTCCTTTCGGTATCTATATTGAGGTTGCTGGTAAAGAGCTTGAGGAAGATATGGAAGGAGTTATGGAGAGACGTATCCACGATTTTTCAAACTGGATTCAAGGGTTTATGCATCTAAACCAGCGTGACACAATATGGCTACGTATGGATAAAAAAGCTGTTAAAAAAGGTTTAAATCTAAAGGTTGTTGGAAAAGTTCTTTGCAGACTATACAAGAGCGAGCTACCAATCATAGAAAAAATCCAGGTAACCTTTATCACAGACCCTGAAGAGGTAAAGAAAAGGTATGAGGAGGCACGTCAGGTTTACGAGAAAAGGGATGCTAGAGTTAGGGGAATGACTGATGATGAGGTTGATGTTTTCTACGGTTGTACCCTCTGCCAGTCTTTTGCACCCTCCCATGTTTGTGTTATAACTCCACAAAGATATGCTAACTGTGGTGCTATAAGCTGGCTTGATGGTAGAGCAGCAGCAAAAGTAGATCCTAAAGGTCCTATTTTTGCAATCCCGAAAGGTGAATGTCTTGATGAATGGGCTGGTGAATGGTCCGGTGCAAACAAGGTTGTAGCAGAAAAGTCTCTTGGAGAAGTTACACGTGTTAAACTATATTCCGCCTTTGACTATCCACACACATCTTGTGGTTGTTTTGAATGTACAACCTTCTATGTCCCAGAATGTGATGGTTTAGGTATTGTTCATAGAGACTTTAAAGGGGTTACTCCAACAGGGTTAACGTTTGGAGCTATCGCAGACTCAACAGCTGGTGGAAGACAGGTTCCAGGATTCCACGGTTTATCCTACGAGTATATGAGGTCTAAAAAGTTTTTAAGGGCAGATGGTGGATGGGAAAGAATAATCTGGATGCCTAAAGAAGTAAAAGAAAGAATGAAAGACTATATACCAGCAGAACTCTACGACAAAATTGCAACAGAAGAAGATGCAAAAACGGTTGATGAACTGAAGGCTTTCCTAGAAGCACGTAACCATCCAGTAGTTTCTAGATGGAAGAAAGAAGAGGTTGCTGCTCCAACAGCACCAGCTGAAGCTGTAGCACCAGCCCCAGCCGCAACCATGCCACAGGCTGTTACACCTACAGCACCCCAAATGGCTGTTACACCAGTTGCAACCCTACCTGAAATGGTTGTTCCAGCTGGAGGTATTAGCTTCATCTTTAAAAATGTGAAAATCTACGCTGAAAAACTAATAATCCGTAGGAGTAAGGAAGGGAAGTAAGTTGGGAGAGGAAAAGGAGAAAAAAGAAGATTTTTTAAAAAGCCTATTAGACCTTATAACCAGCTATGGGGAAATCGAGCTTCAAGATGTAACTCTTAATGCTGAAGACTTTGAAATAACAGTTAAAACAGGCGCACCCGCCTCAGCAGCCTCAGTAAGAAGAGAAATTGGAATGGCTTTTGCAGAATTAGGTAGACTACTTGCAGGTGTAGCACCCTCGGTAACGGTTCCAGCCCCCCCTCCTCCAACCCCCACAACCCCCCCTCCACCACCAAAACCCAAAGAACTGCCTAAAGTTGAGTTTAAACCTCCCACAAGAAAATATCCAGGAAAAATTGCGGAGGTGACTATAGG
>QMXD01000034.1 GCA_003661965.1 Candidatus Hecatellales archaeon
AAATCAAAAACATGACCACCAGTAGCAGCAATGTTTAGGATAAGGTCTCCCGTGTTAATCTCGTAAACTGTAAGCTCGTTAACGGTTCTTTTGGTAGGTCTACCAAAGAATCTTGCTATGGTTCTGGCTTTATTTGGAGACTCAACAACAAGTAGGGCTGTTCTTGTAGGATCCTTAAATTCTGGAGTTATTTTTCCCTCCCTAATCCTTTTAATGTTTTCTCTGTCGGAGTCTATTTCTTTAATGAGGTTTTTTAGGTCTGCCTCATCAAAACTTTTCCATTCAAGGTCTTCAATAAACCATTTAAGCTCTTTTACAAGACCGTTAAACGCTTTTTTATCGTCAACAACCACGATAGAAGCACCCTTACTTATTTTTCCAATATACATTCTTGAGGCTCTACCTGAACCCTGAACATACGCAACACTATCAGGAATTATTAGGTAAAGCTTCCCCTCAACAGTTTCAGATGAAAGGTTTGAGCTTTCCTCAATTTTCTTTTTAACTTCTTCTCTTCCAAGTATATCCTCTAAAAAGCCCTGAATTTCCATGAAAACTTTTTGAATATTTCCAAGAAAACCTTGGAGGCTTCTTCCCTCTATTATGGCTTGTGCAACCTCGATAACCTCATCCCTTCTTAGCATTGTTGAATATCGGCGTAGGGTTAAAAGATACTTGTCAACCCTATCCTGCTCCTCTTTTGGAAGAAAATCTCTTAGGTTTACAAGCAGAATTCTTGCTTTTTCAGGTCTAAACTCTTTTATGTCTAAGCTTATCTTAAACTTTGGAACACCAGCAAAAACAACATACCTAATTCTTTCAGGGAGGTCTAAACCTCTAACAAGAGGACTTCTTGGGGAAGCCACACCAACAAGAACATCATATTTTCCGTCAACATAGTCTTGAATAAGACTTTTACGTTTTTTGTAGACAGTAGCCTTTACCCCATTTTCAACCAGAAAGTTTGAAACTTCCTCAGCAAACTCAGCACCCTTATCCATAGGGACAAAAATAAGTCCTCCACCACCAAACACCCTTAAAACCTTTAGAATTCCCTGTTTTAGGTCTTCTGTTTCCAAGTATAGGTCTTCAATGTTTCTTAAAGCCTCAAATTTTGAGGTAACCTCAAACCCTAAAAGCTCCCTAAAAAGTTTCACTCTTTTTGTTCTTCTAGCCCTAATAGAGGCTCCTGAAACAACAAGCGTCCCAATTTTACCCTTCTCTATAAAACCGTTAATACGTTTTTCAATTTCTAAGATATTTTCCCTAATCCTATTCACAGCCTCAGTATCTGTTTTTTGACGTAAAGCTCTTCTAAGCTCAGACCTTAACCTTATAAGCTGGAAAGCATCCTCAACAATTTTTTCTTCAAAGCCTAAAAGAAGCAAAACCTTATCAATGTTTTTTGAAGACTTTAAAAATGCATCAACATCATCAACAAACAAAAAATCAAATTTTTTGTCTTTAATTAGGTCAAACCTTTTAACGATAAAACTTGAGGTTGTTACAAGAATCCTAAATTCTCCCTTCTCTATTTTTTGAAGCTCCTCCTCAGCCTTCTTTTTTGAGAGAAGAGAATGGTAGGATGCCACTGGAACCTTAAACCTTAAACTTTTAATTGTCTCTAAAAGCCTTTTTGAAACCTGTTGGACAAGTAAGGTTGTTGGAAGCATGATATAGCATCTTAAACCTTTTCTTGCAAGGTAAAGTGAAACAAAAATTCCGAAAACTGTTTTTCCCATACCTGTTGGAGCAACAATTGTAAAGCTTTTTCCGGATAAAAGTCTTTTAGCCCATGTTCTTTGAGCACTCCACAACTTGCTTTGGGTAGCCTTAGAAAAGAGTTTATCAAGCTCCTCAACCATGATTTCTGGGAGAAGTTTTTCTTCATAGTTTTTTAGGGTTCCATACCTTTTAAGAAGTGTTAAAACATGTTTTCTGAAGGAGGTTAAATCTTTAGATTCGAAATCTTTAACGATTTCCCCATCGTCAACAGGTAAACATTTGTTGCATGGGATACCCATTGAAAGTCTTAGGTCTGAAATTTCACCTTCACAGTTTGGACACATACCTTTAAAGAAGGCATAAACATTCATATCTGCCATTTTTACATCCATCAACCTGCTTTGAGAATAAAAATTTTTAACTCCTTAATATTCCTTATTCTTCTAGAGTATTTAAACAGATTTGGGGGGTGAAATCAGAATCGTCCAGCTAGGTAAACATCTACTAGTTGAACTTTTCGGATGTAAACCTGAAATAATCGATAACGAAAAGTTTTTAGAGAAAATTCTTGTTGAAGGTCTACTTGAGGCTGGAAGCAAAATCCTAGGCAAGTTTTTCTACAAGTTTCAGCCTCAGGGTGTAACAGGAGTTATAGCAATAGCAGAATCCCATCTAACAATCCATACATGGCCTGAAAAGGGTTATGCAGCCTTAGACATTTTTACTTGTGGTTCAAGGATGGACCCTTGGAAGGTTTACAAGAGGATTATTGGGGAGATTAAACCGAATGCTGCTAAGGTTTTGGAGTTGGGACGTGGACCTTTAACCAAGCCTAAAATTGTTGAGGAGATTCTTGTTAGGTAGTTGGAGGTTTAGTTGGTGAAGCTTGGGGGTGTATGGTATAGGGAGGCGTTAACTGAGACTGCCTTCTTTTCCTATAAGATTAAAAAGCTGATTTATGTTGGTGAGACAAGGTATCAGAAGGTTGAGGTTGTTGACACCTATGACTATGGGAAATGTTTAATCTTGGATGGGAAACTTCAATCCTCAGCCAAAGATGAGTGGGTTTACCATGAGGCTTTAGTTCATCCTTTGATGGTAACCCATCCAAATCCTAGAAACATACTTGTTATTGGTGGTGGGGAGGGGGCTGTTTTAAGAGAGGTCTTAAAGTATGATAGTGTTGTTTCTGTTGTGATGGTCGACCTTGACAGGGAAGTTATAGAAATATCAAAAAAGTATTTGGGTGAATTTTGTAAAAACTCTTTTAGTAACGGTAAGGTAAAACTTGTTTTTTCTGATGGTAGAAAGTTTTTGGAGAAACAGCCTAAAGAGTCTTTTGATGGGATAATTGTTGACGCAACAGACCCTCTTGAAGGGGGACCTTCAACCCTACTCTACACAAAAGAGTTTTATAGTTTGGTTAGGAGTAGGCTTAGAAAGGATGGGTTAATGGTAACTCAGGCAACCTCAATTTACCATAGCCCCCAATGTTTTTCAAGAATCTATAAGACTGTTGAAGCTGTTTTTCCTGTTGCAAGAGCTTTTAAGGCTGATGTTCCAGCTTATTCTTCAGCATGGGGTTTTGTTTTAGGCTCAAAAAAATATGACCCACTAAAGTTAAACCCAAAAGATGTAGATAGGATGCTTAAAGAAAGAAAAATTAGGAATCTAAAGTTTTATGATGGGTTAACCCATCAAACAATGTTTATCCTTCCTAAAAATATGAGAAAAATGCTTCAAAAAGAAAAGGAGATAGTTAAAGATTCAAAACCAGTTTTTATGGCATCCTAAACCTCGTAGGTTTCTCTAGGGTTTAAAACAACAACCTTAACTGTTGGAGCTCTTTTTTTAACCTCCTCAACAAATTTTTCAGGTGTTTGTTCAAGCACAGGGAAAGTCCCATAATGCATGGGTATGACAACCTTAGGTTTGATTAGGCTTACAGCAATAGCAGCCTCAACAGGACCCATCGTATAGTAGCCGCCTATGGGGAGAAGTGCAACCTCAGGATTGTAAACCTCACCTATAAGCTTCATATCTCCGAAAAGTCCCGTGTCTCCAGCATGGTAGATTGTTTTTTCTTCAACGGTAAAAACTATCCCTGTTGGTGCACCTTTATCCGATGTGTGGAATGCTTGAACAAAAGCAACTTTTAAGCCGTTAAGGTTTACCATTGAACCTATGTTTGGTGCAACTGTTTTAATGTTTCCTCCTACACTAGATGCAACCTCAGGAACAGCAATAAGGGTTGCACCTGTTCTTTTTGCAATATCAACAGAGTCACCAATATGGTCAAAATGGTCGTGGGTTACAAGGATAAAATCAGCCTTTTTAATTTCGTTAGCCTTTAAGGCTGCTTTAGGATTACCAGACAAAAATGGGTCTATATAAACCGTAATTTTTTGGGTTGAAATTTCAAAGGCACTATGTCCAAGCCAACGAATTTTTACCAAGGTTTCTCCCCCAAAAATACTTTTAGCTAAAATATAAAAAATAATGGTTTTGGTTTAGGCTAAATTTCTATAAGGTCTCCTGTTTGAACAAGAACAAAGTTTTCTTTGAAGGTGTTTGCAATCTGGTTTATTGCTTTAAACCCTGTACAATGGCATGGTCCAACAACCTTAGGTTTAAGCTTAACCAGCTCCTCAATTGTTGCATCAACCCTTTTTTGTGGAGCACCCTCAAGATGGAATCCTCCTAAAACACCGTAAACTTTGCTTACACCAGTTATTTTTTGAGCGTATTTGACTGTGTTTATTATTCCTGCATGAGCACAACCAGAGACCACAACTAAGCCTTTATCTTTTATGTTGAAGATTAAGGCTTGGTCGTCTGGCATAGGGTCATCCTTAAAAATTCCGTTTTCAACGGTTACAAATCCTTTTACATCCTCAAACTCTGTAACCCTTTCAATTTCTCCTGTAGCAGTTATATCCTCATCTATTTTGACAGGGTTTTTTGCTAGAAGAAACATTCCTCCAGCTTTTTCAACCTCAGACCTTGTAAAAGGTATTCCAACATTCCTAAAGTTTGCTGTATATTTTGGGCTGAAAATTTTTGGGTGAGCAATTATCGGTACACTTCTACCTATCTTTTTTAAGACCTCTATAAGTCCTCCTGTGTGGTCGTAGTGTCCATGGCTTAAAAATATTAGGTTGACTTTGCTTAGGTCTGGTTTTAGAATGTTTAGGTTGTGGATGGTAACATCTGGGGATGGACCAACATCCATCAATATAACCTTTTTTTCTCCGTTTTCTTTTTCAGCCTCTATGAATAAGCCTAACCCATGTTTACCCACCAACTCTATGTTTCTTATGCTTGTTGAATTTTCAACAACAACCCTTATCCTTAACTTTTTAATCAACCAACTCACCTCCAAGCCACCTATAAAGCAAACTTTCAGCCTTCCTAATCTGATATGGATATTTTATCTTCCAACAACCCAATATATCTTCCGTATCCCTACCGTTTTTCACATCATTTAAAAGTTTTAAAACAGTTTTAGAGGCTAAACCAAGGTTTTTACATGGAACCTCAAAAACAACAGCCAACCTAAACCTAAACATTGAAAGTAGGTGGGGTGAAACAGAACCCATTAAAACCCCGCTGGAAATTTCAACAAAAGGGGGGACACCTTTCTTGGTTTTTCTTTTAGGGTCTGTTAAAAGCTTGTAGGCTGATTTTCTGTAGCAGTGGAGTTCAACATAGATTTCAGGTTTATATTTTTGGATTAGGCTTAAAAGCTTTTTTCCTTCCCTACCCTCATAATATTCTTTGTTTAAAGTGCTTACATACTTCCTGTTTTTACATAAAGCCGGAATGACAATAAGCTTTCCGTAGGCTGGTTTTTTACCTTCTATAAGCTTTTTGAGGATAGGCTCCGTGGTTTTTCCTTCCTTTCCATGTAAACCTCCAACTATAAGTTTTGTTAAGCCACCCTTTTTAGAGTTAAACGTGTAGACATGTAAAGGAAAACCTTTTCACCTCTCCCCTTCCTACACTTAAAAGTTTAAGAGAAAAAGGGGAGATTTTAAGGTTAAAATTTTTTTAGGCTTCAAACATTCTTACCTGTTTAACCGTTTTTGATGTAAACTTTTTTGTTAGCAGCCTTTTCATCCTATCAGAAATTCTATCATAGATTGTTGGAAGCTCCCATCCAGACTCAGAAAACTTGTAAAGTTTTTTTGGTGTTTTTATTGTAACCGTAACCTCATACCTTTTTCTTTCCTTATCCTCCCTTGAAACAGAAGTTTTAATAACAGAGTTTGCCTCCTCAATATAGGGTAAACTTCTTCTTAAAGTTTTTACCGTCCTTATAAACTTTGATTTTGCAATCTCAGCCTCAAAACGGTTTTCAGGCAAACCAACAATATAAGCTGGAATCTCAAGTTCTTCAACTGAGCTAATAAGCTTAAGAAGGTCGTAGGTTGTTAAAATTCCCTGAACCTCATCCCAAAGAGAGGCAACAACATAATTTTTTTCTCTTTCAACCATCTGCTCAACAACCCTTAAAACTTTCTCGTTTGGGTCGCATGTTAAAACATCAGTATCCATTAAGTCTCTAACAGGAAAATTCATTCTTTTTAGCTCGTTTAAACCTCTTGCACCTGCTTCTAAGGCTTCTGAGGGAAACATTCCATAAAGCAGGTTTTTTGAGGTTAAAACACCTTGAAGCTTTTTGTTAAACAAGACTGGAAGATGGCTTATCCTATTTTTTACCATTAAATTTCTTGCTTTAGCAGCTGACTCATCTCTTTCTATTGTTTTTGGGTTTCTAGTCATAAGCTTTTTTGCTTTAAACTCTAAACCTCCACCATAATCTTTTATGGCTTTAACTATGGAGAATGCAGATATTTCTCCAACAATTTTTTCTTTATGGATTATTGGTAGGGCTTTAACCCTATACTGAAGCATAACCTCCACAGCCTCACTAACAAGGTTTTTTGGGGATAGTTTTGGGATGTAGGTTGCTATAGAACCTACCTTTGTTGCAAAATTTGTGGTTGAAAGGATGTCTTTGGTTGAAACTATACCAATCTTCCCGTTAACATTCATAAAAACCTCATCTATGTTTAGGTCTCTTAGGATACCGATAACCTTTGAAACTGGTGTTGATGGAGAAACAACTGTGGGTTTTGTTTGAAGCTCCTCAACCCTAAACAATCCAACCTCAACCATAAAATCAGCCACACAAAATTTGGGTAGACAAAAAAAGAAACCTCTATAGGATTTTCACGTTAAAAAAATAAAAAGGTTTCTAGGAGTCTAACCCTCCTTACGCACCCCTCATATCTGCAACGGTTCATCAGTTTTCAGACCGTCCATCGTTAATCATCAGGGTTTTACGTGAGAATAAGACTCCCCTTCTAAAAAGATTTTGTTACCGTCTATAAATAAACATAAAGATGATGAAAAACAAGTTTTCCATCTTAAGCTGGGAGATTAAAGGTCCTTTAAACCTAGATTTAACCATGAAAAGTGAACAGTATACAAACTCAAATTGGGGTAGGATTGGTGGAAGGTATAGGAAGGTTGTATGGTTTAATGGGAGACTTTATGGGTTGGAGGTTTGGCAGGAAGGCTCCACCGAAAAACCAGAGGTCCATGTCAAAATCTATTCTAAGAGGGAAATTGAGGAGGAAACTGTTAAAAGTTTTAGGTTAAGAATTTTTAGGGAGTTAGGTTTAAACTATAACCTAAATCTTGTTTATGAAAAGCTTGGTGAGGATGAGGTTGCAGGGAGGCTTATAGAAGAATTTTTTGGGCTTAGACTTATCAGATATATAAACCCTGAAGAATGTTTAATTACCTATCAGCTTTCAGCCAACACCACAATTAAAAGACTTGAACAAATGGTTGAAAACGTTAAACAAAGGTTTTGTAGACGGTTTAGGTTTGATGATGGTGTTGTTTTATGGGAGTTTCCAACAATCAAGCTTTTAGCCAAGCTGAGCTTAAGAGAGCTGGAAGAATGTAAACTTGGCTATAAGGCTAAATTTTTATTTAGTCTCGCTAAAACCTTAGCAAAAAAACCTTTAAACTGGAGGTTTTTAGAGACGGCTAATGTTGAGGAGGCAAGAAAAATTCTTGTGGGTTTGCCTGGTGTTGGTTTAAAGGTTGCTGATGCTGTTTTACTTTATGGTTTGGGTAGAACAGAAACGTTTCCGATAGATGTGTGGGTTAGGAGAGCTTTGGTAAGGCTTTATGGTTTAAGCCAAAAATCCACCTATAGGAAGCTTCAAGAGTTTGTTAGAAAAAGATTTGGAAAATTTTCAGGTTATCTTGAACCCTACCTTTTTTATTGGAGTAGAAGTAGGAGAAGTTTTGGTTAGATTAGGTTTTCAGGTATGTTGTTAGGTTGGTAGGCTATTTTAGGTTTAATACCAGCCTTTTTAAGTCTTCTAACAACATGTGGGTAAAGAAAAACGTATTCCTCCTCAACCTCGTTAACAAGCCTTAAATCTATGTTTTTAAGTGTGTCCAGAAAGTTTTGAAAGTTTTCTTTTGAGCTGAAAGAAAGCATAACAGCTGGATGACATGAAACACCAGCATCTAAAAGGTTTTTTAAAGCCTTTAACTGTAAACTAAAAGATTCTGGTTTTGCTCCTGTTAACATGGCATATTCTTGGCTTGTTGTCCCTTTAATCGAAACCCTAACATGAACACATCTAAACCTTGAAAGCTTTTTTGCATAGCTTGAATCATAACCTATAAGAATTCCGTTTGTCTCAAGAATAAAACTATAGTTTGTTTGGTCTATAAGCTCAAGCAACCTAAAAAGATGCTCCCTACCCAAGGTTGGCTCATTACCACTAACCCTTAACTGGCTATAACCAAACTTTTTTGCACAACTATCAAGCCTACTAAAAACCTGTTCTGGACTATAAAATTCGCCTATTCTATCTGGATGGTCTCTAGGTTCACCACTCCAACAAAAAACACATCGAAGGCAGCATCCGCAACACTACCGGCTTAAAAACTGTCGGCTGTTGCGATGCCACCATACCATCTACCAGGACGAGAAACACGATAATATTTCCTTAGATAACCATCCCTAACAACTATTTTCTCGGTTTCCTCAGCAAGCTTTACAGGATCATACATTTTCTTTACATCCCTCCCCTATTTACGTGTATGAATTTCTATTATGTCTTTGTCGGCTAAAACATGGTCTCCCCCAACTCTTTCACCAGAATATTTGGCTGAGGAACCCCAAACCTTTGCATACCAAAATTTTTCGTAGAGTTGGCTGTGGATTTCTTTTGCAACATCTAGGACTGTTGCACCTTTCCTTAATATTATGGGTTCTGTGCTGGGTTCTTTTTTGCTTGGATGTTTTGTGTAAACCCTTAAAATCTCCATTAAACCAAAAATTTCTTCTCCAAGCTTTTCAAGGTTTTTGCCTGTTCTACATGAGACTGGGAGAATTTTAAGTTTTCCATTAACCTCAGCCTCCAAAGTTTTAAGTTTTTCTTTAAGGTTTTCGCTGTCAAACTTGTTGGCAACTATTAGGGTTGGCTTATATTGGACACCGCCAAAAACTGCTTCTTCAACATCGTTTAAGGTTGCTTCACCATAAACTTTCACCGTAGCATTATAGATTTTATAGCTGTTAAGAAGGTTTTTAACATCCTCATGGGTTGCATCCAAAAGTTTACCTACAACCTGAACACCTAAACCATCAGCCCTCCTATCAATAACAACCCTACCCCTAGGTTTTTCAACAAATATTTTTGAGTCCTCCAAAATTCTTTTTAAAAGCTTAAACTGTTGGGAAGTGTCTTCTTGTAGGTCTAAAACCAAGATTATTCCGTCAGCATTCCTTACTAAGCCTAAAATTTTAAGGTTCCAGCTTGTTTCTTCTAGTGTTGGTTGGAGGCTTGGTGCTTCAACAAGCTGAAAATAGATGTCTTGGTATGGAAGCATACCTACGGCTGGTTCAACCGTTGAATATGGGTAGTTTGAGACTGGGGGTTTTGCGTTTGTAACTGTTGAGATTAGGCTGCTTTTACCTGAGTTTGTAAACCCTATAAGGGTTATTTGGGCTGCACCATGTTTTTCAACAAGCCATCCTCCACCCTTCCCAGTTTTTCTTTTCTTTTTTTCTTCTTCTATTTGGGCTTTAAGGATGGAGATTTGACGTTTAATGTTCATACAAAGTTTTTGGGTATGCTTATGTTTAGGTATCATCGAGTAGAAGATTTGTAGGTTTTTAAGCTTCTCCTCTGGTGTTCTAGACTGTAAAACCTTGTTGTATTGGGCTTTACATTGGGGAGGTAGGTTTGTGGGTAAACTTTAACCCCCCAAAACCTATAAAGGTAAACGTTCAGAATATTCTCCAGCAATGTTTTTTAGCATAAGCTCTTTTACTTTTTCAGGGTTTTTTGTTTGACCAAAACTCCACATCATTTTAACTAGGGCTGTTTCCGGAAGCATGTCTTTAAGTGGGATTACACCTAGGCTTAGTAGGTCTCTACCAGTATCATAAACGGTCATTCTTATGCTTCCCCATATACATTGGGATGTCATAGCCACAACCAAACCTGAGTCAACAGCCTTTTTAATAGAGTCAAAACAGTATTTACCTACATGACCTAAACCTGTCCCCTCAAAAACTATACCAAGATATTTTTGTTCTATAAGCCATTCAACTATTTGGGGGTTAAATCCTGGATAAAACTTTAGTAGGGCAACCCTCTCATCAAAATCTGGTTTTAAGGTTAATTCTCCCTCCCCACGTCTCCTATAATCCTCTGTTAACATCACGATTTTGTTTTCAACCATTTTTGCTATTGGTTTTGTGTTAATAGACTGGAAGGCGTCTCTTCTGCTTGTATGACATTTTCTAACCTTTGTCCCCCTATGAAAAACTATGGCTTCATCTGCAACCCACTCATGCATAGCAACCGTAACCTCTGCAAAGGGTGCGTAGGCTGCAGCTCTAACAGCACCTATTAGGTTTAGGGCTGCATCTGAGCTTGGTCTGTCTGAAGACCTTTGGGAGCCTACAAGGATTATTGGGGTTGGGGGGTTTTGAAGGGCGAAGCTTAAGGCTGAGGCTGTGTATCCCATCGTGTCTGTTCCATGAGCAATAATAACACCGTTTACTTTTTCCTCCTCCAAAATTTTTGCTGTTGTTTTTGCTATTTCACTCCAATGTTTTGGTGTCATGTTTTCGCTGAAGATGTTGAATAAAACTTTTGTTTTTATTTTTGCTAGGTTTGAAAGTTCTGGGATAGACCTATAAAGGTCTTCGGTTGTAAGGGATGGATAAACCGCCCCTGTCCTATATTCAACCCTGCTTGCTATGGTTCCACCTGTCCCCAAAATATAGACTTCTGGTAAACCCTCTTTTTCTTCAACCTTAAACTCCACATGGTTTTGGTTTGGTTTTTCCTCTACCTCCACCTTTTCTATTTTTGTTTGGCTTGTTACCCTTACACCTACATTGTATCCGTTTGCAAGTTTTATGACTAGATTTTCTTTTTCTCCAAGCTCAATTCTAGGCATAAGAATTCCTTCAAAAACATCTTCACCCCTATAAACCCTTATATGGTCTCTAACCTTAACCCCAGCATCCCTTAAAAGTTTTAAGGTTAAACCTCTATAACCCTGAAGACTCTCCAACCCTTATCAACCTAAAAATTTTCACCCTAAAACTTTTAAGATTATCCTCTTTCTAGCACTCACAGGTTTACTGTGCATGACAGTGCAATGCAGTGCATTACACGTTTAAA
>QMXD01000035.1 GCA_003661965.1 Candidatus Hecatellales archaeon
CGGCAAGAGCCTTCATCCACCTCATGTCATGTCTCCAGACAGTCCTGTAAAGCTCAATATGGTATGGTTTCGCATCTTCGATAAAACTCATCTTTTTCAGGCTAGAATCCTCCTGAAATGGAACATATAAAAGCGGTGTTATCAAACTCTTGTACGGATAAAGATTTTCAACCAACTCTGTTGTTTTTACCACATCATCTTCTGTTTCCCCTGGAAGGTTTACAATGATTGTAGCACATGGAACCAAATTTAAATCTGCACAAATTGCAAATGCTTTTTCCACAACTTCAGGCCACTGGGAAGGTTTAAACGGGTAGGGTTTTTTCTCCATATGCATCTCTATTAGACGTGGGCTTCCGGTTTCTATTCCTGTCTGGAAGGCCATCCATTGTTGGTTTAGCTTTGATAGGGTCATCTCAACAATGGTTTTTGCTGTTTTAGGGTAGGCTGCAATAGAAACCAGTGCAAAATGGCTTGGTCCAAGACTTTCTAATCCTTTAACTTCTAAGGTTTTCTGGAAAAGTTTAACAACCTTTTCATGTTTAACTGCATAGTCGTAGGAGCCATATCTAAGTACATCTTCTGCATGGAGACAGATTTGGTTTTGTCCAAACTTTAGGTTTGTCTTCACATCTTTAATTATGTCTTCCAGTTTTCGATGTCTAAGCTTTCTTAGGGTTGGTGCACAAAATCTGCATCCACGACCACAACCACGTGAAACCTCAACAACACCACCAACGGTAGCACCTTTTAAAAGAGGAATCTGGTCTATGCTTGGAACCTCATCAAACCCTGCTTTAATCTTCATGGGTGTTTCTAAGTTTTCTCCTTCCAAGATTTTTTTGAAGAGTTTTGGTGCAACTATTTCACCTTCACCTTCAACAACAAAATCTATCCCATAACGTTTCATCACATCTAAACCTATTTGCCATGCACCAGGACCACCAACAACAACCTTAACCCCTCTTTTTCTCGCTTTCTGGATAACCTCACTTGTAACCAAGTTTCTAAACTGCCAAGCTGTATAAGATTCTTCATGGATTACACCATAAGGTCCAGACATGGTGGTTGAGGCTGGACCCATACCTAAAGGGTCTATAGCTTCAATTCCAACAATCTTGGTTTTTTCACCAACAACCCTATCCAAGATTTCAGGTGGAGAAACAACCAACTCTTCAAATGAAACAACACCGTTTTCAATTAAAGATGCTTCAACTTTTCTTAAGCCTTGAGGTGCAAGTATAGCTCTACCTTCTAGGTCAGCTTTCACAGGTTTAAAAACAAACCTAAAAAGTAGCCATGGGGAAGTTAAAGGATAACCTTTAGGTGGACTAGTGGCAATAAACCCGTAAAATAAACCTTTCCCATAGTTACTCATTAAAGTTCTGTCGGCTGTTAAAACAACCTTATAGCCGTTCCATCCCATCCTACACCAACTCTTAACGTTAGATGTTTCATAAGCCTACTTTTGTAGGTAAAGAGCTTAAGTTTTTCTCCAACCCTAAATTTTATTCCTCTTCTATCGGGTGGTGTTTAAGAATCGTTTTTGATATGGTGGAAAGACTCCCTTTTTCCGTCTCTCTTATGGCTGATTCATATTGGTTGTCTTTCAACATTTTGAAAATAGAATATTTTGATAGGTTGCTGATATGAGAATATATTGCCATATTTTAGTGGATAAATTTGTGGTGCAGAGTTGGTAATGTATGAACCACAACATTTTCATTATTTTTTTGGTTTTAAACATAATTTCCCCTAAAACAGATAAACATATATTCCACTCTTAATATTTCCATTTTGCCACTAAAAGTCCCATATAGGAAACTATGTATGGAAAACCAGAATATAATAGTTGTAATTTAAGTAATATGGTAGGTGTCCCTCAAGATGAGGAAAAAAAACTATATGGAAGATGACGACGAAAAAACGATGGAATCTAGAAAAATTCAGGTTAGTGCTGGAGGAAGCTTTTTCATAGTCCTACCCAAGGAATGGTCTAAAAGTATAGGGTTAAGAAAAGGTGAAAGGGTTGATGTTTTTCTTGAGGAAGACGGCTCCGTGAGAATAGTTCCAGCTGAAATTACGAGGGAGAGGGTTAAAACAGCAACACTCCATGTTGACGAGAAGGTAACCCCAAAAGCCTTAGACCTTTTTATTAAGGCAAACTATATGGCTGGATGTAGCATAATAAACATAGAGTCAAAAGAAAGGCTTAACTCTGAGCTTAAAAAGGCTGTTAAGGCTTCTGTTGCTGAGCTTATAGGTGTTGAAACTGCTGAGGAAACATCTGACAGGCTTAGTCTTAGGGCTATTGTGGACCCTACAGGTTTTCCTCTACAGAATCTTATTAAAAGGGTTTATAGTCTTTCAACCTCAATGTTTGTTGATGCGAGGAAGGCTTTAAGTGGGGGGGATGCTGAGCTTGCTGATGATGTTGTTGATAGGGCAAAGGAGGCTATGAAGCTTTACCGTTTAATGGTAAGACAGCTTATGCTTGCTCATGCAGATAGAACAACAGCAAAAAACCTTGGAATAGAAAACAGTACTGAATGTATTATTCTTGCTGTTATGGCTAGGGATGTTAGTAGACTAATCTACCATATTTCAAGTATGGCTAAATATGTTAAGGGTGTTTTGGAGGCAGGCTTCCAGTTTAACGGGAAACTTGCAGACCTTATGTCTAAGATTTTTGACCTTACCCAAAAAATGATTGAGGATGCTTTTAGGGCTTTCATGGAGAGGGATGCTGAGCTTGCTAACGAGGTTATGGGTAACATGGATAGGATTAGGGAGCTTGACGAAATTATTACAACAGAAATTTTTGAAACCGTTAAGGATGTTCGTGAAGCTATAAGGTTAACCTCGATTCTACGTGAGGTTCGTAGGGTTGCAGGATATACTGTTGCTGTTGCTGATGACACTGTCTTTAACGAGACCATAAGGTTTTCAAGTAGACCAGCCTAAAAGAAACAGTAACCTTTACTTTTCCTATTAAGGCTAAAGTGTAAAATTTTGAGTGTTGATTTAGTGGTAAAAAACACAAAAATAGTTTCCTCCTCAACAGTTTTTGAGGCTGGTTTAGCCATAAAAAACGGTAGGATTGTTGGTTTAGCTAAAGAGCCAAACCTACCAAAAGCTGAAAAAACTATTGATGCTTGTGGCTGTTTAACCCTACCAGGTGTTATAGATGTTCATGTGCATTTTAGGGAGCCTGGTTTAACCCATAAAGAAGATTTTTTGTCAGGTTCTATGGCTGCTGTTGCTGGTGGAGTTACTACTGTTGCTGATATGCCTAACACAAACCCTCCAACCTTAGACCCTGAAAGCCTTAAGGTTAAGGTTGAGAAGGCTAGGGGTAAATCCTATGTTAATATAGGTTTTATTGGTGGAGTTGTTAGGGGAAACCTTGATAAGCTTTTTTTGCTTGGGGAGGCTGGAGTTTTAGGTTTTAAAATGTTTATGGTTGAGACTTTAGGTTTACCCTTGGATGACGATTGTATGGTTGAGGCTTTTAGGCTTGTGGGGGAGACAGGTAAACCTCTCCTTGTTCATGCTGAGGATTTTCAGCTTATCCAAGATTCGACTAGAAAGGTTAGGGAGGCTGGAAAAAAAGATTTTTTGGCTTGGGTTGAGTCAAGACCAAGTTTTGCTGAGGCTAAAGCCATAGACAAGGTTAACCTTTTCTCCCAAAAAACAGGATGTAAAACCCATGTTTGCCATGTAAGCTCAAAGGCTGGTGTTAAAACTTTAAAGGATGCTAAAAAGGAAAATAGCCTTTTAACATGTGAAACATGCCCCCACTACCTACTCCTAGATGTTGAAAACGTTGATAAATCTAGCTTTATCTGTAAAATCACCCCTCCAATAAGGTTTAGGTCTGATAGGGAAACTCTTTGGAGGGGTTTGCTGGATGGAACCATAGATATGGTTGCTAGTGACCACTCCCCACACACCAAAAAAGAAAAACTGTGTGAAAACGTTTGGGAGGCTGCTTCAGGTTTTGTTGGTGTTGAAACAATGGTTCCCCTAATGTTAACCCAAGTTAACCTTGGGAGGCTTTCCCTTAACCATTATGTGAAGGTTTCCTCTGAAAATCCCGCAAAACTTTTGGGTTTTTATCCTAGGAAAGGTTTAATTCAGGTTGGTTCGGATGCAGACCTAACAATCGTAGACCTAAAAAAGGAGGATAAGATTAGGGCTGAAAGGCTTCATAGTAAAAGTAGGGTTACACCGTTTGACGGTTGGATGGTTAAGGGTATCCCTGTTTATACGGTGGTTAAGGGAAACGTTGTTATGGAGAAGGGTGAAATAGTGGGGGAGCCTAAAGGAGAAATTTTGTTGGTTGGCTAGGAAACCCTTCTAACCATTAAGGTTTGGATTTCGCTTATATCTTCTATCTCCTTAAGAAGTTTTTCAACCTTATCCATTTGACCTTCAAGCTCTTCAGGTATGATTAGATGGGTTATAAGTGCTTTTAAACCAAAAGCTATAGGTTCCTCCTCAAACCTATAAACCTCAGCCTCCTTGGAAAGCTTCTCCCTAATAGTTTTTTTAAGCTTTTCAAAATCAACCTCAACAGTTGAAGGGAATATTTTAAAGGAAACAACGATCCTACCCATAAACCCCACCAATCCCATAACCAAAAATTTTTAGACACTGTTATGGAGGTTGAACATGTTTAAGTTTTTCGCTGGCTTGTTCTCCCCCAACACCCCAATTTTCTTTTGGAATCTCATGAACCACAACCTCAACTGCCTCTGCAGGTATACCCATCTCAGTAAAAACCTTAGTTATACCTTTTATCGTCTTCTTTTTAGCCTCATCAGAAAAACCACTCCAAACATACACATGAACAATAGGCATAAACTAAAATTTTTACTCCACACATATTTAAAGCTTGTTACCCATCAAATAAAAATAGTCTTTAGGGTCCCTCAAACCCACATTTTGGACATTTATAGGGTCTTCCAAGCTCCCTACACTTTCTACATCTAACAATCACCACTCCACCACAACTAGGACAAACAAACCTAACAAAATTTTCCTTAGGAACTATAGTCTTACTACATGAGCTACATTTAGGCATTTTTACCTCGCTCATCCTCACCGCACATACACAGTTCTAAACTAAACAGAAAAACCTTAGAATTCGTATATATGTATTACTTAAGTGAGGCGTTTAAAAGAAAAAATGAGCGGATTCAGCTACACCCAAAACATCGTTGTAAGAATAGACCTAAAAATTTCAACAGGAAAACTTTGTGTTCAAGTAGCCCACGCCTCAATCACAGCAGCCGAAACCACAAGAAAAAAACATGAAGAATGGTGGAAAAAATGGTTTGAGGAAGGACAAAGAAAAATCGTTGTAAAAGTCGAATCCAAAGAAAAACTTTTAGAGCTTAAAGAAAAAGCTGAAAAACTTGGACTACCAACAGCCCTAATCGAAGACAAAGGATTAACAGAACTCCCACCAGGAACAATCACATGTCTAGGTATAGGTCCAGCCCCAACAAACCTTGTAAACAAGGTTACAGGAGAACTTCCACTCCTTTAGACACATATAATGCGGTGTAATGCAGTGTCATGCACAGTTTTAGTTTTCTCAACCTAACGGTGAAACCTTTTTTCTGATGGAATATATCTTCCTCTAACACCTATCTCCCTTATCTTTTTTTCAACCTCCCTAAACTTTTCCTCCCCAACGGTTTTTCTGTAGCCTTCTAAAACATGGTTAAAACATTTTCTTGCTATTTTGTAGTGGAAGCTTTCAAAAACCTGTTTTAGAAGGTATAGGTCTACACCATAATCTTCAACCTCCTTCGAGTAGAATCCAAGCCCAAAATCAACCATAAACATTTTCCAGTCTTTGGTTAAAATTATGTTTGAGGTTGTTAAATCACCGTGAACTATACCTTTTAAGTGTAGTTTACCGATGAGTTTTCCAAGCTGAAAACAAAGCTTTAAAGCTTTTTCCAAACTTCCATTTTCAAGATAGTCTTTAAGCCTAACCCCCTCAACATACTCCATAACAACCTCAAACTTTTCCCTATCAACAAGATAAACTGTTGGTGTTGGAACACCAGCCTTTTTAGCCTGATGTAAAAGCTGAGCCTCATGAACAGTCCTATAATCCCTCAACTTTTTGTCGATTTCCCTAATCCTATACCTTTTACGTATCCTTTTTTTAACAATAACCCTTCTACCTATCAAGGTGGAAAGATAAATGTTTGCTTCAGCACCCTTCCTTAAAAGCCTCATCCACAAACACCAGATAAACCCTTAAACCTCAACAAAAAATACTCCTATAAGGGAAGATAAAAATTGGGTCTTAAAGCTTGTTTAGGTGTTGAAAGCACAGCCCACACATTCGGAGTTAGCATAGTAACCCTAGACGGAAAAATCCTTTCAGACGAAAAAGCAGTATATAAGCCTCCCATGGGTAGAGGTATCCATCCAAGAGAAAGCGCCCAACACCACACAAAAACAGCCCCAACAATCCTCCAAAAAGCAATAGAAAAAGCAAAAATCAAACCAAAAAACATTGTAGCCGTAGCCTTTTCACAGGGACCAGGTTTAGGTCCATGTCTAAGAACAGGGGCAACTGTTGCTAGAGCCTTAGCCTCCTATCTTAAGGTTCCACTAATTCCTGTTCATCATGCCATAGGTCATATAGAGTTGGCTATACTTACAACAGGTGCTAAAGACCCTTTGGTTGTGCTTGTTTCAGGTGGTCATACATGTATTGTGGCTTTTGCTGGAGGTAGATGGAGGGTTTTCGGTGAAACCGAAGACATAACCCTTGGAAACCTTATCGACACCTATGGTAGGGAGGCAGGATACCCAACACCAAGCGGTTCAGCCGTAGAGGCTGACGCTAAAAAAGGTAAAAAGTTTATTGATTTACCTTTAACAATAAAAGGTAATAATGTATCCTATTCTGGGCTTTTAACAGCAGCCCTAAACAAGCTAAAAGGGGGGAAATGGCGTAGAGAAGACCTAAGCTATTCACTTCAAGAAGCAGCCTTTACAGCCTTAGCTGAAACAGCTGAAAGAGTTTTAGCCTTCACAGAAAAAGATGAGCTTTTGCTTGCTGGTGGTGTTGCAGCAAACAGGAGGCTTCAAGAAATGCTTAAAGCCATAGCTGAAGAACATAAAGCAAGGTTTTTTGTTGTACCCAGAGAGTATAGTGGTGATTGTGGTGCTCAAATAGCTTGGACTGGGGTTTTAGCCTATAAGCATAAGGTAAAAGTTTCTATTGAAAAAAGCTTTGTAAAACCAAAATGGAGGCTTGACATGGTTCCAATCCCATGGAGAAAAACATAAGGTTGGTTATACAAAAATTTTTTTGGTTGCTGGGTTGGATGGTGAGGTTAAGCTAAACTGGAAAAAGATGTTTTTTCTTCTTTTTGTGGGACTTACCCTTTTAGCCCTTTTTATCTTAAAAACCTCTGATTTAAGGCTTGTTTTAGGGTATGTTTTATCAGCCCAAAAAACGTTTTATTGTTTAGCCTTTATTCTCCTGTTTTTTGCTGTAATATTTTATACGGGTTCATGGTATGTGATGGTTAGAGGTTTAGGTTTAAGCTTTAATTTTGCTTTAATAGTTACGTGGAGTAGCATATTTTTTAACACCATAACCCCAACAGCATCCTTTGGAGGTGAAGCGGTTCGAATTTACTTTGTTAACCGTAAAACAGGGTTTGATTATGGAACAATAACAGCAACAGTTTTTCTTCATAGGGTTGTTTGCACAATACCTTTTCTTGTAGGGTCTATTGTTGGAATAGTTTACCTAACCAAATTTTTTAATGCTTCAACCTTTCTTTCAAAGCTTTTAACCTTACTTTTAACCTTTATTTTTCTATCTTTAACGGTTATACTGGTTTTATGTGTAAAACCCGAGATAGCCTCAAAACTAACCCTTAAACTTACAAACCTCCTAAACAAAAAACATTCCACACCACTAAAAAGTCTAGCTGAAAAATTTAGAAACATGATTTTAAGCTTCGAAAAAAATCTTAAAGTTTTAGTTTGTAGGGGGAAAATTTTTGCTGTCTCCATAGCTCTAGCCTTTCTTTCATGGTTTTCGGATGTGGTTATAGCCTACCTAATCTTCCTCTCACTAAAATATCCACTAAATCTTCCAGCAATAATCCTTGTTTACACGGTGGGTATGACTATCCAAATGATTCCCATAGGCATACCTGGCATGGTTGGTGTTGTAGAATCTGTGATGGCATCCCTATATACGGTTATAGGTGTGCCTTTAAGTCTTAGCATAGCTGCAACCCTAATGATAAGAGCTGTTATGTTTTGGTTTCAGGTGTTTATGGGTGGGGTTTCCACAATCCTCCTCCAAAAAACCCTATAACCAAAACTATATCTTACCCAAAGAATTTAATCCATTAGAGTTATCCTAAACAGGTGGAGGAACAAAGTTGGTTAAACCTTTGCCAGCCCAACCAGAAATAAACATAGGTACAGCTGGACATGTAGACCATGGTAAAACAACCCTAATCCAAGGTTTAACAGGTGTTTGGGCTGCAAAACATTCTGAGGAGCTAAGAAGAGGTATAACGATTAGGCTTGGCTATGCAGACACAGCCTTCTACAAATGCCCCGTATGTGAGCCTCCAAGCAACTATAGCACCTCACCAAAATGTCCAAACTGTGGCTCGGAAACAGAGTTTCTTAGGGCTGTAAGCTTTGTTGACTGTCCAGGTCATGAGGTTTTAATGACAACAACACTTTCAGGTGCTGCTGTTATGGATGGAGCTATCCTTGTTATTGCTGCAGACCAGCCTGTCCCCCAACCTCAAACAAGAGAACATATGGCTGCTCTTGAAATTGTTGGTGTAAAAAACATTGTTGTTGTTCAAAACAAGATAGACCTTGTTCCACGTGAGGAGGCTATGGAAAACTATAGACAAATTAAAAAGTTTTTGGAGGGAACCATAGCTGAAGATGCTCCAATCATACCTGTTTCAGCCCAACACTCAGTAAACCTTGACCTCCTAATTGAGGCTATCGAAAAATATATTCCAACACCAAAAAGGGATCCTGCAAAACCTCCGTTTATGCATGTTGTAAGGTCTTTTGACATAAACAAGCCTGGAACAAGGGTTGAAAACCTTGTTGGTGGTGTTCTTGGTGGAACTGTTGTTGAGGGTAGACTTAGGGTTGACGATGAAATAGAAATTAAACCTGGAATAAGAAGGTCTGAAAAACAGGATTATGAGCCTTTATACACGACAATCGCAAGTCTTCATGCAGGAGGAAAAAGTGTTTCTGAGGTTGGTTGTGGTGGTCTTGTTGGTGTAGGCTCAAAACTTGACCCAGCCCTAACAAAGGCTGACGGACTTATAGGTAACGTTGTAGGTAAACCAAACCAGCTACCTGAAACAAGAAAAGACCTAAGAATTGAAGCCCACCTTTTTGAACATGCAGTTGGAACAGCGGAACTAACAAAAGTTGAAGCCATAGTTAAAGGTGAAGCCCTAGTCATAAACGCAGGAACAGCCGTCACGGTTGGTGTTGTAACAACAACAGAAAAAGACAGCTTTGAAATATCGCTAAGAAAACCCATATGCGCAAAAACAGGTTCAAGAGTAGCCTTAAGCAGAAGAATAGCTGGAAAATGGAGACTTATAGGCTGGGGAAAAATAGAGGACTAACCCTAAACTAGTTTTCCATGTTTTTGGGAAAGTTTATATACTTCTGGATGGATAATCCAACCACCAACTAGGAGGTAAGAAGATGAGAGGCAAACTTCTTATGCTAACGTTAACACTGGTTTTGTTTTTATCAAGTTTTAACGTTCTGGTTGGCTTTTCTCAAGGTTTTCCTGTAACCCTAACCGATGATACTGGTAGAACGGTAACAATTAAAAGTCTACCTCAAAGAATAGTTTCCTTGGCTCCTTCAAACACGGAGATTCTTTTTGCTTTGGGTTTGGATGATAAGGTTGTTGGTGTAACAAGCTATTGTGACTATCCATCAAAGGTTAAAGACTTGGTTAACCAAGGTAAGATTACCGTGGTTGGTGGCTATTGGAATCCGAGTGTTGAAAAAATTATTGATTTAAACCCGGACCTTGTACTTGGAAGCACGATGATGGGTCAAAACAATCTTCAAACACTTGAGGAGAAGGATATCCCTGTCCTAGTTTTAGACCCAAAAACGATAGATGACATATACGATGATATACTTATGGTTGGGAAGGCTACTGGAACCTATGATAAGGCAGAGGCTCTTGTAGACCAGATGAAAACAAGAATTGACGCTGTGAAAAGTCAGGTTATAGGTCTTACAAAGGTTAAGGTTGTTTATATTTGTTGGCTTTCACCCGTATGGGTTGCTGGAGGTGGAACCTTTATGGATAGTGCAATAAACATTGCTGGGGGAGTTAACGTTTTCTCGGAGCTTAGTGGCTGGAAATCTGTTAGTCCTGAGGCTGTCATAGAAAAAAACCCCGACATAATAGTTTACACGTCGATGTCTATTCAAGGTTCAGGTGAACAGATTAGGTCTCAGATTAAAGAGCTTTTCCAGCCTACAAACGCTGTAAAAAACGACCAAATCTATCTTTTGATTGGTGATGCTTCAAGTATGCTTGAAAGACCTGGACCTGGTATAGTTGACGGTATAGAGGTTTTAGCAAAGATATTCCATCCACCAGCCTACGGTAACACACCAAAAATAATAACGGAAAGAAAGGTTACAATCCAGATTATTGAGCCTCCAGGATATAGTGTGGTTCAGGTTGAGGCTGTTAGTGAGGCAAAAGAAATTTTAACTGTTGAAGGTGATGTTAAAACAGCCTACAAGAAGCTTGTGGAAAAAGGTGTTATAAGCTCAGAAATCCCACCGATACCAAAAGATAGTGCTGTTTATGAAAGTCTAATAAGGCTTTACGGTCCAAAACTTGAAAGATTTCCGTCTGTTGAGGGTAGGATTCAGCTTTTGTATGCTATGGGGATTCTTGAAGTTTAAATCTTTAAACATGGCTAGATTAAACAACGTTGGAAACCATTCTAGGGTTTGTGAGAAAAAGACAAAAGCTTTGGAAATACTACC
>QMXD01000036.1 GCA_003661965.1 Candidatus Hecatellales archaeon
AAAAACTTATCCGACTCATCAAGTAAACGGTTTTTAAGTAGAATGGCTGCACCATGCCCTATTAAACAGTCTCTTTCCATCTCACCAAACCTTAAACCTCCACCTCTAGCCCTACCCTCTGTAGGCTGTCTGGTTAACATTTGAACCTGACCTCTAGCTCTAGCATGAATCTTGTCAACAACCATGTGGTGAAGCTTCTGATAGTAGACTATTCCAACAAAAACATCAGCCTCAAACTTTTCACCTGTTATACCGTTATAGAAAACCTCTTTTCCACCATAATGGAAGCCAAGCCTATGTAGAAGCCTTCTAAGGTCTTCAGGTTTCTCGTTTCTAAAGGCTGTTCCGTCAACAGGTTTTCCTGTTATAGCAGCAACCTTACCAGCAATAGACTCCATAAACTGACCTAAAGTCATTCTTGAGGGGAAAGCATGAGGATTTATAATTATGTCTGGAACAATCCCATCCTCGGTGAAAGGCATATCCTCAGTAGGAACAATCATACCTATAACTCCTTTTTGACCATGTCTAGAAGCAAACTTATCTCCAAGCTCAGCCTGACGGTCATCCCTAACCTTAACTTTTACAACCCTATTCCCTTTAGAGGTTGTTGTAACTATAACTGTGTCAACAACACCCTTCTCAGAGGGTCTCATGGTTACAGAGGTATCCCTTCTACTAGGACCATGAACCTCAAACTCCTTATATTCTTCTAGGAATCTGGGTGGGCTTGTTCTACCAACCAAAACATCAGAACCTGAAACCTCGGTTTCAGGGCTAATTATTCCGTCAGGCTCTAAAGACCTATAATACTGTTCACCCCTAAAACCTATGGTTCCAGCTTCAGGTATTTCAAAACGGTCTTTTTCACCACCAAGATACTGTTTAGCTTCAGCCTCATAAAGACGGTAAAAGATAGACCTACCTAAACCTCTCTCAATAGAAGACTTGTTAAAAACTAGAGCATCCTCCATGTTGTATCCTTCAAAAGATAAAACTGCAACAACACAGTTTTGACCTGATGGTCTTTCATCATAGCCGATGGTGTTCATGGGTTTTGTTCTTACAAGTGGGGCTTGAGGATAATGAAGCAAATGTGCTCTTGAATCTGTTCTTAGGAAGAAGTTTGTTGAATATACACCTAAAGCCTGTTTAGCCATAGCAGCCTCATAAGAGTTTCTTGGAGACTGGTTATGTTCTGGGTAGGGTATAAGCGAAGCACAAATACCTAGAATCGTGTAGGGGGCGATTTCTAGATGGGTGTGTTCAGGTGTTAACTCTTCAACACTTAAAGCAATATAGGCGTTTTCCTCCTCATCAGCATCCAAATATTCTATTATACCGTTTTTGATTAGGTATTCCCAGTCGATTTCACCGTTTTTAAGCCTTTCAACATGCTCCTTTTTAAGTTTAGGTTTACCGTTTTCCACGATGATTAAGGGTCTTCTAACCCTTCCAGCATCACAGTTTATGTAAACCTCCCTACTAACACCATAAGGAGAAACATTCTCATAGTATGCAACGTTAATTTCATGGCTTATCTCACCTTTACGTCTAAGCTCCCTAATGGTTTTTACGAGTGTATGTGGGTCTTCACAGTAGTAGATGTGACCGTCAACAAAAACCTTTGCTCCTTTTAACCTAAGCTGGGGTGAAGCATTAACCTGCTCAACCAAACCCAAACTTTCAAGGATAGGTTTAATCTCTTTAAGGCTTACACCAACAGAAATTGAGGCTGAAAGTGCAAGGTTTTTAACAAGACCACAGTTTGAACCTTCAGGTGTTTCGTTTGGACAAAGCCTACCCCAATGGGTTGAATGTAGGTCTCTAGCCTCAAAGTTTGGCTGGCTTCTACTTAAAGGTGATTGAAGCCTTCTAAGATGGCTTAAGGTTGAAAGATAGTTTGTTCTGTCAAGAAGCTGGGTTACACCAACCTTCCCCCTACCCCAGTTTCCAGTAGCCAAAGCATGTTGAAGCCTCTCGGTTATTATTCCAGGTCTTATAGCCGCATTTATAGCTCCAAAAGCTCCAGCTCTTTTTAGGCTTGTTCTTTCAAGCTGATATTTCATGTCTTTACATAGGTTTCTAAAGGCTATTCTGAAAAGGTCTGCAAGAAGTTCTCCTGCAGGTCTAAGTCTTTTGTTGGCATAATGGTCTTTGTCGTCTGGTTTACGGATACCAAGCTTAAGCTCGAGAAGCCTATTAACAATTTCAGCCAAAAAATATGCTTTTTTAATTCTTGCTGAGGGTGTTCTTCCAAGGTGGGGGAGAAAGTTTCTATCTATAACCGTTTCAGCTCTTCTAATCCTATACTCTTCAACCTGACCGTAGGCTATCCTGTTACCTATATAGATTATTGCATCCCTAGCCTTATAAACACCCTCAGCCTTCTCAAACGAAGGCTCCAACATGTCTTGAATCTCTTTTCTCGGGGAAACAGCCTCAGCAATATCCTTATCAGCCTCAACACCCAAAGCCTTCATAAGAACAACAAAAGGTATATCAACAACAACACCAGGAATAGCCACATAGATTGAGCCGTCAGCACGCATTTTAACCTCAATTCTAGCCCTAAAACCTACGGTTGTGGAGAAAACCTTAGCCTTATAGACTGCAGCTGTTTCTGTGCCTTCACGGTCAACCATTACACGGTTTGGTGCAAGGTCTTCAAGGGTAACAATAACCCTCTCAGAACCATTAATTATAAAGTAGCCTCCAGGATCCTTCGGGTCTTCTCCAAGAGCTATAAGTTCCTCACGGCTTAAACCGTAAAGATGACATTTTTTAGATTTAACCATTATGGGTATATCGCCAATATAGAAGGGTTCAACTGAAACACTTTTTTTACCATCCCTTTCAACCCACATTTCAAGTCTTAAAGGACCTGCGTAGGTTAGGTTTCTAGCCATAGCCTCCCTAGGATAGATTGTATGTTCTGAACCGTCAAACTCGACAATCCTAGGTTTTCCAACCTCAATTTTTCCAAATTTAATTCTATACCTTGTTTCAGCCTCTATATCTATTCCTCCAACCTCATCAACAATTTTTTGGAGACCATGCTCGATAAAATCGTTAAAAGAGTTTAAGTGTTGGGTGACTAAACCCTCATACCTAAGAAAACTTTCCATTAAAACCCAATAGTCGTCTTTACTTAGATTTTCCAGCTCACCCAAAACCCTTCAACCCCTAACAACAAACCTATAATATTCAGCAACACCTGCAGTTGGACTTTTCCTAACAATCTTAATAACGTCTCCGGGTTTTGCACCCAAAGCCTTAACAGCCGGATCAGTATCCTTAATTTTTGGAAGCTGGTAGGGTTTAATCCTATAGGTTTTAAGCAGTTCTTCAACCTCCTCCTTTGAGAGGAGGATATGTTTAGGTACAAGTTCGTGGTCGAAGATGTTAAAGGATTCTTGTTGTTTTTTCTCTTTCACCATAAATAGTTTCACTCACTTTGGCTGGGTGTTAGAAGACAACCGCATCTGGCTTACTTAGTGGTCAAATCAAGCGAATAGGGAGTGATATTAATAAACTTTTTGCATCATGGTTCTGTTGAATCTATCGAGTGTTACTTTTGACGTTGATGGTAACCATTTGTTTCGTCCATACTGCCGCATTACTAAATTTATAGCCAAAACTTTACATAAACCTTGTGGTAAAAGCTTATATAATTCAGTCAGTAAAGTATTATGGTGGTCTGTATGGCTAAGAAGAAAACCGCAACTTCAATAAAGATAGACCCAGAACTTTGGAAATTAGTTAAGATAGAAGCCATAAAAAGGGATATAGAAGTCTCAACCCTCGTGGAGG
This sequence comes from Candidatus Hecatellales archaeon, assembly GCA_003661965.1. Lineage (GTDB taxonomy): Archaea > Thermoproteota > Bathyarchaeia > Hecatellales > Hecatellaceae > EX4484-218. The sequence goes on from QMXD01000036.1 coordinate 3,814, forward strand.
AAGCCCTTAAAAAAGAATTAGGTGTCAACAAAGGTGAAAAATAATGCGATCAATAACTGAGCAGGTAGATGAATTTATAGAAGGATTATTTAATGGCAACATAGTCACGATTCTCCAAACTGGTAAGCCCTCAGTGGTTTAAACTCTAACGATATTATGAAGAAGTATGCTTACAAGTTAACTAATCAATTGATAAATGAACTAATTCCGAAATACCTTGATTCTACCGATGAAGAGGAAAAGAAGGCAATTTCTCGGAAGATTTACGGTAAAGTATTGATATTACGTACGTTAGGCTACATCCAAAATAGTCCTCACTTATTAAAAGAAATAGAACTTCTTAGAAATGAAAACATTAAACTTAAAGAGGAAAAGAGAGAATTAGAAGAAAAAGTTAGAGAATTAAGCGGTCTTCTCGCTCCAATTCCTCCAGAGAAGAAAGTACCAACCGAAATTTGACAAGTCTAGTTAAACGCCCAAAACGTGGGAAGTAGCTTAATAAGAAGAGGAATGAAATTCTTCAAATTCACATCACCGAATTAGAAAACACCAATTATAGAGCACCGAAAAAACCTAATAGAACCTGTATCATGGATAGTTTTAAATCTGGTTTTGGGGTTAATTGTTATCGCTAAACCTTGGCTTATAAAACCATTGTTTTGTTGGTGGTAGGGTTTGAAGTGTTATAATAGGAGGATGTTAAGGGTTGACCTAACAAAAAAGAGGTTTTTTGTTGAGGAAATTAGGGATGAAGACCTAAAAGGTTTTATTGGTGGGAAAGGTTTAGGCATAAAAATCCTCCTAGAAAAACTAGGAAAAAACGTTTCTCCACTATCCCCAGAAAACCTTCTTGTTTTTGCTGTTGGACCTGTTGAAGGTTTAACTTTTCCTGGTGGAGCAAAAGCAGGTGTGTTTTTTAAGTCTCCTTTAACAGGTGTTTTTGGTGAGTCTTATTGTGGAGGGACTTTTGGTCCTCAGCTTAAACTTGCAGGCTACGATGTTTTAATTGTTACTGGTGTTTCTGATAAGCCTACCTACCTAAAAATTTTTGATGGTGAGGTTGAGTTTAAGGATGCAAGCCATCTTTGGGGTAGGGATGCCTATGAAACTGAGGATATAATTAAAAGGGATGAGGATAGAAGGATTCAGGTTGCATGTATTGGTCCTGCAGGTGAGAATCTTGTTAGGTTTGCATGTATAAACAATGTTAAGGGTAGACAGTTTGGTAGGTGTGGTGCTGGTGCTGTTATGGGTTCTAAAAGGCTTAAAGCCATAGCCATCCTTGGAACAGGAAAAATTGAGCCTGAAAACTTTGAGGAGTATAATAGGATTAGGGAGTATCTTTTAGAGAAGTCTAAAACGATTTTAAAGTCTCTTACGGAGTATGGAACAGCACCCATGATAACCTTAATGAGTAAGGCTGGAGCTTTACCGACAAGATATTGGAGGGAGGGTGAATTTGAAGAGGTTGAAAAAATAAGTGCTGAAACAATGAAGAAGAATGTTGTAAAGGGTAATCGTGCATGTTACGGTTGCCCTATAGCATGTGGAAAATTTTCAAGGGTAGAGTCTGGACCTTTTGCTGGTGTTGAGGTTGAAGGACCTGAATTTGAAACCCTCTATAGTTTTGGTTCTCTTTGTGGGGTTGGAAACCTTGAGGCTATAGTTAAGGCTAACGAGGTTTGTGATAGGCTTGGGATGGATACAATATCAGCTGGAAACGTTGTTGCTTTTGCTATTGAATGTTTTGAGAGGGGAATTTTGGGTGAGGAGGCTGTTGGAGGTTTAAGGCTTAGTTTTGGAGACTGGGAAACCATACTTAAGCTTTTGCCAAAAATAGCTTATAGGGAAGGTTTTGGGGATGTTTTGGCTGATGGTGTAAGGGAGGTTGCAAAAAGGATTGGTGGGGAGGCTGAAAAGCTTGCTGTCCATGTTAAGGGTTTGGAGCCTCCAGCCTACGACCCTAGAGGAATTAAGGCTAAAGCCCTAGCCTACGCTATCTCCTCACGTGGAGCATGCCATCTAAGACATTTCGTTCATAGACCTAACCTTGTTGGTAAACATGCCTTTAAAAAAGATGTTGCTGTTGACAGGTTTTCTCATGAGGAACAGGTTGAAATGATTGTTGAGCTTGAAGACTTTTATACGCTTGTTGATACGATGATTCTTTGTAGGTTTGTTTGTTTACCTGTTATTGGTCCTCTTTTATGGGATGAGGTTACAAGACTTTATAATGCTTTAACAGGGTTAAACGTTAAAACCGAGGACTTAGTAAAAACTGCTGTAAAAATAAATCAGATGGTTAGAGTTTTTAACGTTAGGGAGGGTGTAACAAGAAAGGATGACTATCCTCCAGAAAGGTTTTATAGGGAGCCTCTTAAAAAGGGTGTTGCTGATGGACATGTTGTTGAAAAAGAAAGGTTTGAGGGTATGCTTAACAAGTATTATAGGATTAGAGGATGGGATAGGGACGGTAAACCAAGCTTAAAGGTTTAAAGCTTATAGCCTATCCTCCTCAAAAACTTTTTTCTCTCCTCAACATCCTTCTCGGTTTCAACACCCTTAGACTTATAGCCATCCACAACACCCAAAATCCCCCTACCCTGCTCAGTTTCAGCCAAAATAACCTCTACAGGGTTTCCTGTTGCACAATAAATGTTGCAAACCTCAGCCACATTTTTAACAGCATTCAAAACATTGATTGGGAAGGCGTTTTTAAGAAAGATTAGAAAACAGTGTCCTGCTGAAAGCTTTAAAGCATTTTCAACAGCAAGTTTCTCTAGTTCCTCATCGTTTCCAACATGTCTAATAAGGCATGGTCCTGAGCTTTCACAAAAGGCTAAACCAAACTTTATGGTTTGGGTTGAGGATACAAGAACTTCGTAAAGGTCTTCAACTGTTTTTATGAAGTGGCTTTGACCAAGGATAAGGTTACAGCCTTCTGGAGGAACAATTTTAACTGTTTTAAGCTCCAAACCTTTCCCACCCAGAAAACTTTTTACCCCCAAAACAGTCAAATATATGAAAAGCTATTCCTTAAGTTTAAACTTTCCCTAAAACCTTAAAGGGTTGCTGGGATGCGGAAGCTTAAGGTTAAGGCTGTTCTTCTAGATTTTGATGGAACAATAGTAGACTCTATGAGGGTAATCCATAAGGTTTTAAATCAGACTTTAAGGGGTTATGGGCTTCCAGAAATAGAGCCAAACATTCTTGGGGAGATGGCTGGTCAACCTTTAGCCTCAATCCTAAAAAAGCTAACCCCAGAAGTTAGTGAGGATGTGGTTGAAGGTGTTAGAGAAAAGTTTTATAGGAGATATTTGGAGGTAAGCCTAAAAGAAACACGTCCATTCCCAGACACAGAAAAAACTCTTAGATATCTTAACCTTAAAGGGTTTAAGGTTGCTGTTGTAACCTCAACACCAAGAAAACCTGTTTTAAGGGAGCTTAAAAGGTTTAACCTAAAAAAATATTTTGATGTTCTTGTGACAAAAGAGGATGTAAAAAATTTTAAGCCTTCACCAGAGGTTGTTGTTAAAGCTTTAGCTAGGCTTGGAGTAGAAAACTTTGAGGCTGTTGTGGTTGGAGACAGCCCAATGGATGTTAAAGCTGGAAAAGCTGCAGGAACAAAAACTGTTGCTGTAGCTACAGGTTTATGTGGGTTTGAAAGACTTACAAAAGAAAACCCTGACTTTACCATAAAAAACCTTTACGAGTTAAGGGAGGTTTTAGCCTAAAACTCGTAGCCTAGAAGACTGCATATTTCCCTATGAAGCTTTTTTAGTCTTTCTATTGCAGGATGGTTTTCTCCAAGTTTAACCTTAAACTCTTTAAGGGAGCTTTTAAAACTTATAACCCTATTATGTTTTATTCTTTTGTCAGCATAAGCAACAATTTTTTCTTCTAGGGTTTCCAGCATATAGTTTTTTGGTGGTAAACCAAGTTTTACAGCCTCATCTAAAGGTATACCTGCACCAACATGTTTTTCGATTATGTTTATGAGGGGTTCTGGAAGGTTTAGTTTTCTTGCTATCTCACCACCATAGTAACCGTGTAAAACTGAACGTGTTCTAACCCTACCAATATCGTGGAGAAGCGCTCCAGCCTCAACAAGTTTTAGGTTAACGTTTACACCTTTTTTGGCGATTTCCTCAGCAATTTTAACGGCTAAACTTGTAACAGCCTTTGAATGTTCAATAACCCTTTTTGAGCATCCAACCTCATAAAGAATTTTTTCAGCCTCATCTTTTGTTGGAATCCTATTCATGCTCCAATTCTTCCTTTAAGCTTTCAACCTTTTTCTCTAAAAACTCAATAATTTTACTGTTGTCAAAATGTTGAAGAGTTCCTCCACATTGGGGGCATCTAAAAAAGTTTTCTACAGCCTCCTCAAAAGTGTATCTTCCACAATGCTTATCGTTACAAAAAAAGAAGTCATGGGTTTTTTCAAATTCAAGTCTTGCTTTAAGTTTTTCAAGAATCCTTCTTTTTTGAGCCTTAATTATGCTTTGAAGCTGGTCTTCTTGAAGCCTCCAATAAAAGATAAGCCATCCGCTTTGGGGGTCTTGAACATTCTCCGAGGTTACAAGTGAAAAGTTGTGGAGTCTAATCAAAATTTTTCTTATTTCATTCAGCCTTATACCTGTGGTTTTTGCAAGTTCTTCTTCTGTTGCTTTCCCCCTTTTTTTTAATTCCCCAACTATTTTTACAGCCTCATCTCCACCAATTTTTAAGGCTACCTTGTATAGGAGAGATTCATCCATCAGAACCATCGGCTGCCTTTAAATTTTTAGAATTAGGGAGCAGATTAGGGGGCATAATCTTAATCCTCAACTATTTCCTAGAATCTGAAGCTAATAACTTTAACGTATAAAAACTATATAACAAGCCTAAAAAACCGTATTTTTTAAATAAAAAGATTTTTGTAGGAATTTTAACCCAAAATTCACCAACAACAAAAAAGAAGGTTATAGGTGAACATGGATGGAAAAAATAAGTTTTGAAGAGTTTAAAAAGGTTGATTTAAGGGTTGGAAAGGTTTTAAAGGCTGAAAAGGTTAAAGGCTCAGACAAGCTTCTTGTTTTTGAGGTTGATGTTGGAGAGGAGAAAAGAAGGCTTGTTGCAGGTTTGGCTGAATATTATCAGCCAGAATATTTTATAGGTAAAACTATTGTGGTTGTTGTTAACCTTGAACCTAAAAAAATCCGTGGGATAGAGTCTCAAGGTATGGTTTTAGCTGCTGTTGATGAGAAGGGGAAACCCTACCTGCTTACTGTTGATGGTGAGGTTAAACCTGGAGCAAAAATATTTTGAGGTTAAAGTTTTATGGTTAGGGTTGTTGTTCTTCGTTGGGGTCATAGACCTGAAAGGGATAAAAGGTTAACCTCCCATGTTGTTTTAACTGCTCGTGCTTTGGGTGCTGATGGAGTTATTTTGGCTGATGTTAAAGATGAGAAGGTTAAAAAAACTGTTGAAAAGGTTGTTGGTTTATGGGGTGGACCGTTCTTTTTTGAGATGGGTAAACCTTGGAAAGAAACCGTTAAAGAGTGGAAAAATATGGGTGGGGTTGTTGTTCATCTTACAGCCTACGGTGAAAACCTTGGGGAGACAGATGTAATAGATAGGATAAAGGCTACTGGGAAGGATGTTTTGGTTTTGGTTGGAAGCCAAAAGGTTCCAAAAGAATTTTTTTCTGAGGAGGTTTCAGATTTTAATGTTGCTGTTGGGAATCAGCCTCACTCAGAATGTGCAAGTTTAGCTGTTTTTCTTGACAGGTTTTTTGGTGGGAAAGAGTTAACAAAAAATTTTGAGAATGCTAAGCTTAAAATTATACCTTCTAGGAGAGGTAAAAAGGTTGTTAGGCTGGGTTAAACTTTTACAACCTCAACCATTCTTCCACCAACACTTTCAACACGGCTTCTAATCTTATCCATCAAATAATCCATGGATTCAACCTCAATAAAAATAGATTTTCCATCTAGGTTTTGGTTTAAAACCGTGGAAAAACTTCTAATTTTTGAGATTAGGGATAAAGAGTTTGAGGTTAAGGGTAGCTCAAAATAGGCTTTAACAAAGTTTTTTAGGTTTTTTGAAACTGTTTCTTTAAGCTTTTCAATGTTTATGTTTTTAAGGGCGCTTATAGGAACAGGGTTTGGAGTTTCACCCTCCAAACTTTTAACAATCTCGTTAACCCTAGACTTTTCAACTAGGTCTATCTTGTTTAAGGCTGTTACGATTGGTGTTGAGGTTATACCGATTTCCCTTAAAGTATCCAAACAACATTTAACCTTTCTTTTAACCTCACCTAAAGGCTCACTACAATCAACAACAAGAATTATTAGGTTTGAGTAAACAGTTTCCTCTAAGGTTGACCTAAAAGCCTCTATTAGGGTAACTGGAAGACCATCAATAAAACCAACAGTATCAACAAGTAAAGCCTTTTTATCGTTAAAGGTTGCCATAGAAATTTTTGTTGAAAGGGTTGTAAAAAGCTCCCCTGTAATCCTAACCTTTTCACCTGTTAAACTGTTGAATAAGGTGCTTTTACCAGCCGCAGTATAACCACTTAAAGAAACAGTTGGAAAACCTATATCAGCTCTTAAAGCACGTTTTAAACTTTTTTCAACCCTAATCTTTTTAAGCTCCTTCTCAATTTTAACAATCCTTCTTTTAATGGTTTCATAGTAAACATCAACCTCATATTTTCCAAGACCGTGAAAACCTGGTTGCTCACCAAGCTTAGCAAGTCTAACCTTTTCTTTAGCCCTAGTCAACTCATAACGTAGTTTAGCAAGCTCAATCTGTAGTTTTGCCTCCTTTGTTGAGGCATGACTACTAAAAACTTCAAGGATAAGCTGAAACTTGCTTATAACCTCAACACCTGTTTTTTTGGCTAGGTTGTAGGCTTGAACAGGTTTAAGCTCATTCTCAAAAATTATTTTTTCAGCACCAGTCTCC
>QMXD01000037.1 GCA_003661965.1 Candidatus Hecatellales archaeon
CAGAAATCATAGATACGCTTTATGGTAGAGGCTATGTTAGAGACGAAAAAATGGTTGCAACAGAATTAGGGTTTAAAGTTATTGAAACCCTAAACAAGTATTGTCCTGAAATAACCTCCATAGAGTTAACAAGAAACCTTGAAGAAAAAATGGAAAAAATTGAAAAGGGTTTAGAAAACCGTAAAAACGTTCTGGTTGAAGCTGTAAACCAGCTAAAACCTGTTTTAACCCGTCTAAAAAACGTGGAAAAAGAGGTTGGCTCAGGCCTTTCAGAAGCAATTAAAACAGAATTTTTAAGGAAAAGGATTGTTGGACCATGTCCAAAGTGTGGGAGTGGAAAACTTATAATTTTAAGGTCTAGAAAAACCATGAAAAGGTTTATTGGATGCACAAACTTTTTTGCTGGAGCATGTAAGATGGCTTTACCCCTACCCCAAAAAGCAGCCATCCAAACAACAGAAAAAACTTGTAAGGCTTGTGGTTGGCCTATTATTGTTGTTAAGCCTCGTGGACGTAGACCTTTTAATGTTTGTATAAATCCTGACTGTCCCCTAAAAGAGAAAAAGGAGTAGTTTTTGAGAGGTTTTTGTTTTGGAGGGAAAATCTAAAGAACGTAAATGTGTTATATGTTCTAATGAGAGTGATGGTGGAGAGTTTTGTGTATGGCATAGGCTTTCCTATGAAAGGCTTGAGGAGATGTTTAAGGTTTGGAGGGAAGCTATGGAGATTGGTTGGAAAGAGTTTTTGGAGGAGGTAAGAAAAAACCCTAACACGGGAGTTTGGGTTAAGGAGGTTATCTCCTATATCCTCAAAAAAGAAAATCCTTAAAAAAAGGCTTAAAACAGTTAAAGCCTACCATGAATACCTGTTTAAGGCTCTTCTTCTACTAGCCTTAGCCTTCACAGTTTTTATGTTTGGTGGAGGCTTATACGACCTAGTTGTTCAACCACCAACCATAGTCACAGTTTCCAGAAGAATATTCTTTTTTTACCCCTACCATACGGATGAACAGTTGCTTGGTGAAAGTCTTCTTTTTATGATTCTTTTAAGTATGGGTTCGCTTGGAATTTTTTTGGTTAATAGGTGTGTAACCCATATTTATAGTCGAAGATTATCCTCAATTATTCTTATCGGTGGGATAGCATTGTTTGTTGTTGCTGTTTTAGGTGTCTATATGCTTTTAAAAATAAAGTTTTCACCAGTAGTCTAAAACGTATTTTAAGGTTAAACCTATATTGTTTTGGAGGATAAAGAGGATTGTCCTACCTAAAACATAGGGAGGAGGCACCTAAAACCTTAAACTTTGCAGTGGTAACCATAAGCACCTCAAAATATAAGGTAAAAAAAGCTTTAGATGAGTCTGGAAACCTAATAGTAGAACTTCTTAAACAGGCAGACTACAAAGTTATGTTTAGAAAAATTATACCAGACAACCCATCAATGATTAGAAGCCTAATCCTAAAACTTTCTAAGTCAAAAAAGGTTGATGTTATAGTTACAACAGGTGGAACAGGAATAACAAAAAGTGACCTAACAGTTGAAACCATAACACCCCTACTCCAAAAAGAAATACCTGGGTTTGGGGAAATCCTGAGAAAGTTAAGCTTTGAAAGAATAGGTTCTGCAGCAATTTTAACAAGGGCTGTTGCTGGAGTGGTTGATGGAAAAATAGTTTTTTGTCTTCCAGGTTCACCTGACGCTGTTAAAGTTGCCTTAGAATATCTTATAATTCCTGAAGCACCCCACCTAGTAAAACATGCTAGAGAATAGGATGGTAGGATGAAACGTTATGCGGTAAAAGTATACTATGACGGAAAAAACTTTTATGGTTTTCAGCTTCAAAAGGATAGAAGAACCGTTGCAGGGGAAATATGTTTAGCCCTTCTTAAGTCTAGGCTTATAAAAAGTTTGGAGGAGGCTTTTTTTCAGGCTGCTTCAAGAACTGATAGGGGTGTTAGTGCTTTAGGGCAAACCATAGCTTTTACAACAGGGGAAAATTTTTCTCTTAGGAGGTTTAATGCTTTTCTTCCAAGCGAAATTCAGGCTTGGGGTTGGGCTGAGGTTCCGTTAAACTTTAATCCTAGAAGGGAGGCTAAACTAAGAACCTATGTTTACGTTTATCCTTATGGTGGGGAAGATTTTTGTTTGATGGTTGAGGCTGCTAGGCTTATTTGTGAAAAGCTTGTTTTTGGGTTTTATGTTGGTAGGGATGGGAAAACCTACCCTAAAAAGCTTAAAGAGTTAAAGGTTAGGCTTAGGGGTGGAAACGTTTTTTTAACCTTCTCCTCAAAAAGTTTTAGTAGAGGTTTAATTCGTAGACTTGTAACCTTAATTTTTGAGGTTGCAAAAGGAAGTTTAGGTTTGGATAGGCTTAAAGAGTTTTTAGAGGTTGGAGGATGGGAAAAACTAGGTTTACCTCTAGCACCACCAGAAAACCTTCTACTCTTGGATGTAAAATATGGGTTTAGGTTTAACGTTGATGAGGAGACTAAAAAAAGGCTTATTGACAGGCTTAAAAGGGATGTTTGTCTTGGTGAAATAAAAAAGGTTTGTCTGGGGAAACTTAAAAGAGTTTAACCAGCATAAGGGATGGAGAAAAATTGGGGAAATATGGTAGGGTAACAAAAAAGGTTTTAGGTAGGCTTAAAGGGATTGTTGGAGAAGAAAACGTTTTTACGGTTAGGGATGAACTTGAAAAATATTCTTGTGATGAGATGCCTGTTCCTAAACGTTTTATGCCTGAGGTTGTTGTTAAACCAGAAAATACTGTTGAGGTTTTAAAGGTTTTAAGTTTAGCTAACAAAGAAAAAATTCCTGTTACACCTAGAAGTGGTGGAACAGGATTATCTGGCGGTTCTGTCCCAATCCATCGTGGAATTCTTTTATCCCTTGAAAAAATGAATAGGATTGTTGAGGTTGACGAGGAAAACTTTGTTGCTGTGGTTGAGGCTGGAGTTACACTTTTAGACTTGTATAAGGCTGTTGAGTCTAAAGGGTTATATTATCCACTTTATCCAGGTGAACTTTCAGCATGTATAGGTGGTAATGTGGCTACAAACGCTGGTGGGATGAGGGCTGTAAAATATGGGGTTACAAGAAGCTTTGTTCTTGGTTTGGAGGCTGTTCTTCCCATAGGTGAAATTATTGAGACTGGAGGGAAATTTGTAAAGTTTTCGTCTGGCTACGATTTAACCCAGCTTCTTATAGGTTCTGAGGGAACCTTAGCCGTAATCACAAAAGCCATTTTAAGGCTTACAGTAAAACCTAAGGTTAGAAGTGTTTTGCTTATCCCCTTTAAAAACGTTTTTGATGCGATTAAAACTGTTCCAAAAATTTTGAGGTGCGGGATAACTCCTGTTGGTGTTGAGTTTATGGAGAAGGATGCTATTAAAATTGTTGAGGACTATTTGGGTAGAAGGTTTCCTTATGGTGAGGCTGAAGCCTTCCTTTTAACAATTTTGGAGGCTGGGGAGGAGTCTGAAGCCTACAAGATGGCTGGAAAGGTTGCTGATGTATGTATGGAGAATGGTGCTGTTGATGTTCTTATCCCTGACACCGAAAAAGCTAAAAGAGAGCTTTTAGAGTTTAGGGAAAAACTTTATCCAGCCCTAAAAGGTTTTGGTGAAATGGATTTGGCTGATGTTGTTGTTCCAAGAAGCCTAATAGCCCATTTTGTTGAGGCTGTAAAAAAGGTTTCAGAAAAATATGGGATACCCATAATTGTTTACGGTCATGCTGGAGATGGAAATGTTCATCTCCACCTTTACGGAGATAAAAAAACTAGGTTAAAGGTTTTAGAGGAAATTTATGGTTTAGGAAAGTCTATGGGTGGAGCTATTTCAGGTGAACATGGAGTTGGATTTGAAAAGAAAAAGTTTTTTCTAAGGTTTACAGACAAAAAACAAATTGGGCTTATGAAAAAAATAAAGAGGGTTTTCGATCCTAACAATATTCTTAATCCTGGAAAAATTTTTGGCTAACCCTCAAATTTCCCCCTTTTATCTTAGACTAGTTAAGTTGGCTTTTAACATCCAAAAAAATTTACTTTAAAATTTTAGAAACCTTAATGTTTAACCTTGTAGTCTGCTATCTTACAAACCCCTTTAATGGAGCCTAAACAATGGAAAAAAAGAGGATGGAGGAAACATTAGAGGATAAAAGTGAAAAAATCCAGCCAAAAGCCTTCCTAAAAGAAATAATCCTAGAAAACTTTATGAGTTATGAGTATGCAAGAATCCCTTTTGAAGCTGGACTTAACCTTATTTGTGGACCTAACGGTTCAGGTAAATCCTCAATTCTTCTTGCATTATCTGTTGGTTTAGGTCAAGCCTATACTGAAAGGTCTAAAAAGCTTAGCGGTTTAATTCGTCGAGGGGAGGAGCTTGCAAGAATAACCCTGCTTTTTGACAATTCACCTGTTAACGGTAAAAGACCTATTTCAGGCTACAATTCGGACACCTTTATGCTTTCAAGGTATCTTAGGAGGGATGGAACCTACTGGTATGAGGCTGAGTATAGGGAGGTGCCTAAAGCTGAGGTTGTTAAGATTCTTTCAAGTCTTGGTATAAACCCTGACAACATGCTAATAATAATGCATCAAAACATGGTTGAAGAGTTTAGTGTTATTCCACCAAACCAAAAACTTGTAATGTTGGAGGAGGCTGTAGGCTTCCAAAACTATAGAAAAAGAATTGTTGAAGCCCAAGAAAGGCTTAGCCAAGTTCTTAGTGAAGAGTCTTCTGTTCTTAGTCTCCTATCAAACGCCGAACAAACCCTCCAATATTGGAGGGAACAATACGGAAAATATCTTAAAAGAAGAGAGTTAAACGAAAAAAAGAATTATCTTAAACGTGAACTTGCATGGGCTTATGTTACAAAAACAGAAAAAAACCTAAACTCCCTAAACCAAGAACTTAAAAAGAAAAATTTAAGCCTAGAAAACTTGGCTAGGGAGCTTAAAGAAATCGGGAAAGAACTTGATGAGGCAAGTAAAGCCTTAGAAAGGCTTTCCTCCGAAAGAAGAAAGCTTTTTTCCTCTCTTTTAGAGGGTGAAAAAGAGGTTGGAGGTTTTGAGGCTTACCTAAAAGTTTTTGATGAAACCTCCAAAAAGATAGATTTTCTTTTAGGTTTGGCTAGAGAAAACATGGGAAAAGGGAGGGAAAAAGAGGAATACGGTAAGGTTTTTGAGTGGTTTTTAAGGTTTAGGGAGGAAGCTAAAACCTTAAACGAGAAGCTTAAAGAGGCTAAAAGGAAAATAGAAAACCTTAGGTCTAATTTTTCTATGGTTGAGGAAAAAATTGTTTCTCTACAGGAAAAGTATGTTGGTTGGAGGGTTAAAGAGGCTGTTTTAAGCTTTCAAAAAGAATATTTGGAAAGGGAGGTTGGTGAGCTTAAGGATAAGATTAAAAGGTTTGAGGAGGAGCTTAACCAGCAAACCTTAGAAGCTAAAAAAACTGGTGTAAGAGTTGAAACCACAAGAAGCATCCAAGAAATATCTGAGGATTTAAAGGTTCTTGGGGTTCAGCTGGCTTCTTTAGCAGATGTTTCTGAGGATGCTGAAAAAATGTATAGGAGGTATCTAAAAATTTTTGAGGAGCTTAAACAAAAGTCTGAGGTTGTTGCTGAAAATAAAAGAAAAATGTTGGCTGAGATTGAGGTTAGAAAACAAACATGGAGAAGGATTCTTGAAGATTTTCTTGGTGAGCTTAACAAAACCTATAAGTCAACTCTTTCAGCTGTTGATGCAACTGGTGAGGTTAGGCTTATAAACATGGAAAACATTGGGGATGCTGGTTTAGAGTTAACCGTTGGTTTTCATGGTTTACCTCCAACAACCCTAGACGCCTACACCCAAAGTGGTGGTGAAAGGTCAACAGCCACAATGGCTTTTCTTCTCTCCCTCCAAAAACATGTAAAATCTCCTATTAGGGCTGTTGACGAGTTTGATGTTCACATGGATCCTAGGAATAGGGAGCTTGTTAGTAGGCTTATAATTTCCACAGTTAAATCTCAGCCTAACATCCAGTATATTGTGATTACCCCAAGCCAGCTTCCCTTTCTTGATGTTGAAACAAACGTTATTGTTGTTCAAAATGTTGCTGGAAAGTCTAAGGTGAAAACTGTTGCTGTTTAAACTTTTAAAAGTTTTAGTTCAGAGTTTTTTGCTGTTAAAATTAGGTCTACAAGGTTTCTGTAGGCTTCCCTAACCTTTACCTCGTGAGCTTTAGGGTTAAAAAGAAACATTATGGTGTTTTTTCTGTCTGATAGGAGTTCTAGGATGTGGGTTAGGAGACCGTAGTTTTTTCAAAGCCTAAGGTTAGGGTTATGTCTGTTAAATTGTCAACAACTATCCATGAGTTTGGATATTCTTCTAGAATTCTTCTAAAAGCCTCCAAGATTATTGATGCGTCTGTCATTGAAACTGTTAAGGTTTTTTCTTCAACCCTAATCGGTGTTTTTGTTCCAACGGAAAAAATAACTGTTCTTTGGTTTGGTAGGGTTGAAAGTTTTCCACCTTTCCTTGAAAAGATTATGCTTAAACTTTTAATGCTTTCAGCCTCAAAAATAAAGTCTTTAACATATTTTTCGTAGGGTGAGGCTGGATTAAACTCAAAAAGAAGAATTTTTTTACCTATTATTTGTGATGTTTCTAAGCCTATCCTTCTTGAAAACCTGTTTACATAGGTTTGGCTGGTAAAAACTTTTTTTGTATATGTGGTTGTAGGATAGCTTAACTCAAAAAACACTGTTGACCTTCTAAAAATGTAAACCATAAATGCGAATAAGGATGTGTTTATAAAGTTTCCAAGGTAAACAGACTCAAAATAAATGTTGCCTAAAAGGATATGGAACATAAAAAAGGATATTCCAATTCCCATAAGACATGCTGAAAACTGTTTAAGCCTTTTAGAGGTTTCCTTCGACCTAACGTTTCTTGTTAAGGTTAAAAAAAGATAGTTTGGGTAAACTATGAAGGCTACAAGAACCGTAAGCCAACCAATTATAAACCAAAGCTTATACCTTGGAACATATAAAACACCGTTTAAGTTTAGGTTTACAGCCTCAACAATCCTAAAAGGAGAAAAAATCCATGTTAAAACCAGCAAAGTTAAAACCAAAACATTGTATCCTATAAATGGAGGGGAAGGTTTTCTAACAAAAAACTCCATAAAAACGTTTTTTGCTGTTAGGTTTTTTGTTAAAGGTTTTTTGTAGAGGATTGAGGATGCCAAACCTATGATGTATAGGCATAGGAGGGTGAAGGATAGGTTGGCTTTCACCAAAAAATATGATATTTTCCCTATAGGTATAACCAACATTAAAGTTTCACATAAAAAACCTATGGTAAAGGCTAGGTAGGCTAAGGTAAAATGGTTTTTAACTATGTTAAAATAGGACATTTTTTGTTGGTGAACAAGAAAAATAACGATAATCATAAAGGCTAACTGGATAAGACTGATAAGGATTAGGGGAGAAACAAAAAACATTTTTCTCTCCAGAAAAAGAGAAAAAATTGTGTTTAGGTTACCATGGGTGTAAAAATTATACCGTTTTTTGAGAATATTAGGTTGTGATATTTTAGGCTGTGTTCTGTTCCACGCATCTTACGGATTATTGCACGTCTTCTAATCTCTAAACCATCAATAATGGTTTCAAGAACTATTATCCCATCAGCAATAAACTCTTCAATACTTAACCCTATCCTCTGCTCACCTATAGGAACCTCAACCAAAAGAAGGGTTGTACAACCCACCTCCCTAACAATCTTACCTAGAATCGTATGTAAAACCGTTCTAACATCAATTTTTTCTTTGAAGGCTTGAGTTATGGCTGTAAAAGAATCTATCACAAGCCTTTTAGCGTTTAAAGCATAAATTTCGTTTATAACTGTTTCTAGGGCTGTTGTTACCCCCTCCTCCTTCATCGTCACCATATCTAAAAACCTAAATTTTCCCTCTTTTTCAAGCCTAGAAAAGTTAAAACCAAAACTTGAAAGGTTACTGATAAAGTTTTTATGGCTTTCAGCAAAAGAAACATAAACACCCCTCTCACCACAGTTTACAGCCCCAAAATAAAGAAACTGACCTGAAAAAATGGTTTTCCCTGAACCTGGATTTCCAGCAACAACTATAAGGCTACCCCTAGGAAAACCTCCCTGAATCAGGTTGTCAAGACCAGGTATACCCGTAGGTATTCTCTCAATTTTTTCATAGGTTTCCATTAACCTTCACCTCCCTAACAACAAACCTACAGTAGGGGTCTCCTTTTGCAGCACAGTTTGTTTCAAAACAGTTTACCTCAACACCAAAAATTTTTGTAAAAACTCCTGCAAGACATCCAGCGATAAGATGGCATCTCTGGTTTGAGTTTTTTATCCCTCTTGTCATAGCAGAGTTTTTTATTTTTACTATTGCTCTCCTACTTTTTCTCAGAATATTCCTCAAGCTGGATTTTACCCCAACCCATCCGTGTAAAAAGCTTATCCAAAACCGAGGAAACATTTTTTATGTTAGCATCTACTTTTTCATTGTTTATTTCAAAGATTTTTTTGCCAACATTTTTACCTGCAACCATACATATTATCCATGCTCCAGAACCAAAACTTTGCTCTATACCGTCATGGAGAGCCTGAAAAAATAGTGGTTGGGATAGTATCCATTCTTTGTTCCCGGATAAAACTCTACCATTTTCCATGTCAACCTTAAGCCTAAGCATCCTACTTTTTTCCATTCCATGTTTTAGCAACCTTTAGGCTTGTTTTTAGATGAGATGGTTTGTAGGCTATGTATAAGCATTATTCATTGTTTAGAATATGGTTTGACGGCTTTAGGGAAAAATAAACTATTTAAGTTTGGTTTTTCTCTTAAACTTGGGAAGAATTATTGTCTAGGAGAAAAATTAGGCAGGATGGTAAAACAAGCCAAGAAACCTTGTTAAGGCTTATAGCCCTATGTGAAATGGTTGAAAAAAGGGGGATAAACCCTTTTGAGGTTGAGGTTGCTGAAGCCCTAAAAACAATTAGACAAATGCTTTTAAAATGGAAGTCTTTTGAAGAGTTTTGTTTGGATGCTGAAGCCATAAATAGGCTTTCAAGGGTGGTTAAACTTCAAGAGGAATGGGTTAAACATAGGTCTTCAACCCTATACTCAGACCCAGAACTTGTAAAATCAAAAATAGAAAAACTGTCCAAGGAGACTTTAGCAAAAATTTTTTTGAAGTCTTGGCGTCCAATAATCAGCCTAGAAAAGGTTTCAGCAGAAAAGCTAAAAGAAGCTTTAAACTATTGGGTTAACCTTCCAGCTGAAAGGTTTAAGCTTGAAGCAACCCCAATCAAACCTGAAAACCTAGAGGAGGCTTCAAAAGAGGAGCTTTTAAGGCTTAAACTTCTAGCCGAAGAAGAGTTTATGGAGATTCTTAAAAATTTTTGGTTTGAGCTTTTAGATGAAAGTGGTGGAGAAAAAATTTCTTATTGGGATTTTATCTATTCTGAAAGCTATGAGGAGTTTATTGTTAGAGCCTACCTAACAAGTTTTCTTGTAAGCTATGGTTATGCTGATTTAGAGTTAGAAGCCATGGAAAACAAAATTTTTCTTCTCCCAAGAAAAGAACCTAAAAAACCCAGCCAAAAAGACTCCTTGTCTATTGCTATCCCCCTAAACTATAAAAAATGGTTAGAGTTGAAGGGTGGGAGGCTTAAAAAAGGTGGATGAAAAAGCAGTATACACCCAAAAGGTTAAGATAGCAGCTCAAATGCTTTTGTTTAGAAGGTATAGGAAGGTTGGAGTTAAAGGTTGGGAGCTTAAAAAGGTTCTGGGAAAAAACTATCCTAGAATAGTTGGCATGTTAAACGATGAACTTGAAAAAATAGGTTTAAAGGTTAAAATTTTTTCTGAGGATGGGAAAGAAGAAAAACTTTCCAGTAGTAGACTTGATAAAGCATTGTTTTTTATAGCTCCTAGTGGAAGTTTAACCCTAAAAGAGGTTGAAGGCTCAGGTTGGAGAATAGACGATTTAGCTGTTTTAGCTGTTACAATAGCCTACCTAAACACAAAAAACGGTAAAGCTCAAAGAGGTGAAGTTGAAAGAGTTTTAAAGAAAAAGCTTCCCGTGTGGAGGGTAAACTTTAACCTAGACAGGTTCATAAGGATGGGATATTTAGCTGAGGATAAGGATGGGATTCTCCAAGTTGGATGGAGAACGTTGGTTGAGGTAGACCAAAAAACCTTGTTAGAGCTTCTGCTTGCAACAGAAGAATAAACTTTTAGGTTTGGGGTAGGGTTAAAGAAAGAATTCTTTTTCTTCTTTTAATCATCGATATTATGGTTACAACTGTAAGTATTGAGGCTGCACCTATAACTATACATGAGCC
>QMXD01000038.1 GCA_003661965.1 Candidatus Hecatellales archaeon
TGTTCTTGGAGATGTTAGAGGCTCATGGTTTTTTAGGGGATATTGGCTTGGAATGGGTGTGGAAGACCTAAGAATGGTTGGAAAAAACATTCTTAAAGCTGTTAAAACACCAAACCAAAAGGTTTTAGAGTATGTTAAAAGGTATCCTGAAAGGTTTATAGGGTTTGGCTCAGTAAACCCAAACAAAAACGAGGAATACGTGGAGGCAAAACTTAAAGAAATAAAAGATTATGGGTTTAAAGGAATAAAGCTTCTACCAACAATCCACTTTTTCAACCCAAAAGAAGAAAAAATGTTAAAAATCTACGAGTTCGCAGAAAAAGAAAAACTTATACTACTTATCCATACTGGTTGCGATCCAGGACCTTGGGAGCTTCCCCTTCTCTCAAAAAACGCTAACCCATCCAACCTAGACCCTGTATGTGAAAGGTATCCTAACCTTAGGATAATAGCAGCCCATATGGGAAGCTATAGCGCTCAGTTTCCTGGAATATGGTTTAATGAGATGGTTAGGGTTGCAAAAAAACATGAAAACATTTATGTTGATATTGCAGCAACCTTTAGTGAAAACAACCTTAAAAAGGCTGTTAAAGAAATTGGGGCTGAAAAAATTCTTTACGGTTCAGACTACCCTGTGATAGGAGGTTATTGTGATAGGCAAACTGGGATGGTAAACTGTGTAAACTGGCTTAAACGTTCAAGCCTAACCCTTGAAGCTAAAAGAAAAATTTTTGGTGAAAACATAAAAGGGCTTTTAAGCCTAAAATAGGCTTTTTAATGTTACCCATACCGCAAGAATAAACATTAAAATTCCATAGGAGACTCTTAACCTTTCCCTTCCAACCCTTAAAGAAAATTTTGCACCTAAAACACCACCAACAAGACAAACCAAACCTATCAAAACAAGAAACGGAAAACTATAATTTTCTGCTGTTGTTAAATGTCCTGCAAGCCCAAAAATCGCTGTTAAAAAAACCATACCTGAAGAGGTTCCAACAGCAATATCCATAGGAACACCACAAAGCAAAACCATTATAGGAACTTTGAAAACACCTCCAGTAACTCCAACCATCCCAACAAAAAACCCTACCAACCCAGTCATTAAACCTACAAGAGGAACATTAACCGTGTAAACCTCATCTTTAAACCTTCTTTCCCATGTAAACCTTCCACCCTTAAACCCCCTAAAACTTTTTGGCTGTTTAACCATAAGCAAACCTGCAACCAAAATCACAACAACCAAAACAACCCTTAAAACATTTTCATCTAAAAGGTTTGCATAGTACCCCCCAACAAAAGCCATAACATCCGTTGGAGGATCTACAACAGCAGCAAGCTTCCAGTCAAACCTACCACTCCTTAAAAATGTTAGAAAGGCTGTTAGAGAAGTTAAGGTTATGGCGAATAGGCTTAAAATACTAGCAGTTTTAACAGGAAAACCGGAAAGAAAAAGTAGGGGGACATAAACAAGCCCCCCACCCAAACCAAACATCGAAAAAACAAGGGAAACAACAAAAAACAACACTGCAAAAACAATAAGATACAAAAGATTCACCTAGTAAAGGTTTAAACCTTCCAAGAAAAATAAAATTTTACTCCTCAGCTTTACCTTGATGGTGGATACCCTAAGCCAAAACCCACACCAATAACTTAACCAGTCTGAGGAACATAGTAGTTTTTATGGAATATACCTACAAAAAAAGTATTTGTTTCAAACTGTTGTTTTTTAAAAAGCTATGACCCAGATAAGATCTTAAACCAAAAATTTAGTTTTTTTATTATCTACCGTTATGGTTTGTCCATAGTTGAAGGACATTTTAATTTTTTTCTTTTCCCGTTGGTAACATATACTTTTCTATAAGATTAAAGAGAACCTTTCTATTCCATAGTTCTATGGGTGCTTCTTTGGCTTGTTCTTGTGCTAGAATGGTAAAGTCTGATGTTGTGATTAAGATGGATTTGTTAGCTTTGTATTTCCACATTGAACCTAAGTTTGTTGTACTTCTTTATTTGAAACATTATGACCTACCGAGTATTTTTTTACCTGAATAAGGATTGTGTCTTTTTCATTTTTGGCTAATATATCTGCACCCATATCCTTAACATAAGGAGTAAGCTTAACCTGATATCCCATAGCTCTAAATAGCTTGGCTATAAACTCTTCAAATTCCCTAGGCGACAAACTTTCAAAATTATTTTGTAGTAACATATCGATTTTTTTCCACTCTTCAACTTGTTTAGGTGTTCCCCATACAACTTTACAGTGCCTATCAACAAATTTAACTAAGCCTTTAGCCTTTTGTTCAGCTTCAAACCGCGCTCTTCTTTCCCTTTCTTCTTGTTCTATCCTTTCTTCCAACTTTCTTACTGGATATCTTGCAAAAATGGAAAAGAGTATAGGCACACCTGTAATTAGGAAGACAAGATGCAAATTCCAAAATACTAATGGAATACAACCGAGGATAAAAAGAAGAATACATCCTACTACGCTGACCCACTTAATTCCACCTAATATAAAAAGCACTGAAAATAGTACAACCCAGAAAGAATAAACAATAGCATAGATTATCGGTTGCTTATAGGAAGACGCAATAATTCCAGAGATAACCAACGTAATAAAAACCCAAAAACCTACGCCTATTTCATCATCTCTGTCCATTAAATTCAATTACCACTTGAACTTATTTAAAGAATTTCGTAGTTTTCATAGTGCTAGCTTTGCTTTTTGATGGGTGTTTTAAGTTGCATATGACCGATAGCTTAGAGGAGAGGCAATTCACTCTAGGAAGTACGATTATTGTGTCTTATCGATATATTTTAGTGGGGGCTTTTCCAAAAATTTCTCCAAATACCTTTTCCAAGAAACACCTTTTTACTTTATCGGTGTCATCTTCAATTATCTATCTTACTTCAACCTTACTTATCCATTTTGATTTTTCAGTCATAACCAGGAATCTGTAAGTATGGGCTGCTGTGTGGCCCTTTTTCCCTTATAAAGTTGCTTTATCCTTCTTTTAAATTCTTTGATTTACTTATGTCCCTCATTATAGGGAGTTAAAGAATTACCGAAACAGTAAACATTGTAAACGTAGCTTTAGATGAAAAATCCGTGTTAGTTATCTTAAAGATAAAACCGATGATTTTGAAATAAACCTCAGTAAAGCTCTCTTGGTATATTCACCCTCACTTCTGTAAGCTTAAAACAACTATGTCATCTCTAAACGGAAGAATATTTTTGGAACTTAAGGTTATACGGGGACCCCTAGCCAAAAACGTAATAGTGTTAAGTTTTAATTTAACTCTAACTCCACACTCTATATCTATTCTATTCAAGGAACACTTCTTCGGTACTTACTGTGGAGTATAGTAGTATTCTCCTATTTCTTTTTGGTATCTGTCCATTTTTGAGTTTTCCTTGTTTACTCTCGGTCTTCCTGTTGAAGGGTCTCTTCTAAAGGTTACACCTAGGTCTTTTAGGAAGCTATTCATTCCGTCTCTTAGGTTTAGGGGTTTTGAGGCGTATCCATGTTTTCCCGGGACACCTTTAAAAGGCATAAGCTTATCAGCAATAAAATCTTGGACACTAACATCATGTTCAACAACTATTGCTGCAGCACCTAAACTTTCAACCTTTCTTCTAATCATTCTTGCAACAGCAAGCCTCTCCTCAACATCCAAGAATGCACTTGGCTCATCTAAAAGGTAAAGCTGACTTTTTTTTGAGAGACAGGAGACAATAGCAACCTTCTGGGTTTCTCCACCACTAAGCTCGTTAACCCTCCTATCCAAAAGCTTTTCTAAGCCAAGAGGGGTGAGAATCTCGGTTTTATAGTAGTCTGTGCCAAAATCTTCACCAGCAACCTTTCTTAAAAGTTCTTCAACAGTACCCTCATAATCCATCGAGATATATTGGGGTTTATAGCTTAACTCTTCTGCTACTGGAAGGTAAACCTCACCCTCATCCGGTTTTTCTAAGCCTGAAAGCATCCTAACAAAGGTTGTTTTACCTATCCCGTTTGGACCTAAAACACCTATAACCTCACCCTTATTTATTGTTCCAGCTTCAACCTCAAGCTTAAACCCACCGTAAGACTTTTTTAGTTTACTCCAACTGAAAAGGGGTTCTGTGGAAAACCATGTTGAGGTTGGAGGTTTTACATGAAACCTTATAGGTTCATCCCTAAACCTAACATTATCATCAGCAAGATAACCTTCAAGATAAAAGTTTATTCCAGCTCTAACACCATGAGGGTGGGAAACAATCCCATATACACCAGGTTTACCGTAGATTATACATATTTGGTCTGAGAGGTAGTCAAGCATAGCCATATCATGTTCAGCAACAACCACAGTTTTACCTTCTTGGGTTAGGCTACGTATAACCTTAGCAACATTCAACCTTTGTTTAACATCAAGATAGCTTGAAGGCTCATCAAAAATGTATACATCAGCCTCCCTACAAACAGCAACAGCAACAGCAAGTCTTTGACATTCACCACCAGAAAGAACCTTGATGGGTCTATCTAAAACCTCTTTAAGCTCTAAAGCCTCAACAAGCCAACCCATTTTTCCACGTTCATCAAACCTAGCTAAAACGGAGGAAACCTCTCCCTTTACAAGTTTAGGAATCATATCCACATGTTGGGGTTTATGGATAACCTTAACCTTTCCATCCCTAAGCCTACCAAAATATTCTTGGAGTGGTGAACCTCTAAAATGTCGGATAACCTCATCCCAGCTAGGCTCAGAATCAAACCTTCCAAGGTTTGGCTTAATCTCGCCAGCAAGAATCCTTAGGGCTGTTGTTTTACCAGTCCCATTCTTCCCAACCAAACCAGTAACTCTTGAAGGTAGGGGAACAGGAAGCCTATAAAGCTTAAACGCGTTTTCACCATACCTATGGCTACACTCCTCCTCAATTTCTTCAGGCAAATTTACTATGGTTATGGCTTTAAAAGGACATTTTTTTACACAAATTCCACAGCCAGTACAAAGAGGCTCAACAATTGTAGGTTTTTCTTTTCCCTCCTCAAACCTTATAGCGTAAACCTTTGTTCTAACCATTGGGCAAAAACGGTAGCAAAGCTTATCACATTCTCTAGGCTTACATTTATCCTCATCAATAACTGCTACTCTAATCAAAAAATTTCACCGTAAAGAGGGTTAGAGGAGAGTCATGGTTAAAAAAAATGAGGGTTACCACTCTTCCTCTTCTTCAGCCCACTCCTCCTCTTCGCCCCACTCCTCTTCCTCTTCAGTCCAATCCTCTTCCTCTGTCCAGTCTTCCTCGTCAAATTCTTCTTCAGCCTTCAACAAACCCATCAACATAAGTTTTCCTCCATGTTTTAGTTTGTTTTTATTGAAAACTATTTCATACTTAAATTTTATCTTTTTCTAGTCTGCTAAAGTTTGGAATGGGGAACCTAAAATTTAAACCTAGCGGTTTAAAAATAGCCAACAACAAACAAGACAACTTTAAATATCTTTAAACTTAGAAAAAACTGAAAAAGCTATGGTTTTAATCGTTAACACGGAAAAAAGCCAGCTTAAAAAGGCGGCAGAAACCGTTAAAAAGGGAGGTTTAATCATTTATCCGACAGACACCGTTTATGGGCTTGGATGTGACCCGTACAACTTTCAGGCTGTAAAAAGGGTTTTTAGGGTTAAGGGTAGGGAAAATAAGCCTCTCCCACTTCTTGTTTCAAGCATGAGAAAGGCTTTAAGCTTAGCCTACTTTACAACCGAAGCAATAAAAATCGTGAAAAGGTTTTGGCCTGGTCCTCTTACTGTTGTTTTAAAACGTAGGGAGGAAGCACCAAAGTTTTTGGGTGGGGATCCTTCTCTTATAGGGCTTAGGATCCCAAACCATCCTGTTACCCTTAGGCTTATTAGGTTTTGTGGAGGCTGTATTGTTGGGACTAGTGCAAACCTTAGCGGTAAAAAGTCTCCAACAACTGTTGGTGAGGCTGTAAAACAGTTGGGTGATAAGGTGGATTTGGTTGTTGATGGTGGAAAAACCATGCTTGGTTTAGGTTCAACAGTTCTCGACCTTTCAACAGAAAAACCAAGAATTTTAAGGGAAGGACCAATAAAAAGGGAGGAAATCTCAAAAATTCTTGGTAAGAATGTTTTATAGGGGGATGGGAAGGGTTTGCTTAAAGAGTTTAACCTTCTAATTTCAACTAGGAGAGGTGAAGAGAAGGATGCATGTTCAGAGGTTTGGTATTTGCTTAGGGAGGTTGGAGATTCTGAGGCTTCTGTTGACACAACACCAGTTAGAGGTTTAATTGTTGCTAAAACAAACCTAAACCCTTTTGAGGCTATAGAAAAGCTTAGAAAACTTTTAGCTGAAAGACCGGAAGAATTCCGTTACACCTTAAAGGTTACACCAATCCAAAAGGTTGTTAAAACAAGTTTAGATGAAATTAAAGAGGCTTCAAAAGAGCTTTCAACCCAGATTGGTTTGGATGAGAAGTTTAGGGTTTCTGTCGAGAAAAGGCATAGTGAAATTGATAGGATGGAGGTTGTTAAGGCTGCTGCTGAAGAAGTTAACAGGAAAGTTGACTTGAAAAACCCTGACAAGATTCTTTTAATAGAAATTTTAGGTAATTTAACAGGCATATCTGTGGTAAAAGAGAAAGATGTTCTGTCTGTTGTTAAAGAGAAAGAATAAAGCTTGTTTACAGGTTTTAGGGTGAAACCTATGGTTTTTAGGTTGTTTTTTGGTTTTGATGCTTTAATGGTTTTTGTTAGCGCCTTTATAGCTTTAACAATAGGCTATTATGCTGGAAAAGCTTTTAGACTTACCTCGGAAAGGCTTCTCCTCTATCTTAACCTAAGCTTCTCAATTTTGGGTGTTGGACTTTTAACCGACGGGTTAACAGCAGTTTACGCCTATACATCCCTAACCCTAAAACATCCAGCACCGATTAAGCTTGTGCTTATGGTTGGAAACTGGATTCTTTCAATAGCTGAAATAGTTGCTTTTAGTCTCCTCCTCTACATTTACATAAAACAGTCTTTTTTGGCTGTTGAGGGAAGCCTTATTTTTGCTCCTATGGTGTTTAAGGCTTATAATCCGGTAGCCGAAATGATTCTTATATTTTTGCTTAGCTGTATAACGGTTCAAGCCTTAACCAACTACAGCCTAAAAAAAGAATTAAACTCTCTTCTAGTGTTTTTAGGGTTTAGTTTTATGCTTGTAAGCCATGTTTTCTTCCTTCTAACCTCAACATGGATTTTAAGCTATATTCTTGCCCACACATTCCAACTTTTAGGTTTTCTATGTTTTCTAGTTATGCTTGTTAGGGTGAACAGGAAAGAATGACTGTTAAACCTCCAAAACATAGGTCTCAAATAAAAATCTATTATGACATATTAAGGGTTATTTGGAGTGAGGGAGGTCAGGCAAGACTAACAAAAATTCTTCATGGTGCAAACCTATCCTATGATAGGCTTCAAAAATATATGGCTCAGCTAAAAGAGAAGGGTTTTGTGGTTGAACATAGAAACGAGGAGGAAAAAATTGTATGGTATGAGTTAACAGATAAAGCCTACAATTTTCTTGAACAGTTTAAACGGATAAAAAGGTTTATGGATGCTTTTGGTTTCCCCATCTAACCATCTATTTATTGTTGGGTTGCAAGTAAAGCAACCCTCTCAATAACAAGTTTTTCAACAGCCTTCTCCAAACCAACACCAGAAAAAATTTGGGTTTTTATCTCTAAATCTGAAATCCCAAAAGTTTTTTTAACAGTTTCAATCTTCTCACGGTTAACCTTTAACACTCCACTGTTTAACTTTCCACCAACCATCCTACAAACCTCATCCAAAACCTTAGATGCAACCTCTCCAGAGCCAAAAACAACCAAAACAATGTTTTTTGTCTCTCTACAAACACCAACCATTTTTAAGGCTTTTCCAATCTGTCTTTGACCAGAAACATAAAGCATAACCTCAACAGGAAAACTTTTAGAAATGTTTCTTCCAGCCTTAAAAGCCTTAAAAGCATTTAAAACAGCAAACCTAACATGGTCAAACCCAACAATCTTCTCAGCATCAAAAACCTGAAAATCAACACCAACAAAAACCTCCCTAAGCCTTCTAAACAAAAAATCAGGGTCTTTAATGTTAACATTCTCCAAACCAAAAACATGCAAATCCTCATCCAAAAATCTTTTAAGCTTTTTATCTAACATCCCCATAAACCTACCCATAAAAGGCTATAGAGAAAACTCTTATGAAAGTTTCCCCTAATTCTATGTTAGAGCAAAAATGAAAAGAAAACTATTGGTTTTCAATAGAGTCTCTAAGTAAAACTTTATATGCTTCCTTCTGCCCCCTACTAGGTAAAGGGGGTCTTGATGAAAACAAAAACGGAAACAGACTCTTTTAAAGAGGTTTTAGAGGATTTTGAGCATTATATGAGGACAACTCCGGATAGAAACGGAAAAATAAGGAGTAAAGGTACAATTGGAATCTATTTGAGAGTTATTAGAAGTTTCGCTGAATTTTTGAGGGCTGAAGGTAGAAAAGACTTCAAGGATGTGGATGCTGAAATCCTTAAAAGGTTTGTTATGGAGTATAAAGGTAAAAAGTCTAGAATAGCTAAAGGTAAAAGGTTTGAAAAAGTTGAAGTCTCTATTCAATGGTCAGCTAGAAACACGCTCATAAGAAGCTTATCCGTTTTCTATAGGTGGCTTAACAACGATGAAGAACCCAGCTACATTAAACCTCTCAAAAAGCTTATAGTCCGTCCACCAGTAGAAGAAAGAACCAGGGTCAAAAAGCCTAGCGATATCCTTACACCACAAGAAGTTTTAAAGATGATTAAAGCCTGCGATTTTGAAAACTCACCTTTTACGGCTAAAAGAGATAAAGCCATTATTGCGATGCTATATGAAGGTGGTTTAAGAATAGGAGAACTAGCAAACGCTAAGATTGGAGACTTAGCTAAAACAGATTATGGCTTCATGTTAACCGTGAAAGGCAAGACGGGAACAAGAACAATTCCACTAATAGACAGTCAAATTTATATTACGGAATGGTTGAAGGTTCATCCAGACCCAGAAAAACCAGAGGCGCCACTATTCGTAGAAGCCTACAAACCCAACGAATCCATAACCACAGACAGCATCTACCATTTAGTAAGACGGATGGCTAGAAGAGCGAGGATAAGCAAACATGTTCACCCACACCTGTTTAGACATTCAAGAGCAACCCATCTTCTGCGGACTTTGAGCGAGCAAACAGTTAAAAAATACATGGGCTGGAGCAAAGTGAGTCACATGATTCAAGTCTACTCGCATGTATCAGCAAAGGATGTTGAGGATGAAATGTTGAGAATCTATGGGTTGAAGCCTCAGCAAGAACCAAGCATAGCTCTCCATAGAAAATGTTACAGTTGTGGATGGATAAATAGAGGTGAAGATGTTGTCTGTTCCAGATGTGGAGCTAGCCTAGTCTCAAGCATCAAAACCTTAAAGGTTCTAGATAAAGTTGAGCGGGTTGATGAGTTGAACGAGAAGGTTTCAAGACTTGAAAGAGGCTTAGAGAAAGTTTTACAGGCATTAACACTTTACTTAGGCCCCGGGGTTAAAAAGCTTGTTGAAGCCGAAGGCTTAGAGGAAGTCTATGCTAAGGTCAAAGAAAAATATAGGCAAACCTAGCCAGTTAACACGTTAAGAAGAATTTCTCTTTTTTCCAACCTTTATTTTCTCAACTAGTAGGTTTTCTAGACTCTCCAAGGTCTTCACCATACTTGTTAGCGTGTATACAACGTAAA
>QMXD01000039.1 GCA_003661965.1 Candidatus Hecatellales archaeon
GCAGGATGACAGAGATTTTTGCAATTCCACTTTGCGCTTTCACTTTTACCACCTACAGAAACTCTATTGATTACACTAAGATATATAATTTTCTAAAAAAGTTGTTGTTAATAAAACCTTTTTTTACGTGGCATAGCTATAATTTCTCTAATCTCTAATCCCTGCTCTTTATCAAAAAATTTTGAGGTTGTGGATGGGCGGATTATAAGGGCTGTATCTGCCCCACGACCAGTTCCAGCTATACTTATTACCTCTTGGTCTAACGGGATTAATCCAGCGTCAGCAGCCATAAGCACAACCTCAACAGCAACCTTAACACCCTGAGAAAACCTTCTTAAGGTATGAGCTACAACGCTTGATACACTAACTCCACCGTAAAGCCTATTGTAAGACTCGTTAACACCACTAAAAGCATGAACTCCACGTAGTAGGGGAACTCCAAACTCTTTAAGCTTTTTAACATACTCCTCTTTTGGGGGTGTCATACTAGCAGACTCAGCAACAACAACTATTCTTACATTAGTATCCCTAAACGCTTCAGCAACTTTAACACCAGTCTCACCTGTTGCTGAGGCTACAACAATCCATCCTATATTTTCCTCGGAAACCCTTTCCTTTACAGCCTCAATAACCTTTTCCGTGTTTTCCTTTCCAGGTTCACTAAAAACGTAAACTATTTTTTTGTTTACACTCTCTTTACCCAACTTTTGTTCATCCTCCTCCTAAGTATAGCCTTTTTACCTCGTCGTTGTGTAAAAGCTCTTTAGCAGGTCCCTCAAACCTATTTCTACCCAGCTCTAGAACATATCCGTAGTCGGATACCTCTAAGGCTTTTCTTGCATTCTGCTCGATAAGCATTATTGTAACACCAGTTTTTCTTAACTCCTCTATCTTTTCAAAAACCTCGTTAACAACCTTTGGTGATAGCCCTAGTGAAGGCTCATCAAACAACAAGATTTTCGGGTTTAACATTAAAGCCATACCTATCTCAAGTAGTTGTTGTTCACCTCCACTTAGGGTTCCAGCCTTCTTCTTTCTCTTCTCTCTAAGAACAGGAAACATACTATAGACTTTTTCTAGGCTATCCATAACCTCCTCTTTGCTTTCCCTAACATAGGCTCCCATCTCCAGATTTTCCTCGACACTCATATAGGGGAAAATAACCCTTCCCTGAGGGATGTAGGCAAGACCCTTCCTTAGGAGAACATCTGTGCTAAGACCAGTAACATCCTCTCCGTCAAAAATTATTTTTCCTGAGGTTGGTTTAAGTATCCCCACTATAGTCTTAAATAGGGTTGATTTTCCAGCACCGTTTGGACCTATTACACAAACCATTTCCTTTTCTCTAACACGAAGAGAAACCCCATACAAAATTTTGAGTTTACCATATCCACCATGAAGATCTTTTACCTCTAAAATTGTTCTCAACCCTTTCACCCCAAATTAGTGGCCGAAATAGGCTTCTAAAACTCTTGCATTATTCTGGATTTCTTCAGGTTTTCCCTCAGCAATTTTTTCACCATGGTCTAACACGATTACCTTGTCACATAGGTTCATGATGAAACGTATATTATGCTCAACTATAAGAAACGTTTTACCAGCCTTGTTAAGCTTCCTAATATATTCCATTAAACTTTGTATCATTGTAGGGTTTATTCCAGCGGCGATCTCGTCAAGAAGTATAAGTTCAGGCTCAGGATTCATAAGCAAAACACAAATAAACTGTAGTAGTTTTTGCTGTCCATAAGACAAGTTTTTTGCATACTCATCTTTTAGGTGGATAAGGTTAGCCTCTCTAAGAAGCTTTAAGGCTCTCTCCTCATTCATTTTTTCTAGGTTTCTCATTAGGGAGGGATTTACCAAGCTTTTCATGTTACTCCAGATAGTCTTATTTTGAGCTGCCCATAAGGCGTTTTCAAGAACTGTTAGGTTTGGAAGTAGTTTTACAAGCTGGAAGGTTCTTCCTATTCCTCTACTGGCTATTTCATGGGGTTTTAGCCCGTTAAGCTTTTCACCCTTAAAGTATATGGTTCCACCATCAGGCTTATAGATGCCTGTAATTAGGTTGAAGGTTACAGTTTTCCCTGAACCGTTTGGACCTATTAAACCTGTAATCGAGTTTTTTTCTACTTTAAAGGAAAGGTTGTTAACAGCCACTACTCCCCCAAACCTTTTGGTTAGGTTTTGAACCTCCAGCAACCCCTCCATCGTTAAAACCTCTCCTCCATAAGCCTATTATAGAACCTTTTTGATTGTACGCATTCCTATTGTTTATTCTATCTAAATCTATTTAAGAATTTAAGTCTATTTAAACTGTGGAGTTGTAGTTAGGCTGAGAATGTGATGGAGTCGGAAACGTTTACAGTGCTTTTTGAGCCTGACGGTAGGAGGGTAAAAACATCCTACGGTTTTAGTGTTTTACAGGCAGCTAAAAAGGCTGGTGTTAGTCTTAGGTCTGAATGTGGTGGGAGGGGTGTTTGTGGAAAATGTAAGGTAATTATTAAGGATATTGGTGCTGTTAACAAGATAACCGAAATAGAGAAAAAATACATTTCTGGAGAGGAGGCTAACCTAGGATATAGGCTTGCATGCCAAACTAAAATTTATGGGAATCTTACAGTTGTTATTCCCCAAGAAAGTAGGCTTAAAATTCGTAGGATTCAGGTTGAGGGGCTGGAAAAACCTATAAGGCTAAATCCAACCGTAAAGAAGTTTCATTTAAAACTTTTAAAGCCTTCTTTGTCAGATATTAAGCCTGACCTTGAAAGGGTTTTTGAGGCTTTACCCAAACAAAACCTAAAAGGTAACAGGTTTAGGATAGACTATGATGTTCTCAAAGGGCTACCGGAAATCCTTAGAAGAAGGGATTGGGATATAACTGTTACTGTTTGGGGTTCCAACAAAATAATTGATGTTGAGTCTGGAGATACCCTAGATAGACTTTTTGGGTTTGCTGTTGATGTTGGCACCTCAAAAATAGTTGGACATTTGGTTGACTTAAATACGGGTGAAACTGTTAATGTTAAAGCTTTAGAAAATCCTCAGGTGGAATACGGTGAGGATATTCTTTCAAGACTGACTTTTGCAATATCTGATAAGGGAAACCTTGAAACTTTACAAAGACTTGTTGTTGATGCTGTGAACAGGTTAATAGCTGAAGCATGTGAGGATGCAAAAATAAGTCCAAGCCACATATACGAGTTGGTGGTTGTGGGAAATACAGCTATGCATCATCTTTTTTTGGCAGTTCAACCAAAATATGTTACCCTTTCACCCTTTACACCAGCAGTAAAAGATGAGATAAATTTTAGGGCTAAAGAGCTTAACCTAAACATGAACAGGGGTGGAATTGTAACCTTTTTACCTCTTATTGCAGGTTTTATAGGTTCAGACGCTCTTGCAGACCTTCTTGTTACTGGGCTTTATAAACTTAAAAAACTTTCCCTCCTAATGGATATTGGAACAAACACAGAAATTATGCTTGGAAACTTTAAAGAAATTTTAGCTTGTTCTTGTGCTTCAGGACCTACTATGGAAGGTTGTCATCATAAGGATGGGTTGAAAGCTGTGGGTGGTGCTATTGAAAGGCTGGGAATAGAGTCAAACTATGAGGTTTGGTATAAAACTATAGGTGATGTAAAACCTGTAGGACTTTGTGGTTCAGCAATAATTGATGTTGTGGCTGAAATGTTTAAATGTGGAATTATAGATAATCGTGGAAGGTTTAACCCAAACATTAAAACAAGAAGGCTAAGAGGCAATAGTGTAAAAGAGTTTGTTATAGTCTGGGGGAGTGAAACAGCTACAGGTATGGATATAACGGTAACCCAAAAAGATATTGATGAGGTTTTGCTTGCGAAGGCTGCAATATTTACAGGATGCTCAATTTTAATGAAAAGAGAAAATGTTAGGGTTAAGGATATTGAAAAAGTTTTTGTTGCCGGAAACTTTGGAAACTACATAAACCTTGAAAACGCGAAGATTCTTGGTTTAATCCCAGATATACCAAACGAAAAAGTAACGTTTGTGGGTAATGCAGCCATCTCAGGTGCAAAAATGGCTTTGGTTTCTAGGAGGGTAAGAAGGGTAGCGGAAGCCTTGTCAAAAAAGGTTAGGTATCTTGAGCTTACGGTAGACCCTGACTTCAACAAAGAATTTATTGATGCAATGTTTATTCCACACAAAGATTTAGATAGATTTCCCTCGGTTAAACAATTATTGCAATCCTAAGACCAAACATTATCTTTTAAACACCTTGAAAAGGGGATGTTCTCTTGTTAGTGGGCGAATTCCATACTCTTGAATCATGTTATAAGCCACATACGCATCAGCTAAAGCACAATAGAAATGTGCATGTAAAGCATTTTCAATCGGACCATATAAAATAAAGTCTGCCCCTAAAACTATGGGGAAAACATTAGCCACAGTACTTGCAAGCATATACTCTACATCACTAATTTTAACTCTAGCCTTCCATCTGTCAACAGCATTATGGGTTCCAGCTCCAGCTGGTAAACCATACCTTTCTTTTACAAGATAAACAGCCTTAGCCACAGGACCGGGGTCTGGTGCATCAAAAACTGTTGTATCTACAAAAAATTTTTCTATGCCAGATTTTTCGGCTAAGGTTATTAGCTCATCAACAACTTCTAGTCTTCCAGCTATGGTTGGGTTTTTTGCGTTAAGTGTTAGTAGTATAGCAGATTTTATTCCTGCCTCTTTAACCGCTAAAACTTCATCTTCTTTTGTGTGAGGTGTTATCGAGTTGTATATGACTTTCTCGGATAAGCCTACCTCCCCAACATATTTAGCTCCAGCTATTCTAGCGTCAGCTGTTGTTCCATCGATTATGAGGGGTCCGTTAAAGTTTTCAGCCACAAAATCTATAAATTTTTGGAATGCCTGAGGATAGGAGCAGCAAACATCAACTATTACAGGGTTTCCTGTTTTGTCCTTTAGCTCCATAGCTGAAGCTAAAAGTTTTCCACACTCTTCTTTGTCAAATTCTCCTTTTACCTCATCTTTGACGATTTTATGTTTATGGTAGAAGATGCTTCCGATTAGGACTGTTGGGGTTTGTCCTAGTTGACCACCAATTTTTACACCAGCTATCTCATAGATTTTTTGTTCTTTTTCAAACTTGAACATTTCTATTCCACCAACGGTTTAAGGCTTCTTCTACAGCATCTATATACTTATACAGTGTTATATGTATTAGGTTGTAACCATACCCTTATATATCTCTTTAGCTTAGCTCTACTATAAAGCTATGTATAGCTATGTAAAGGAGAGTTTTTCAAGATGGATAAATCCGAGATTTTGGAGGGTTTAAAAAAAGCTATTTTAGAGTATAACCCTGAGTATGGGGAGGAGATGGCAAAAAAAGCTGTTGAGGCTGGTATAGACCCTCTTGAAGCCATAGACAAGCTAACAGAGGCTATTAGACAGGTTGGAGAGCTCTTTCAGAGTGGTGAAGCTTTTCTTCCAGAGCTTGTTATGGCTGCTGAGGTTATGCAGAGAGCTTTACCTCCCCTAGAGGAGAAGATAAAGTCTCAGGGTAAAAGCAGAAAACAGTTGGGTTATCTGGTTATAGGGACTGTTAGAGGTGACATCCACGAGATAGGTAAAAACATAGTGGCAACACTTTTTAGGGTTGAAAACTGGGAGGTTATAGACCTTGGTGTTGATGTTTCTGTGGAAAAGTTTGTTGAGGCTGTGAAGGATAAGGTTAAAGAGAAAAAACCATGTCTTCTAGGTATGTCCTGCCTAATAACACCATCCATAAGAGAGGCTACAAAGGTTGTTGAAACCCTAAAAAGTGAGGGTTTAAGAGACAAAGTAGTGGTGATGATGGGTGGTGGAGCAATAACAAAAGAGATTGCTAATCAGGCTGGTGTAGACATTTATTCTCCTACCGCTCAAGGAGCTGTGGAAGAGGTTAGAAAAATTTTTGGTTAAAATGTGGTGGGGGATGGAATGACTTTAAGAGGTCATTATGTAAGAAAGCCTGTTGACATTCTTGATAGAGACCAGCTTGACAGAATTCACCAAGGAATCTTGGAGGTTCTTGAGGAGGTTGGTGTAATTTTTGATTTGGAGAATGCATGTAAAATTTTGGAGGGTATGGGTTGCGATGTAGACTATAAAAGTAAACAGGTTAAGTTTCCAAGCTATCTTGTTGAGGAAATTTTAAGGAAGGCTCAGCCAAGTTTTACGGTAAAGGCGAGAAACCATAAATACGATTTAAGGGTTGGAGGAAACTATCTATACTTTCATGGCTGGTGTACTTTAGCCACCCTAGACCTTGAAACAAGAAGACAGAAAACTCCAACCAGACAGGAGTATATTGAGGCGTGTAGGGTTCTTGATGCTTTAGACGAGGTTCATGGAGTTTTACCACCCTACGGAAGCATAGACACAAAACCTGAAGAGGGAAGAAAAGGTGTAATTATGAATGAGATTCTTATTAGGAATGTGCAAAAGGTTTGTTGGACTACCCACGGCTCCACCACAAACATGAAAGCCATAATTGAGATGGCTAAGGCTACAGATCAACAAATAATTTTAACGCTTAGTGGTGCACCACCATTAAGATACGGTGAAAACGCTATAAAAGGAATTTTAGAGTTTGCTAAGGCTGATTTTCCTCTTTGCACCCTCCACGGAATCATTTATGGTGCCAACAGTCCAACAACCCTAGCTGGTTCACTAGTTTTAGATAACGCCCTAATAATTGCAGGTATGGCTTTAGCTCAAGCTATTAATCCAAAGGTAGGTTTTATCCCATGCACCTATGCAATGGCTATGGATATGAGAACAGGTCAGCTTGTTCAAGGTAGTGTTGAAAGAGGAATCTATAGTATGGCTTTTACACAAATGTGGAGACGCTACTACAATCTACCCTCAGCCACAATCGTAGGTTCAGATGCAAAATATCCTGATTACCAGTGTGGCTGGGAAAAAGCCTTAAACACGGTTGTTCAGGCTTTGGCTGGACCAAACTTTATTCTTGTTCATGGAGGTATCTACGATGAGCTTTTATGGTCTCCTGTTGTTGCAGTAATAGACAATGAAATGTTAAAGTTTGTTGCTAGACTTCTTGAGGGGATGAGGATTGACGACGAAACTTTGGCAATAGACTTGATAAAGGAGGTAGGTCCAGTAGGACAATTTCTCAACAAGAAACATACAAAAGAGTGGTGGAGGAGGGAGCATGTTCTCCCCAATGTTAGTGATAGGTCTTCCTATGCGGAGTGGGTTGAAAATGGGGCTAAAGACATTATAGAAAGAGCAAAAGCCAAAACCAGAGAAATTCTGGAAAAACATGAGGTTTTACCTTTAACAGAGGAGCAGGAAAAGAAAATAAGCGAAATAGTAAGAAAATACCATCAAATAAAAAGTTCTACTCAACTATAGAACCAGCTTTCTTTACCAGAATTTTCCCAAAATTTTTATTTGTAAACACTTTTTAATGTTATAAGGTTTCCAAACCTAAATATAACAAGGGAGGTTAAAGAAGTGGAAGAAAACTTTAAAAAAATCTCAGAAGAATTTTCAAAACTCCTAGCCTTAGAAGGAGCACCTGTAGCAATAAAACTGTTTAAAAACCTAAAAGACCTAGAAAAAATTTCCCCATCAATCAAAAAAAGCGAAAAAGATTTTACCCTCTGCCAGCTTATCAGCCAAGCAAGATATCTTGGCTGGATGAGGTTTGGCACAGGTGAAGAGCTTAATGGATGTAGGCTTGGTGCAGCCTGTATGGGTTTAATAGAGCTTCCTGAAGAATATAGGAGTGGGAAAGCCTACCTTGGAAGCCTATACACGGATGAGGAAACAGGTAAAAAACTTATTAACGCTATACCAAAACTTGACGAAAAATATGAGGCTATTCTTGTTTCACCGTTGGAAAAGTGTCCAGTGGAACCTGATGTGGTTTTAATTTTTGGTAATGCAAGCAAAATGCTTCTTTTGCTTCATGCATACCTTTATGATGGTAAAGAGGAAGCCTTAGACATGGGTAAAACTAACGGTACAGCTGGATGTGCAAACTCGATTGTTCCTGCAATCAAAAACAAAAAACCGATAATCACAATGCCTTGTGGAGGCTTTAAAAGTTTTGCCCTCCCATCAGACACGGACCTAATTTTTGCAACACCATCCAACCTTATGGGAGAAATCCTAGAAGGATTAAAGTTTCTTTACAGGGGTGGTATACGCTACCCACATGGATGGAAGTTTATAACTGTCCCAATACCACTAATACGTGAACTTCCAGAATACTTCGAATAAACACAAAAAAATTCTTCTTTACTCCTAATCTGAAAAAAAGAGGTTTAAGAAATTAAAAAATTAGGCTAAACAACTCTACTTTTTCTTCTTTGTTAGGTCTGCAACACGTATAGATTTCCAGCCTACACCCATCCTTTTCTTAAGCTCCTCAGGCTCTAAAAGCTCAACTTCAACAGGCACTTCAAGAGCAGAGCTTAAACTTTTTTCCAGCTTATCTTTTAACTCGTCTAGGTTTTTAACAAGACGTGTTTCATAACCACATATCATTTTTAGGGTATCCATTCTCTCCGCATACTTAATAATCTGGAATTCGCTTGTCTCAGTTTCAGGTGTTGCTCTTATCACCTCCTCAACCTCAATAGGCATTATCAACTTGTCTTTAACGTTTATCCCCCAACCCTTCCTTCCAACAACAGTTTCACGGCGGGAGGTACGTCCACACTCACAAACCTCATCTGTAAAGTCTATGATGTCATCTGTTCTCCATCTAACATAGGGAACAGCCTTAGTCCATAGGTGGGTTATAACTCTCTCCCCACGTTCACTCTCAGTTACAGGTTCACCTGTTTCAGGATCTATAACCTCATGAAGGAAAAAGTCTTCATGGATATGTCCACCAGTATTCGTATAACAACTACTCTCTAAATAGTGTGAGTCAGCCATACTAGGCCAGTCGTAAAGGTTTTTACATCCCCAAGTTTCCTTTATCTTTTTTTGGGCTACCTTGGTTAAGGGTTCACCACCAAAACATAGGGAATCTATGGTAAAAAGGTCTTTTGGGTTTTCATAGCCCTCTTCTCTTATAAGCCTCTCCATAAGCCTAGTCATGGTTGGCACACAAAACATTGCTTTCGGCTTTAAGTACCTACAAAAAACAATGTTTCTTCTAGCCTCCATTTCAACAGGTAAAGCATCAGCCATAACAAACTTTGCACCATATCTCTGGGTTGCATATTCTATGGGTCCATAAGCACATTGAGCTCTTAACCCCTGCCAGATAACTACATCCCCAGGTTTTACATACCATTCCCTAAAAACTCTGCTTACCATCCTTACAACAATTTCGTAGTCAAGCCTTGTTAGGGGGATAAGGGTTGGAAGACCTGTTGTTCCACCAGAACTACCGATATTAACAATTTCGTCTGGTGAAACTGCAAGTGTTCCACCGAAGGGGTCTTCAGGAGTCATTTTTTCCCTAACCATATCCTTATCTGAAAATGGCAC
>QMXD01000040.1 GCA_003661965.1 Candidatus Hecatellales archaeon
GGCTCTAAGAAGCTCTATAACTATACCCATGCCACGTTGGACTTCTTCTCTTAGGGCTGAAAGAAGACCCATTAAACCGATTTTGGGGGGTTTAAAAGCGCTTTGTCTAGGTTTGCTTATATCTTCATAGGTGTATAAGTCAAAGGGTAGGAAGGTGAAGCCAGCTTGGTTTACGTTAACATCGTTTTTGTCTGGGATTGTTATCTCGATTTTTTCTTCAGCAATTTCTCTTCTAAGTTCTCTAGCCATCTTGTTTGCAGCTATTGAGCCATCAGCACCAACCCCCAAAACTAATTTAACTAATTTTTTTGGTTGACATCACTGCTATTATAGACTTAAAGGTTACTACGAGGGTTGTTATGGTTAGGCTTAAAATTCTCTTCCAACGTAGAAAGGCTAAACTTTATTTTTTGGTGCGGCCGCCGGGATTTGAACCCGGGTTAGGGGCTTGGAGGGCCCCCGTCCTAGTCCAGTCTAGACCACGGCCGCCTCAATTTTTAGGTTTAGGTTTTTCTCTAATTTAATCTTTAGGAGGTTTGAATGTTTTTTCCATTAGGTTGTTTAGGTTTTTCTCGATTTTTAGGTTAAATCTTCTAAGGTCTGAGTGTAGCTTTAAAATTTCCTCAAACATTGTTATTAGCTCCTTTGAAAGCTTTTTCTCCTCAACCTTTTTCCACACTTCTTCAACATCTGGCTTGTAGATTTCTGCTGTTGTCCCCATTTCCTCTATAATTTCATCCCCTTTAAAAGATGAAACGTTTTTTTCACCATCCCAGTCTTTGGCTCTCTCCGGGTTATATTGTTTGTCGAAGGTTGTTGAGGCTGAAACCCATTTACCGTTAAGGTAAACCTCTGCAAAAGTTGTTATTACTTGTGACGGGTAAAGTGAAAGAAAAAATTCTGATATTTTTCCTGTTGGAATTGCTCTTAAGTATAGTTCAAACCTTATTTTTTGGTGTTTGTATCTTGCTGGTATGTTTAAACATCTTAGGAGGGCGATTTGGAGTGTAGCCTTATTATAGCATGTCCCATATTCACAGTTTAAAACCTCCTC
Organism: Candidatus Hecatellales archaeon; assembly: GCA_003661965.1. Classification (GTDB taxonomy): domain Archaea; phylum Thermoproteota; class Bathyarchaeia; order Hecatellales; family Hecatellaceae; genus EX4484-218. Next base: position 1,055 of record QMXD01000040.1, read on the forward strand.
TGCAGTCAAAAGTTTTTGTGGAAAAGCATACCATTTTATTGAGTCCCTAACAAAATAAAAAACGTTTATTGCAGCCTCCTTAGGGTTTTTAGCACAGCAAGAAAGCTTTTTTGCTGTTTCAACTATTTTTGGGTGGTTTGGGTTGCAAAGCTTTGTTGGATTAAGATACTGTTCCAGCTTAGGGTTTGATGGGGGCTTCCAAGCTGTTTGGATAGGCATATCTCCTTATATGCCGAAGGGAAAAATTAAAGGTTTCTAGGTTTAAGGCTTAAAATTTTCTTTCAACAACAAATCTTGCCAAATTTTCTAAAGACTTTTTTGCTTGGTTTTCAGGTAGTTCTTTAAGTTTTTCTAAAGCCTTCTCTATGTATTCTTCAGCCTTTTTTGTTGCATAGCTTATTGAGCCTAACTCTTCAATAACCTTTTTTGCCTCTAAAATATTTTTTGGGGTTGAGTTTTCCCGCATAGCATTTAAAACTATTTTTTTCTGTTGTTGGTTTGCGTTTTTAAGTGCAAAAATAATTGGTAGGGTTTTTTTTCCTTCACGTAGGTCGCTTCCAACAGGTTTTCCAAGTGTTTTTTCGTCAGCTTCCAAACCTAAAACATCGTCAACAATCTGGAAGGCAACACCTAAAAGTTCACCATACTCTCCAAGCCTTTCGGTTTGCCAATCTAATCCTCCACCAATTAATCCTCCAACCATGGCTGAGGTTTTAAATAGTGAGGAGGTTTTCTTTTTAATCATCTCCAAATATTCTTTCTCTGAAACATCCTCTCTCTCCGCAAAACTCATATCCAATGTTTGACCTTCACAAATTATGGTTGCTGTTTTAGAGATTAAACCCACAACCTTCACAATTTTTTCTGGTGGAACGTTTCTTTTTGCTAGTTCTTCAGCGGTAACCTCATAAACTTTTGCGAAAAGTAGGTCTCCAGCCATTATTGCTGTTGGCAACCCCCATTTAACATGCACCGATGGAACACCTCTTCTAACAGGGTCTTCATCCATAATGTCATCATGGATTAGTGTGAATGTGTGAAGCATTTCTATGGCTGCTGCTACAGGTATGGCTTTAAAGGTTTCTCCTCCAACGGTTTCACAGGATTTTAGGGTTAGGTAGGGTCTAAGCATTTTTCCTCCAGCTTTAATAAGGTAGATTGAGGCTTCATAAAGGGTTTCAGGTTTTTTTATGGTTAAGGTTTTTTCAAGAAAACTTTTTACCTTTTCAGATGCTTCTTTTAGCTCCCTACTCAAATATTGGTCTAAATTTGAAGCCATACTCTATTATCCCTTCTTTCCCATTTTCTCTTACCTTTCTAAAGGTTAACTCTACAGGCATACCTATTTTAACCTCTTCAGGGCTAACATCAACAATTTGGGAGAGCACGTTTACACCATCCTCAAGCTCAACCACAGCAACTACGTAGGGAACGTTTTTCTCATAGCCTAATGGTGGGCTACGTCTAATAACAGTAAAAGTCTTAATTTTACCTTTTTCACTAAGCTTATAGTCTTCAAGCTTTCTTGAACCGCAAACAGCACAAACAAGCCTTCGGGGAAAATAGATTTTTCCACATTTTAGACATCTGCTTCCAATAAGCCTATACCTATACCTTATTTCTCTCCAATATCTTGGAGCGCTTAACATACCCAAACCTATAAACACCCCAGAATGTTAACAGTAGCAAAATTTCCTACACCTGCTATGGTATGAGTTAAACCAATTTTTGCATCTTTAACCTGGTTTTTTCCAGCTTCACCCCTAAGCTGTAAAACAGCCTCAACAAGCTGGTAAACACCAGTTGCACCAACAGGGTTTCCTCTACCCTTAGAGCCACCCATGGTGTTTGTAGGGATTTTTCCATCTATTTCTATGCCACCCTCAACCACAAGGGAAGCTCCCCTACCCTTCCCAACAAAACCAAGGTCTTCAAGCGAAATTACACCCATAATTGTTGAACTGTCATGGGTTTCAACAAAGTTTACCTTATCCACGGAAAACTTTGCTTCCTCAAAAGCTTTTTTTGCAGCCTCCCTTGTTGCATTAAAAGATAGTTTTCCTATTCTTTCAGGTAGGTAAAGTTTGTCTGTTGCTGAAGCTGAACCTAAAACCTCGACAACAGGTTTTTTACCCATTTTTTCTGCTTCTTCTATTGAACATAAAACGAGGGCTGCTGAACCGTCAGCTACTGTTGTATACTCTAAAAGCCTTAAAGGGTCTGCAAGAATAGGCGACCTAAGAACATCCTCAACCTTTAAAGGGTTTTTGAATTGTGCGTATGGGTTGTTTGATGCGTTTTTATGGGCTTTAACCGTGAATTCTGCTATTTCCTCATGTTTAACTTTAAAGGTTTCCATGTAAAGCCTTAAAACTAAGGCATGTAAACCTGGCTGGGTTACCCCTGTAAAAGCAACATAGTCTTGGTCTTCACATGACATTAAGGCTTTAGCAACCTCCTCTGGTGAGGAGTCAGACATTTTTTCAACACCCACAACTAAGGCTTTACCAACCAAACCTGACCTAACAGCCTTATAGGCTTCATGGAAGGCTAAACTTCCAGAACAGTCTGCAGCCTCAATAGAAACTGCTGGTATTCCCTCAAAACCTAAACTATCAACCGTAAAAGAACCTAAATTTCCTTGGGTTTGAAGAATTTTGGAGTATGCGTTACCAACATAAACAATGTCAACCTTATCTATTCCAGCATCATCCAAGGCTTTGGTTGCTGATTCGACAATAAGGTCTTTTAGGGATTTATCCCAAAGCTCCCCAACTCTTGTGCATCCAACACCTATAACGGCAACCCTATGCACAAGACTAAACCTCTAACCCTAAAAAACAATTTTTCCCCTATGCTTCACATATTGGGCATAATCAATGTATTTTTTACGTTTAAGCATCTGGGAGATAAAAGGTATAGGATTCCCCCTATAGGGATTGTTCTGCACAACAATACTAAAAGCATCACTTCCACTCCCAGAACCATAGGAAGCAAGCAAAATTCTTTGACCAGGTTTTGCAACGTCTAAAACAGCAACAAGCCCAAGTAAAGCACTTCCAGCATAAGCATTACCAAGGGAGGGGATAAGAAGACCATGTTCAAGCTGTTTTCTTGTAAAACCAAGCATTAAACCTGCTTTTAATGGGAATTTTAGGTTTGGCTGATGGAAAACAGCATAATCAAAGTCTTCTGGTTTATAGCCTAACTCAGCCATAAGATTTTTTGTTGCATTTACAATATGTCGGAAGTAGGCTGGTTCACCTGTAAACCTTCTAGCGTGGGATGGGTAGGGTCTTTCAGCCCTCCTCCAAAAGTCAGGGGTGTCTGTAACATAGGAGGTTGAAGCCTCAAAATAGGCTACGGTTTCATCTGTTTTAGGTCCAACCAGAAAGGCTGCACCACCACATCCAACCGTATATTCAAGCTCATCTGAGGGTGCTGCTTGACCTGTATCAACACCTATAGCCAAACCATACTTAATCATTCCTGATGCAATAAGCCCTATACATGTTTGTAAAGCCTCAGTTCCACCTTTACATGCAAACTCAAAATCTGCTGCTGTAATGTTTGGTGAAGCCCCAATAGCCTCAGCAACGATTGTCCCGGAGGATTTTACAGCGTAAGGTTTTGACTCTGAACCAACATAGATTGCACCTATCTCTTTTGGGTTTATTTTAGCCCTTTTTAATGCGTATCTTGCAGCCTCAACAGCCATGGTTACACTGTCTTCATCCATGGCTGCAACAGCAACCTCCTCTGTTTGAAGAGTTTCACCATCCCTTCCCCACATTCTTGCAATCTCCGATGTTTTAACCCTATAGATTGGGATATATCCACCGTAGCTTACAATTCCAACAAGTCTTTCAGGCTTCAACCATACCCCTTCCATTCATGGTGGATACAAAACTTTATTTAGCTTCACCTACAAGATATTAAGCCTAGCCAAATAATTCAAGGCTTCATGTATATAAGAGTATTGCTTAAAACTTTTAGATTACACCAGTAACTTTAGCAAGCTTTTTTGCAGCCTCTCTTGTTAAACCTTTCTCGCCAAGAATAGTATATCTTTCAGGTCTAATTTTGTGGGCTATTGTTAAAGCCTCAACAATCTGGTCGGAAGCCACATTTAACTCTTCAGCCGTGGTTGGTGCCCCTATCTTTTTAAGAACCCCTTTAATCTTCCTCCAGTTTAACCTGTGAAGATAAGCCATCATTATTGTTCCTATACCGCATCTTTCACCGTGGAGAGCACGGTTTGGAGCTATCATGTCTAGGGCATGGCTAAAAAGGTGTTCTGAGCCGCTACATGGTCTTGAGCTTCCAGCAATACTCATAGCAACCCCACAACTAATTAAGGCTTCAACAACAATTCTTACACCTTCAACAGAATCCTCCCTAATAAGACCTACATTTTTAGCCACAAGTTTTGCACTCATAAGGGCTAGGTTTGCAGCATAATCTCCATAATACTCGTTTTTTAGGTTATGGGCTAAAAGCCAGTCACGTGTAGCTGTAAATTTTGCTATAATATCTCCACATCCACTTGCAGTTAAACGGAAAGGTGAATCTGTAATCACCTGAACATCAGCTATTATGGCTGAGGGGGCTTGAGCCCTAACAGAGATAGGGCTTCCAAAACTTTTTAGCGAAGCATAAGGGCTTGAAATTCCGTCGTGGGAGGCTGAGGTTGGAACACTAACAAACAAGGTTTTGGTTTTTGCTGAAACATATTTTGCTAAATCTATTATTCTACCACCACCAACACCAAAAACAACACTAAAACCAAAATCCAAAACCTTTTTTTCCAGTTTGGTTATCAGGTTTTCTGAAACCTCACCAACAACCTCCTTTTCAACCTCAAAACCAGAATCCCTTAAAGAATCTATAACCTTTCCACCAGCAACCTCATAGGTTTTCGGACCTGTTACAGCTAAAATTTTTTTTGGGAAACTCATTCTTCTACAGATTTCACCAACACTTTCAAGAATGTTAACACCAACAACAACCTTACGAGGAAGCTCCATAACATGGATCGAGGAAGCCAAAAATTTTCACCAACACTAAACGTTTCTTCTAATCCTACCCACAATCTCATTAAGCTTTTTTCCAACAGAATCCGTTTTTTCAACAATAGTCCCTGTTACAATAATGTTAGCTCCAGCCTTAACAGCTTTTTCAGCAGTTTTACCATCCCTTATCCCACCACCAACAACCAAAACAACCTTATCCGCCTCCCTTCTAACGGTTGAAATAACCTCTGGTGGAACAGGTTTTTCAGCTCCAGAACCAGCCTCAAGATAAACAAACCTCATCCCAAGATATTGGGCTGCAAGAGCATATCTAGCTGCAATTTCAGCCCTATTATAGGGTATGGGTCTAGCATAACCAACAAAACCTGCAGCACCACCAGAACCCATAATAATATAGCCAAGTGGAATAGGCTCAATATTATACATTTTAACGGTTGAGGAGGCTAAAGCCTGAACATCAATAAAAAAGTATGGGTTTAAAGAGTTTAATAGTGACATAAAAAACATTGCATCAGCAAACCTAGTAACACCTGTAAGGTTTCCGGGGAAAAGGATTAACGGAATACTAACAGACTTTTTAATTTGTTCAGCAACAGAGTCAAGATGGCTTGTGGAGCCTAAGGTTGAACCTCCAAGTAGAATAGCTCCTGTTCCAGCTTTTTCAGCCTCAACACAAACCTTTTCAGCATTTTTAGGGTTTGTTTTTTCAGGGTCTATAAGGGTTAGGTGTACAGCCCCATCCTCCAAAATCTTTTTTTTAAGATATTTTTCAACCCTACCCATACCAATTTTTTCCAAACCTTTACTCTCCTAGAAGGGATTTTGTAATACGTAAAGCAAAATATGGGTGTTTAAGAAGTTTTAGGGCAACCCTTCTCACATCTATTCCACTAGCCAAATCAACAACATCCGTTCCACTTAAAACATCAGCCAACTGGTTTAACTCCCTATCCGTAAGCTTTTCTATAACCTTTAAGGCTTTCAAACTATCCCTAATTCTCTTAGTCCAATAGGTATATCTTTTAGGATACTCTTCTAAACTTTTTGTTTTCCCCCCCAAAAATTCTGCAGCAACCTCACCAGCAACCTTTCCAGCAACAATAGAGGAGTGAATTCCTCCACCAGTTAAAGGTATAACTTGACCTGCAGCATCCCCACAAACCATAACCCCACCATCAACAATTTTTTCTATTTGACCGCTAACAGGAACAGGTGCAGCTTGAACCTCAACAATTTTTGCTTTCCCAAACTTTTCAGGATGTTTTTCTATAAACTTGTCAAGATACGGTTTTGCTGGGGCTCCACGAACACCTATCCCAACATTACCAACATTTTCTGTTTTGGGGAAAACCCAAACATAACCTAAAGGTGCAACCTCCCTCCCAAGATAACATTCAAGTGCATGGGGGTCTTCAAACCTACAGTTAACCATCCTATACTGGATACAGGAAATAAGCCTATAACCCTCCCTACTAAAAAACTTTTTTGCAACCGTGGAATTTACACCATCACAACCCAAAACAATTTTTGTTTTAACCTCCAAAATTTTCCCAAACTTTTTAACCTTAACAATATAGTTTTCACCGTTTTTTAAAACGTCTAAAACTTCACTGTTAACCCAAAAATCAACATTGTTTTTTGCAGCATGGTAGGCTAACTCCCTAAGAAAGGCTGGTTTTTCAAGAATATAGCCTTGACCAAGCTCCTCAGAAAAAATTTCTACACGTTTTTTTTCGTCTGGAGCGTAGATAAAGGCTCCCTTAACCTTGTTAGAGATAAATTTTTGGGAGGGTTGAATTTCAGCATCGGTAATGGTTCTTGTGGAAACAGCCTCCCCACAAGCCTTCACACCCAACATGGATTGTTTTTCAACAAGCAAAACCCTAACGTTTTTTTCTCCAGCTTTTCTTGCAGCCATTAATCCTGCTGGACCTGCACCAACAACAACAATGTCATAGTTTTCCATTTTTCTCTTTTTTCTCCCAAGATTTTTCTGTTTGATAACAAATATTTTTGTTGTCAAACCATAAATTCTTTATTGTTGTTAAGGCTTGACTAGAAACCTTTAATTTGATGGTTTACAGTATAGTCTTTATTGGTTGAAAGGTAGCTAAAATGTTTGGTGGTGTTTGTTTCTGACAAAAACAACCTTAAAATCTGATGTTGGAGAGGGTTCAGCTTCAAAGGTTGAGGATGGAAAGGTTCTTAGAAGAACTTTAAGTTTTTGCCCTGAATGTTTAAGGCTTATTCCAGCTGAGGTTTTTGTTAGGGATGGGAAGGTTTGGATAGGTAAAACTTGTCCTGAGCATGGTGAATATGTAGACATTTATTGGGCTTCCTATGAGATGTATAGGAGGGCTGAAAGGTTTGCTGTTACATGGAGGGGTGTTTCAAACCCAAACGTTAAAAAGGAGAATCCATCCTGCCCCCATGATTGTGGGCTTTGTAGTCTCCACCTAAGCCATACAGCCCTAGCAAACATTGTTGTAACAAACAGGTGTGATTTAGCATGCTGGTATTGTTTCTTTTTTGCTGAGAAGGCTGGATATGTTTATGAGCCTACCCTTGAACAGATTAGGTTTATGGTTAGGGTTTTAAGGAGTGAAAAGCCTGTTCCATGTAACGCTGTTCAGCTAACTGGTGGAGAGCCTTGTCTTAGGGAAGACTTGATTGACATTATTAGGATTTGTAAGGAGGAGGGTATAGACCATGTTCAGCTTAACACTGATGGGATTAGGTTGGCTTTAGACCCTGAGCTTGCTTTAAAGGTTAGAAGGGCTGGTGTTAACACAATCTATTTGAGTTTTGATGGTGTTACACCAAAAACAAACCCTAAAAACCATAGGGAGATTCCTCGGATTCTTGAAAACTGTAGAAGGGCTGGTGTTGGGATTGTTCTTGTTCCAACTGTGATAAAGTCTGTAAACGATCATGAGGTTGGTGCTATTTTAAAGTTTGGTTTTGACAATATTGATGTGGTTAGGGGTGTAAACTATCAGCCTGTTTCTCTTGTTGGGAGGATAAGTAAGGCTGAGGTTGAACGTTTTAGGATAACCATACCTGAAGTTATTATGAGGATAGAGGAGCAGACAAACGGTGAAATTTCAAGGGATGATTTTTATCCTGTTCCAACGGTTATCCCTATTACCCAGTTTGTTGAAGCCTTTACTGGTAAGCCAAAATATGCTTTATCAACCCATTTTGCATGTGGTATGGCTACCTACGTGTTTAAGGTTGATGGGAAGCTTATTCCTATTACAAGGTTTGTTGATGTTGAAGGTTTACTTGAATATTTGAGGGAGAAGGCTGAAGAAATTAAGGCTGGAAAAAACAAGTATCTTGTTTTGCTTAAAACAATGTTTAAGCTTAGAAGCTTTATCGACAGGGAAAAACAGCCTAAAGGTCTTAACCTTCCAAGACTA
>QMXD01000041.1 GCA_003661965.1 Candidatus Hecatellales archaeon
ATAAAATACTCGTTAAACTTCCAAATTTTATCATTCAACCTAGTCTTCCACCTTAAATGGTAAAGGGTTTCCCCACTTTTCAAAAAAAGCAACTTCTTCTAAGGGTTTTTTAGGTCTTTCCTTTGGGTTTTGGTCAGGATAACCAACACATATTTGAGCTAAAGGTTTAAACTCTGGAGGAATATTCAGAAGCCTTTTAACCTCCTCTTCCTCCCTAGCATCTTTTACTGTTGCTGAAACCCATACACCACCAAGCCCTAAAGCATGAATCATAAGCAGCATGTTTTCTATCGCAGCAGCAACATCCTCTCTCATATCTATCGCATGTTTAGCTGCACAAACAACAATATGGATTGGGGCTTCATCAAGCCAAGACATAAACTTGCCATCCTTAAGCCTACTAAAAATCTTGTTTTTTACCTCTTCTGGTAGATGCCCATACCTTCTATCAAACTCTCCACTTCTTTTTGAGAGCATATCCGTTCCCTTTCTTCTACGAGCACCACGAACACCAAGCTCAGTTAAAATTTTCTTTTTTCAGGGTCTTTAACCACTATAAAACGCCATGGACATGTGTTTTCACCTGTTGGTGCAAGTCTTCCAGCCTCTAGGATTGTTAAAAGCTGGTCGTCGGAGATTGGGTTAGGTTTAAACCTTCTAATGCTTCTTCTTGTCTTTATCAAGTCTAAAAGCTGGTTTTGGATGAGTTTCGCCGTAACATTCACCTCGAAAATGTTTAGTCTCCTTTTAGCTATTAAGCTTAACCTATCCTTACGTATGTTGAAAAACCTTAAAGTCTTTAAGACATGCATAAAAGTTTTCTAGGAAAGATTTTAGCTTTAAAATTGGGACTATAGGAACTTTGGCGTAAACTTTGTGGTTTGCTTCAACTAGGGTGACGATTATAGGGAGAATCTTCACGTTTTCTTTAAGCCTCACCCCAGCTTTTTCACTGATTTTTTTAAGGTTTTTTGTTACGGCTTCTGCTCTTTCTATTTGGTTTTTAACTATACGGTCTAATGTTGCTACACCTAATCCACGTTTCCAATGTTTGCAGTCTACACATAGGATAAGGTCTTCTCTAACTGCTAAAACATCAACCTCAAAACCTTTTTTCTCTACTTTTAATCTTTGGCGGAGTAAGGTTTCATAACCCATAACCTCAAAAATGTTTTTTACCGTTAACTCAAAATCTTTCCATGAAACATGTTTACATGCAACATCTATGGGTACACCATGGTTTAAAGCCTCAACCAAAACCATAACCTTCTGGGTTGGAGAGATAGTTAAAAAACCTTCTTTTTTACCAAGAAAACCTCTTTCAGCAAGGCTTTCCAAGTATTTTAACACAAAATCCTTTGGTATCCATGCTAAAACTGGAAGCTCCTCAGCCAGAAAAGAGTCTTTTTCCTTTGAAAGTCTTAAAATTGAAAGCAAAATTTCTTTTTCTTTCAACCTAGAATATTTCTATGGGTTTTATGGTAAATGTATTTATTTGGAGATGTCACTCAAAAATATTATCATAATGTAGTGGGTTGAATGTTTTGGCTGGCAAAACCATAACAGAGAAAATTTTTAGTTTGGCCTGCGGGAAAACTGTTGAAGCTGGAGACCTTATTGTGGCTGATGTCGATTTAGCTATGGCTCATGACGGGACAGCCCCCCTAGCCATAAACTCTTTTAGGGAGATGGGTGGAGAAAAGGTTTGGGATCCATTCAAAATAGTTTTGGTTATTGACCATGTTGCACCAAGCTCTAACGAGGGAACATCAAATCTACACAAAATGATGAGAGAGTTTGTAAGAGAGCAGGAAATCAAAAACTTTTATGATGTTGGTATGGGTGTTTGTCATCAGCTAATGGTTGAAAATTATGTTTCTCCAGGGATGGTTGTGGTTGGTGCTGATTCTCACACATGCACCTATGGAGCCCTAGGTGCTTTTGCAACAGGAATAGGCTCAACAGAAATGGCTGCTGTGTTTAAAACTGGTAAGCTTTGGTTTAGGGTGCCTGAAACTTTAAGATACATGTTAAAGGGGAAGCTTCCACAAAACGTTATGGCTAAAGATATTATTTTGTATATTGCTGGTGAGGTTAAGGCTGATGGTGCAACCTATAAGGCTATAGACTTTTCAGGTGAGGTTGTAAAAGATTTAAGTGTTGATGGAAGACTAACCCTATGCAACATGGTTGTTGAAATAGGAGCAAAAAACGGTGTTATTGAACCTGACGAAAAAACTATGGCTTATATCCGATCTAAGGGTAGAAAACCTAAAACAATAGTAAAAAACGATGAGGATGCGGAGTTTGAAGAGGAAATAGAGTTTGATGTTTCAAAGCTTGAACCTCAGATTGCATGTCCACCAACAGTTGACAACGTAAAACCTGTAAGTGAGGTTGAAGGTTTAGAGATAGACCAAGTCTTTTTAGGCTCATGTACAAACGGTAGGATGGAGGATTTAAGGGAGGCAGCAAAAATCTTATCCAAAAACAGAGTTCATCCAAACGTGAGAATGATAGTGATACCTGCCTCTGCTGAAATATACTTAGAGGCTTTAAAAGAGGGTTTAATTGAAACTTTTCTTAGGGCTGGATGTGTGGTATGTAATCCTGGATGTGGACCTTGTGCTGGTGCTCATCAGGGTGTTCCAGAAAAGGGAGAGGTTGTTCTTTCAACCTCAAACAGAAACTTTGTTGGTAGGATGGGTTGTGCTGAAGCTGACATATATCTTTGTTCACCAATAACAGCCGCTATTTCGGCTGTTAAGGGTAAGATTACAAACATAAACTCTTTGAGGTGAAAGAATATGGATGGGTTAAAGGTTAAGGGGAAGGTTTGGAGGTTTGGTGATGACATAAACACTGATGTTATTATTCCTGGAAAATATAAGTTTAAAACTTTAGACATGAAAGAGTTGGCTAAGCATGCTATGGAGGGTGTTGACCAAGATTTCTCCAGAAAGGTGTCTAGGGGAGACCTTATTGTGGCTGGAAAAAATTTTGGTTGTGGTTCAAGCAGGGAGCAGGCTCCAAGAGTTTTAAAGGAGGCTGGGGTTTCTGCTGTTGTTGCTGTTTCTTTTGCAAGAATATTTTTTAGGAATGCTATCAATGTTGGTTTACCTGTTATTGAATGTAAGGATGCTGTAAAAGAAACTGATGAAGGAGACCTTGTTGAAATAGACCTTGAAAAAGGTATGCTAAAAAACCTTGCAAAGAATAGGGTTTACATGTTTAAGCCCATTCCTCCACCACTACTTGAAATATTGAGGGTTGGAGGTCTTGTAGAGTATCTTAAACAGTATGGGACGTATAAGGTTTAGGTTATCCAAAATTTTTATTTAGCTTAAACTAGACATTATAACCCACTAAAGATAGGTTTAGGGAAAATCTATGGAGAAGGTTGTTCTTGCATACTCTGGTGGACTAGACACCTCTGTCATGGTTAGATGGCTAAAAGAAAAATATGGTTTCGAGGTTGTAACGGTTATAGTGGATGTTGGACAGCAGGAAGACCTTAAAGCAATAGAGGAAAAAGCAAAACTTGTAGGTGCAATAAAACATTACACCATCGACGCAAAAAAAGAGTTTATTGAAAACTTTGTTTTTCCAGCTATAAAGGCTAATGCTCTATACGAGGGAAAATATCCGTTAAGTAGTGCTCTTTCAAGACCCCTAATAGCCAAAAAGCTTGTTGAAATTGCAAGAAAAGAGGAAGCCTCGGCAGTTGCACATGGATGTACAGGAAGAGGAAACGACCAAGTAAGGTTTGAGGTTACAATTGAGGCTTTAGCTCCAGACCTAAAAATTATTGCCCCTGTTCGTGAATGGAAGCTAACAAGAGAAGAGGAGGTTGAATATGCTAAAAAATATGGAATACATATAACACCAAAAAAACACCCCTACAGTATAGACCAAAACCTTTGGGGAAGGTCTATAGAATGTGGACCCCTAGACAACCCAAACCAAGAACCTCCTAAAGATGTTTTTGAGTGGACCGCAAACCCTGAAGAAGCCCCAGATAAACCTGAATATGTAACAGTAAGATTTGAGGAGGGAATTCCAACAGCCATTAACGGTGAAAACATGGATGGTGTAGAGCTTATTAGTAGTCTAAACAAGATTGCTGGAAAACATGGAGTTGGTAGGATAGACCATGTGGAGGATAGGGTTGTAGGGTTAAAGTCTAGAGAGGTATACGAGTGTCCTGCCGCCATCTGTCTAATTGAGGCTCATAAGGATTTGGAGAAGCTTGTTTTAACTAGGCATGAGTTAATGTTTAAGGAGTGGGTTGACCTTTACTGGGGTTGGCTTGTTTATTCTGGTTTATGGGTTGAGCCTTTAAGGGAGGATTTAGAAGCCTTTATTGAAAAAACCCAGGAAAGGGTTTCTGGTGAGGTTAGGTTAAAGCTTTATAGGGGAAACGTTATGGTTGTTGGTAGAAGTTCACCTTTTTCACTACACTTAGAACCAGAATACGACCAGTCTATTGCTAGCGGATTTATTAGGCTTTGGGGGCTTCAAACCAAAAGCTTTCATCTTAAGAGTAAAAGGGAAAGGTAAACGTTAATTTTTATCTTTTAGGTTAACATATTTTTGAGGGAGAATTTTTGAGACGTTTAAGCCAAAGAGAAATTAAAAGGATGATGAGTAGGCTTGGGGTTAACGCAAAAGAAATGTCTGAGGTTAAAGAGGCTGTTCTAAGAACAGAAACAAAAGAAATTGTGATACAAAACCCTACAGTCACATCGCTTGAAATTCAAGGGCAACTAATTTTCCAGATTGTTGCTGACTCTATCGAGGAGAGAGAAATTCAAAAAGAGGAAAAAATTGTTTCTGAGGCTAAACCTCAAGAAATCCCTGAAGAAGACATATTGCTTGTGGCTCAACAAGCCAATGTAAGTTTTGAGGAGGCTAAAAAAGCTTTAGAGGAAACAAACGGTGACCTTGCTCAAGCAATTTTAATGTTAACCTCTAGAAAGGGTTAGGTTGCTGGTATTTCAACCCTTCTAGCCTCATGGATTGCTTTAATCCTTTTAAGCCTAAAAAAGTCTTCTCTAGCCCTTTCCTCAAGATGCATCTGAATAAACCTTATAGTGTTTTCCAACCTTGGAATTATAACCTTTTCTAGTGCGTTAACCCTTCTTTTTGTCATTGTGATAACCTCAGCCAGCCTTTTAACAGCTGTTTCAACCTCAGCCAACTCAACCATAAGTTTAAGAGTGTTTTCCATGGTTTTTATAGCGTTGTCTAGGGATGCTGAGGTGTCTGAAAGCCCATACCACCAACCCTTTTCAGGTTTTTCTTTGATGTTAAGCTCAAAAAACGGTAAAAGAACACCTATAACGTTTCTTGTTCTTTCGGTTATATCAAAACGTTCAGGAACAGAATAAGAGACCTCTAAAAGCTTGTCAGAGCCAAGAATAAGCTGAGCCCTCATAAACTCTTTGTAGGCTTCATCCAAGCTTTTAACAAGCTTTTCACGGATTGCGGTTATGTTTCTTATAGCCTCAAAAAAGTGTAAAAGTAGTGCATCCCTTTTCTCAACAAGCAAATCATGACCTCTACGAGCAAACTGAACTCTTCTTCTTAACCTTAACATTTCAGCTCTTGTTGCATGAACCCCAGCAATTATTTCTGTTGACATTTAAAGGTTAACACCTCAACCCTTTAGTTAAACCCTATAAACCTAAAACTATTTTTAATCTATCTTCTATTTAAAACTAAAAATTAAAGTCTTCCTTCCGTATAAACCTCCATTCTCTCATTAGGGTTTCAAAAAGACTGTCTGACTCTGTGATAAGCTCATACTTGTTTAGGGATTCTGCAAGCTTTTGAGCTATAATATGGTAGCAGAGAGGAATATCTCCACCGATAACCCTAAAATAAAAGTCGTCACAACTACAATAGTTTACAGTTGGAATAATCTGATAGTCCTTCTCCTTTCCAACAACAATCCAAACAACCCTTCCACTCGGCTCAAAAACATATTTTTTAACAGCACCATCCTCCAAAGCCTTTAAAGCATTCTCAAACCTCTTACCAAAAGTTTTAAGCAAAACCTCCTTTTCCCTCTCACCTAAACCCTTAACCCTAACCCTACCACAAACCTCCTCCAACACCTGCTCCTCTTTTTTCACAACCCCCAAACCATCCACCAAAAACTTTCACGCTATCTGTTTAAAAATAACCTCAAAGAATAATATTATTTTGAGCCTCCTTGGTGCCTTCCTATTGATACGTCCGTACATCCCATGGCCTGCACTTCTAATAAAAAACGGTGAAAAAACAGTTGTTATTGGCGACCTACATTTAGGCTACGAGTTTGAGCTTACAGAGTCAGGTATAAACCTTCCATCCCAAACAGGAAAAATAAGGGAAAAGCTTATCAGTTTGCTGAAAAAGGTTAAGGCGGATAGGTTAATAATCCTTGGAGACTTTAAACATAGCATACCAAAAATTTCACTCCAAGAATGGAAGGATATACCAGACTTTTTAGATGAGGTGGAAAAAAACGTTTCCTCAATCCTAATTGTCCCAGGTAACCATGATGGAGGCTTATCCTCTATAGTCTCACCCCAAAACGTTAAAATTGTTTCTAGAAGAGGAATAATCGTTGGTGGAAAGGAGAAGATAGGTCTTTTCCATGGGCATACATGGCCATCCCCAAAACTTTTTGAGGCTAAAACGTGGGTTATAGGTCATAACCATCCAACCATCCAATTTAAAAGCTTTTTTGGGTTTAAGGTTTCTAAGCCCATCTGGGTTAAAGCCCCCATAAACAAGCATAAGCTTATAGAGTCTTTCCTAAAACATAGAAACGTCAAGGTTGAAGGGAAAAAAAGCCTTGAAAAGGTTTTAAGGGAAAAGTATGGGGTTAAAGCTGAATGTTCAAACCTTATAATCCTACCAGCCTTTAACGAGCTTCTCGGAGGCTTACCGTTTAACGTTAAAAAACAAGATGAGCTTTTAGGGCCAATCTTAAGGTCTAGGGGGGTAATCCTTGAAAAGGCTGAGGTTTTTCTTCTGGATGGAACCTATCTAGGCTTTTTAAAGGACCTTAAAAACCCAAGCTAAACTATTCTATTAAATACGTTAAACATATAAGTCTCAACTTTCTAAGATGTAAAGGGTTTAGATGGAAAATTTAGATGTGGTTATAGTAGGGGCAGGACCAGCTGGACTTTTTGCTGCGTTAGAGCTTGCTGAAAGAAGCCATCTAAAGGTTCTTATTGTTGATAAGGGAGATGAACCAACCAAACGTGTATGCCCTGAACAAAATTATAGAGGATGTACCAAGTGTTCACCGTGTAATGTGCTTTGTGGTGTTGGTGGTGCAGGAACACTTTCAAGTGGAAGATTAAACCTAAGACCTGATATTGGAGGAGACCTTATTACGCTTCTTGGAGACGAGGATAAGGCTTGGAGGCTTGTTAAAGAGGTTGATGAAACCTTTCTAAAGTATGGATGTCCTGAAAAAATTTATGATCCAACCTCAAAAGAGATTGAGGAGCTTGAAAGAAAATCAGCAGCTGTTGGTGTTAAGTTTATTTCAATACCTCAACGTGAAATTGGAACTGATAATGCTCCTAAGGTTATCCAGAATTTTATGGAGGATTTGGAGGCTAAAGGTGTAAAGTTTCTTTTAAGGAGAAAGGTTCTCCACATAGATAAGGGTGTTGTAAAGCTTTCAAATGGGGATGTTATCAACTGTAAATATGTTTTGGTTGCTCCTGGAAGAAGTGGTCAGGATTGGCTTGCTGAGGAAGCTAAAAGGCTTGGGATACCTACAAGACATGAGCCTATTGATATTGGGGTTAGGGTTGAGGTCCCAGCAATCGTTATGGAGCCTATAACATCCATAAGTAGAGACCCAAAATTCCATATTTACACAGAAAAATATGATGACTTTGTTCGAACGTTTTGTGTAAACCATAGAGGCTTTGTTTGTCTTGAGGTTTATGATGGAAACCTTGTTGGTGTTAACGGTCACTGTATGGCTAACTATCAGTCTCAAAACACAAACTTCGCTTTCCTTGTCAAAATAGCCTTAACAGAACCCTTAGAAGACACTTCACTTTTCGGTAGAACCATAGCAACCCAAACAACAATTCTTGGTGGTGGAAGACCAATACTTCAAAGACTTGGAGACCTAGAGAATGGTAGAAGGTCAACTTGGGGTAGGATTGAGCATGGAACGGTTAAACCAACCCTCAAAACAGTGACACCTGGAGATATTGCTATGGCTATGCCTCACAGGATAATTACGGATATAATTGAGGGTCTTTATAAGCTTGATAAGGTTATACCTGGTGTAGCCTCATCATCAACTTTGCTTTACGCACCTGAAGTTAAATTTTCAGCTAACAGAATCCACACAAACAAGGATTTAGAAACCCCTGTTGAAAACATATTTGTTGCTGGGGATGGTGCTGGGCTTTCAAGAGGCATAGTGATCGCTGCAGCCACAGGAATAATAGCGGCAAGAGGTATTCTTAAGAAAGAGGGAATCTATGCTTAAACCTAGAACACTAAAACTTTTGTTCCGACAACATCTCCAGGAAGACCTTTTTTAAACCTCGCTCTTACAACACCGTTTTTCCCATGAACATCAACAATTTTTCCATGTATTTTTTTGCTCCCAAGAAGACATACTACCTTTTTCCCAATATATCCTGCTGCCCTTGAACTGTCTTCTATGTTTGGGATTTTAAGTAAAAGTTCATTGTTTTTCTGGGTTTTAAGACCGATTCTAAAGTTGATTACTGTAGCGTAGGTTAAACCTTCAGTTTTTTCTTTCACCATTCTACTCTCCTCCTTCAATGTGGATGATAAAGTTTACGGTAAACGTTTTAAAACTATTAACCTAAATTAATGCATATTGAGGTTTCTGCTAGATGTTTGAGGATGTTGCGGATTTAAACTTTTTAGTTACGGTCTTTTTTATTGTTGTCCCAGCCTATATGGCTAACGGTTTTGCCCTTCTTCTAGGTGGAGGAAAACCGTTAGACTGTGGCAAAAAATTTTCTGATGGAAGAAGAATTTTTGGTGAAGGAAAAACCGTTAAAGGTGCATTCGCAGGGATAACATTTGGCACTCTCGGTATGTTTTTGGAGCTTTTAATTCTAAACCTAACAATACCAAGTCTCAACCTACAATGGCTTTATCTTCTTTTAGGGTTTTTTGTTGCTTTAGGTGCTGTTTTAGGTGATGTTTTAGGTTCGTTTATAAAACGTAGGCTTGGGTTACCTAGAGGAGCACCTTTACCACCCTTAGACCAACTAGACTTTATCCTTGGTGCTTTTCTTTTTGCATACCTATTCAACAACACTGTTATTTCGCTTCCCCACTTTTCACTAACTGTTTTTCTTGTTGTCGTTGTGGCAACACCTGTTGCTCATTTTGTTGGATGTTGTATAGCGTATAAGGTTGGGTGGAAAAAGGAGCCTTGGTGA
>QMXD01000042.1 GCA_003661965.1 Candidatus Hecatellales archaeon
ACCTGTTGTTCCACCAGAACTACCGATATTAACAATTTCGTCTGGTGAAACTGCAAGTGTTCCACCGAAGGGGTCTTCAGGAGTCATTTTTTCCCTAACCATATCCTTATCTGAAAATGGCACCTTTTTTTGGAAGTCTGAATAGTTTTTTATGTCTTCAGGTTTAATGTTTGCCTTGTCAAAAAGCTCATGGTAAAACTTTGAACAGCTATAGACGAATCTAAGTATGCTTTTTAGCTTTTTTTCTTGGAGAATTTTTAGTTCTTCACGTGGCATTGTTTCAATTTCAGGCTCAAAATAATGTTCAGGCATCAGATATCCCCTCCAACTCTATACTAATATAGGTTAGCTGATACTTTTTAAAATTAAGCTAAATAAATGTTAGGAAAGTTAAAAATTTTTTAAACGGAAACTATTTAAGAATACCAAACCTCGTTTGGATAGGGGGATGGAGGCTTAAAAGAAAAATGGAGTTTGCTGAAAGGGTAGAAAGACTTCCACCCTACCTTTTTGCTGAAATTGAAAAAATAATTCTTGAAAAGGAAAAACAGGGTGTAAACCTTATCTCTTTAAGTATAGGAGACCCGGATCTTCCTCCACCAGATTTTGTTCTTGAAACTTTAAGAAAGGAAATTCTAAACCAAAAAAACCACAACTATTCTTTTAGTCAAGGTGAACCTGAGTTTAAAGAGGCTGTTGCTGAATGGTATAAGCGAAGGTTTAACGTAGACTTAAACCCTGAAAAAGAGGTTGTTGCTTTAATAGGCTCCAAGGAAGGTATTGCAAACATTGCTAGAGCTTTCATTAATAGTGGTGATAGGGTTTTGGTTCCAGACCCAGCCTACCCTGTTTATGCTCAGGGTGCGGTAATTTTAAATGATGGTATCCCTGTAACAATGCCTCTACTTGAGGAAAACGATTTTAAGCCAAGCCTAGAATTTTTGGCTTCCCAAAAAAACATAAAAATGATGTTTTTAAATTATCCAAACAACCCCACAGCAGCAACGGTTGATAAAAGTTTTCTTAAAGAAATTGTGGAAATTGCAAAAGAAAAAGGGATGATTGTGTGTTATGATAATGCCTACTCAGAAATATGTTTTGATGACTATAAGGCTCCAAGTATTCTTGAGGTTGAGGGTGCTATGGATGTTGCAGTAGAATTTCACACATGCTCTAAAACCTTTTGTATGACTGGGGATAGGATAGGGTTTGCTGTTGGAAACAGGAAGCTTATTGAAGGACTAGTTAAAGTTAAATCCCAGATAGATTCAGGTCCACCAAGATACATTCAAAAAGCCGTTGTTAAGGCTTTAGAAAGCTACCCTAAAAACGGTGAACAGCCAGTATACGTTAAAAGGCTTAACAGCATCTACAAGGAAAGAAGAGACACCCTAATTAAAGGCTTAAAAGATTTGGGGATAAAATGCAAAAAACCAAAAGCAACCTTTTATGTTTGGCCTGATGTTGGTCAAAACTCTGTAGAGTTTACAAGAAAGCTTTTAGAGGTTGGTGTTGTTGTTGCTCCAGGGGTAGGGTTTGGAAGATACGGAGAAACCTACGTAAGATTTTCTTTAACAAGACCTAAAGAAGAAATTGAGGAAGCATGTGAAAGAATGAAAAAGGTTTTTTAGTTTTGGGTGGTGCATGACAGTGTAGTGCAGTGCATTATGTGTTATGTTTGGGTTTTTTGGGTGGGTTGTTGGGTTGTGGTTTTTCTTGGTTTTTTGAAGCTTTTGTAGATTGAGTATGCTATTATTGTTAGGATTGCTAGGATTATTAGGTTTGTTATTATCCATCCGTATCCTGGGACGAATTTGTTTAGGGTTTTTTCTCCGTAGCTTGTGATTAGCTTGTATTCTTTTAGGATGATTTTTTGGATGGTTGGTTTTTTGACTTTTATGTAGGCTTGGTTTGTGGTTGTGCTGTAGTCTTTTTGTTCGCATGTGTAGGTTATTTTTGCTGGTGGTAGGGTGTAGTATCCTAGGTTTTTTAGTTTGATTATGTAGGTGTAGGTTATTTTTTCTCCGGCCTTAATTTTTTCAAGTTTTTTTGTTGGTGAGCCTTCTACGACTGTTAGGCTGGTTGGATAGGTTTTTAGGGTTTGGCTGTCGTCTATGGTTATGTTGTATATTGGTTTTGTGTCTTTGTTTAGGATTTCAACCTTAACCTTTACTGTTGAATCTTCATCTACAACTGTTTTATCTACAAGCTTTTTTACCGATATGTTTGGTGGGAATATGTAGTTGAAGGTTAGCTTTTCCTCCTTTAAAACCTCTCCAGCCTTAAGTGTTTTTATGGCTGTTGAACCTTTAATCTCCCATCCTTCCAACCCTGTGGTTGTGGTGGCTTTGGTTGGTGTTGATAGAAAGACTATGGATAGGCTTGAATGTTTTGATGCTGAAATCGGTTTTTTTAGGTGTAAAAGTTTTTGGATGCTGAAGGTGTGGGTTTGAGGCGAGGAGTGGTACAGATTTTCCCATAGGGAAAGCTGGATAAAGAATGGTGTTAAACCTGAAGCCTCTAAAAACTTTAAAAGTTTTGTGGTAACATCCTTTGGGATTGATTGTGGAAGCATCATTGCTTGGATTCCTAGAACTCTTTTTAGGAGTGGATAGTTGATAATACCTGAAACTATAAGGGTTCCGTCTGAACTCCAATCTTTAAGTTTTGGTGTGAAAACACCGTTAAGGTAAGCCTCATAAACGGAGGGGGCAAAACCGTTATCCAAGCCTTTAAGACTTTCCATAAGTTTACCTTCAAAAAACCTATAATCTTTGTCGGTGGTGTATGCGGCAAAAAATATTTCTGCACTAAAAAGTTTTTGTTTAAGCGAAATTAGGCTTCTAAAGTTTACCTCATAATATTTTGAAAGCCTTAAAAGAATATTTTTAATTTCTTCGTTGGTTTCTGGACTTTGTTTTTGGATGATTATAAGCATTGTTTTTGGTATTCCATGGTATAGGTTTTCAGGCTGAATTTTTGTTTGGGTTAAGGTTGGAATTTGAAGCCCTCTCTGACCTTTCCCTCCAAAAATCTCCCTAGAAATTTTTGAGACAATTTTAGGGTCGAATTTTTGGGCTACCAACATAACTAAAACCGTGTTTTCAAAGGTTTTGTCTGGTTTTATGGTTTTTAGGTTTGGTGAAAGAAAAACTGATGTAAATACTGTTGTTCCATCTTCAAAAACAGTTCCACCCATACATTCAACAACCTTGGTTTTTTCAGCGTTAACGGTTAAGGGTTGAACTAGAATTAAAACTAAAACCAAAGATAGAACTATAACCGTTTTTCCTAAACTCTTCTCCAAATTTTACCACCAACCATTCCACCAATAAATCCAGCAACACAAGCCAAAACCAAAGTTTTAGCAACACTTTTAACGAGGTCTAGGGTTAAAGGCTTAATTAAACTAAGAATTGTTTGAAGGTTAAACTGACCTATAGGATTCTGGGTTTTGGTTAGACTGTAAAGAAGTTTTCCAACAACAGGTATTTGTGTTAAACTGTTTGGGGAGAAGGTTGGTGGAATTGGTGGAATGGTAAAGGATGAGATTTCCCCTAAACCCATACCCACAGGTAAAAACCCTAAACCTATAGCGGCTGTTAGGGTTGCATAGGTTGAAAAAGCTAAACCTACACCAGTTTTACCACTCCTACCTATAAACCCACCAATAAACATGGACAAAAACCATAAAACAAGAAGCCTAAAATCCTTAAAAACATCGTAAAAGGTTAAATAAAAACATGTTAAACCTATCCTAAGATTAAAACCTAAAACAGGTCCAAGCCAATCAACAACCATTTCAAGTTGGCTTGGAAACAGGTAGGTGTAGGCAACCCATACAAGGATTACCGTTGAAACAATCCAACCTAAAACCTTACTCAAAACCTCCCCCTAAACTTAACTGTAAAGCCTAGGAGTAATATATGCTTTAGCTCTCCTTCTTCCAATCTTTAAGCATAACCTTAACAAAGGAAAACCTGTTAAAATCACCCTACCCTCAATCACCACCCTAAAATTTTAGTTTAAGAGTTAAAATTTGGAAAGGTCTTAGCTTAAACTCTTCAGAAGCTTCCTCCTCCCCCTCCTCTAAAATGTTGGAAACCAAGACTTTAGAAGGTTTCCCAAAGAATTTAAGCCTAAAACCTGTTTCCTTCCCAGCAGTCTCATAGCATCGTAGGATAACATGGTTTCCATCCTCAGACTGTTTTAAACATGAAACCAAAACGTTTTCAGGTAAACCTAAAAACGAAAACTCTTTTTCTGGTAGAGGTTTAACCTTATCCCTTTTCTCTCCTTTATAGTATGCTGGGATTAGCTGGTTTGTAAAACTTAAAGCTTTAACCCAAACCTTCTCCTCCCTCCAATCCCCCTTATGAGGTAGGAGAGCAAACCTAAACTCGTATTCTTTCCCAAGCTCCAAAGAGTCTTCAACAGGAGTTATTGGACCCTTATCCCCATGTGAAATTAGGTTTACAGACCTTAAAAGTGTAAGATAAACATCCCTACCGTTTACTTGGTGTCCAGGAATCCCTCTTGTAGATACTGTTACCCCAATTTTGTTGTTACCATACTCAATCCAATCCTCCATCGGAAAATCTCTCCTCTCCTTTTCACGTTTAATAACACCAAAAGCTGTGCTTGAAAAATATTCTCCATCAAAACCAAGACTAAACCTTGCTCTAACCCTAACATGCGGAAAACTACTTTTAAGCTTCACCATAAACTCAACCCAAGGAATCCCCCTAAAAACCATAACCTCCTTCTCAATCTCCATCAGTTTTTGACGGTAAAACTCCACACCATAATGTTCTCTAAGCCTATAAGGCCAAAAACAACCATAAACATTCTCTTTAACCCTAATCTTTTGGCTGACATGTCCCTCTTCAACCTTAACCTCCTCAACCTTAAACATGGGTTTGTTTGGTGAGGTGTCACCTTCAGCCCCAATAATTCCAACAAGCTCTTTTGATATGTCCCTATGGCTGTAAACACTTCCAACCTCGTTTTCAAGCTCCAACCTAAAATCTTTAACTATCTCGTAGCCTTCCCTATCAAAAATCCTACATCTACCATCAAGAGTGTTAACCCTAACAGAAACATAGGAGTTTTCAATAAAGTTTTTGTCGTAAACCCTCCTTATTTTTTCGTTTTTCCCCTCAGAACTTCCTCTTTTTAAAATTTTGTAGGTTTTATAGCCTAAGGGTGGGGCTTCAGCAATAAATCCAACCTTAACCTTCCTAAGATAACCGTTTTCATCCCTATCCTCCTCAACAATCTCATAGTCCGCCTCCTCAACAGCAACCTCTTTAACCTCCTCATCAACCCCAAACTCTAACTCTTTTTCCACATAACCTTTAACAGGAAAACTGTTAGGGTTAAAAACAACTATAGCCTCACCACGAAAATCGATTTTTGACATAATATACCTTAAAGACTCCTCAAGAGTTTGTGTAAGATTATCCTCCAACCACCTAAAATGTTCTTTAACCTCCTCATAAACCTCATCTATAGAGGTTCCTGTTATTACATCGTGAAACGCTAGAAAAAGTATTCTTTCCCAAGCCTCATTAAACATCTGTCTAGGATACGGTTTACCCAAAAGCCAAGCAACAGTCGCAAACTTTTCACTGTTTAAAATAAGGTTTTTAACCTTAAAAAACTCAAGCTTTACCCACATTCTTGTACTCCAAACACCCTCAAAAACCCTCTCCCCCCTATACATTTCACCCTCCAAGGTTTCAAGCTTACCACCCTCAGCCTCAACCGACTGGAAAAACTCCTCTGGAAAAGCCATTTTAACTTCGTAGTCTGGGTTTTCCCTGCTAAAGTCTTCTATAGCCTTCAAAATCCACTCTGGAAAGGGGCAGCTTCCAATACCACAAGGCATAAGAATGTTTTTTGTTGCAGCATAGGTTTTTAGCTCCTCAATGTTTTCTTTAAGGTATTCTGCAAAAAGTCCAACATGGTAGCTGTGGTTTGATGGGAAATAGTGGGCTAAAATTTTTGTTCCATCTAAACCTTTCCACCAAAACTCGCTTCCACCGGGTTTTCTTTTTAAGCCTCTACCAAAAGCAAGCCAACGGTATCCTGCACCCTTATAGATTTGGGGGGTTTGGGCGTTTAAACCAAAGGAGTCTGTAATCCAGCCAACCTTAACATCTACACCAAACTTTTCTTTAACATATCTTTTCCCATACAAAATTTCTCTAACAAAAACCTCTCCACCAGGGAGGAAAGAGTCTGCCATAAGATACTGTCCATCAACAACTTTTATACAGTTGTTTTTGACGGCATCCTTAACTCTTTTGAAGAGTTCAGACTGATTTTTTTCTATCTCCATAAACTGGTACGCATCTTCGATTCCAAACTTAAATTCTGGGAAGATTGTGTGGAGTGCAAGAATTTGTTTAAATATTCTTAGGTTGATGTAGGAGTAGTCGTTTCTGTTAAACTTCCATACAATGTCGTAGTGGAAGTGGGGGAAAAAATATACCTTCCACTTCTCCTTTTTAGACATTATAGGTTTACACCCCTTTTTAGGTTGGCTTTAATGTTTTTAAGCTTTTTAAGCCTAAAATATTTTTATCTTAAAATTTAAACTAAAAAACTAAATCTTACCTTTAACAAACTTAGGTTTGATGATGGCTAAAAATAAGGTTTTAGCTTAAGGATGTGAATAATGAACCTAAAATACGGTGAGTCTTACCGTAAAAAGAATGTTTGTGTTGTTATTCCAACCTATAATGAACGTGAAAATATAGTTTCCTTGGTGTCGTCGGTTAAAAGGGTTTTAGATGGTTGCGGGGTAAACCCGTTTATCGTTGTTGTTGACGATAATTCTCCAGATGGAACAGGAAAAATTTTGGATGACCTATCAAAAAAGATGGGTTGTCTTTATGTTCTTCATAGGAAGAGTAGGATGGGTTTAGGTTCAGCATGTAGGGAAGGTTTTAGGTATGCCATAGAAAAACTTAACAGCGAAATCTTGGTTCAGATGGATGCTGATGCCTCCCATAACCCATCCTATATACCAAGGTTTTTAGATAAGATTGCTGAGGGTAATGAGGTTGTTGTTGGAAGTAGAAATATTTTGGGTGGGGGTATTGTTGGCTGGGGTTTTAAAAGACGTATGGTTAGCCTTATAGCAAACAAGATTGCAAGAAAGGTTTGTGGTTTAACCGTAACAGACACAACAAGCGGATATAAAGCTTTTACAGCAAAAGCAATAAAAAAGATTAGCCAAAAAACAAACTCTAAAGGTTTTGATTTTCAGGTTGAAACACTTTTTTGGGCTAAAAAACATGGATTTAAGATTGCTGAGGTTCCCATAGTTTTTGTTGATAGGAGGGAGGGGAAATCTAAGCTAACCCTAAAAGAAATATTTAGGTTTTTATATACATGCCTAATCCTTTTCACAAAAAGGTTTAGTTAAAGGTTGGGTTTCGTGGAAAATTTTAGGTTAGCCGTCCTCCACAGCGCCTTCATAGAAAGTGGTGGGGCTGAACGTGTAGTTTTAGATCAGGTTCAATCTCTCCGTTTAAAAGGGTATAAGGTGGACTGTTACGGCTCCACCATCAACCATAAAAAATGTTTTCCAGAGGTTATTGAAAGTCTTCCCGTTAAACCCTACCTTGCTAACCTAACCATACCAAAATTTTCCTATTCAACAGTTTTACCTTTAACAATGTTTTTTTCAGGTTTTATCAGTAAAAAACTAAAAAACTATGATGTTCTTTTATGCCACCATCAACCAGCACCATGGTTAGCCTATAAAACTTGGCTAAACTATAAAATTCCCTATGCATGCTACATTCATCATCCCCCACGTTTCCTCTACCCAAGACCTGTTGAAAAAAGGCTTGGTTGGGGGCATGACTACGACAGAAAGGTTATAGAGTTTCTAGGTAAACGTTTAAACTTTTTTAGGAAGATAGATAGGGTTTCAGTTTTAAACGCAAAAAAGGTTTTTGTTAACAGTAAAAGAGTTTTAAGGGAGGTTAAAGAAATTTATGGAGTTAAACCTATCCTATGCTATCCTGCAATCAAAACCTTTACCACAAAAAAATCTTTGGATGAAAACTTTTCCAAGAAGAAAACCTCTAAGCCTTTAACCATCCTTACAACTGGCAGACATACTCCACACAAAAGGTTTGATTGGCTACTTAAAATCTTTAAAAAAATTCTTAGGGAGCTTGATGTTTTTCTTGTTGTTGTAGGTGCTTTTCACCCAACTTACACAGCAAAAATTAGGGATATGGCTTCTAAACTTAAAATCCATAACAAAATAGACTTTACTGGTAGGGTTTCAGAGGAAAAACTAAAAAAATATTATTCGGAGTCTTCTGTCTATGTTTATACCTCCCCAAACGAGGATTTTGGTTTAGGTCCTGTTGAGGCTATGGGTTTTGGGCTTCCTGTTGTTGTTTGGGGGGATGGTTCAGGTCCTGATGAAACTGTTGTTGATGGGGTTACAGGGTTTAAGGCTGAACCCTACAACCTAGAAGACTTCGCCCAAAAAACAATAAAAATTTTGGTTGATGAGAGGCTTAGAAGAAAAATGGCTGAAAACGCCTTAAACCATGCTAAAACAAACTTTTCCCTAGAAAAACATACGGAAACCCTAATAAAAAACCTACAATCTATAGCATAACCTTCAAGCGAGGTTTGGTGGGTATGTCTAAAAAAAGGCTTTTAATTATAGGTGGAACAGGAAAAATGGGTGGTTGGCTTGCAAAATTTTTTAAGGATAAAGGTTTTGAGGTTTTAATTTCTGGTAGAAGCCTCCAAAAAACAAGGGA
>QMXD01000043.1 GCA_003661965.1 Candidatus Hecatellales archaeon
GGCGAGGAGCCTGTTGAGATTCGGAGGCAGCGCTCAGGATTATAACATAATGGTTATCGGGAACTGCTTCTCGATTAGCAGGTTGCTTACGCGCCGTTCCCAGCTCTCGCTCGGTGCAGCTTTCAGAAACTCGCTTTTG
Source organism: Candidatus Hecatellales archaeon (assembly GCA_003661965.1). Lineage (GTDB taxonomy): Archaea > Thermoproteota > Bathyarchaeia > Hecatellales > Hecatellaceae > EX4484-218. Next base: position 140 of record QMXD01000043.1, read on the forward strand.
CGCTTAAGTTCCTCTATATTTGATGCTCCCACGTACCCCATTCCGCTCTTAAGTCCGCCGACTATCAGCTTCACAACTTCTCTAACGCTTCCCTTGTATGGAACATATCCCGAAAGTCCTTCCGGAACCATCTTCGAATAGCGGTCGAGCTTGCTTACCACCTCGACACTTCCCATTCCGCGATACTTCTTCCACTTAACTCCATCTCTCTCAATTACCTCTCCTGGTGCTTCATCGGTTCCAGCCAGCATTCTTCCAAGCATCACGCAATCGGCTCCAGCCGCTATGGCTTTAATGATATCAGCCACCTTCTTTACTCCTCCATCGGCGATGACCGGGACCCCATACTTCGAGGCGACGTCGGCGACCCACGCGATGGCTTGAAGCTGAGGAGCACCGACTCCGCAAATCTCTCTGGTCAGGCAAATGGATCCCGCACCCAAGCCGACTCTCAGTCCGTCCGCTTCAGCTGATATTAAGTCCTCCGCCGCCTCCGGGGTCACGATGTTTCCAGCGATGACGTCCACGCCGGATCTCTTATACAGCTTGAGACTTTTGATCACGTTTTCGCTGTGGCCGTGGGCAACGTCTATTACGAGGAGGTCTACTTCAGCTTTAAGAAGGGTTTCGAGCCTTTTCTCGTCTAATACTCCGAGCGCGGCTCCGACGGTCAGCTTCTTCTCCTTGACCTTCCTAACCTCCTCAGCCTGCTTCTCGATAGGCATGTTCCTGTGAATGATCCCCATTCCGCCGAGTTCGGCTAACGCGATCGCCATTTCCGACTCCGTCACGGTGTCCATCGGCGAGCTCGCTATCGGAATCTTCAGCTTGACCCTCTTAGATATCCTCGTAGACGTGTCGAGATCCTCGCTCGGGGTCACCGAAGAATACTTCGGCTTGAGCAGGACATCGTCGAATGAAACCGCTGGCGCCGCCGCCTCCAATTTTCTCGAAAAGAAACCCATATGGTAGATTCTATGGAGCCGATTTTTATCCATTAACATGCGCTTTTATAGTTCAGCTCGGGTATAATGGTTACGCCTTATCCGTATTGAGACCGGGGCTCGGATATGCCTGCAATGCCTGCATTGATTGGGGCATTGTTTGTCTGATACTTGAGTATCAGCTCATTTAACCCGTTTAGAAATCGTTATAAAGTTGGTGGGGGATACAATTCGGCCAATTCGAGCAGAAGGCTATTTTACGGCGTCCAATGGCTTTGTGCTCTTTTTGGAAATTATCTCTCGCTCGATGAAGAAGCATAAAGCCTGTGTAGATTGCAGTGGCCGAATTATCTTCATACGTAATAACTCTGATAGCTTTGCCGGCTCGAGATGCCCTACCGCGGTGCCGTAATAGGTCTCGACCCGTATGATAGGGGTTCCTCTACACAAGCCCGTGGTAGTAAAATGGAGCAGGGAAGATAAAGCAAATGAGGAGACCGGGCCCTAATAGCCTCTTATTAAAACCGAACAGAAAACCGAACACTTAGCAAAAACCGAACACTAACTATTATCATTATAAAGGCTCGGCGGACGGGGGATAGTCCCCTTACAAAGGCGGCGCTATACGGCGAGGAAAGCCGGAAAACAGCCGTTTGGGCAAGGTCGGCAAAGTGTTCGGTTAACCCCCCATGGGGGGGTCTTTGAAGGTTGTTGCTTTTGTTTTTATATACTTTTGGGTTTTCTGTTTTGAATGATTAGCCTATTGGGCTTTTGTGATGATTTAAAACTTGCAAGACCTCTGACTCCTGATGTTATCATCAGTTACCGCTGAAGCATCGGACATTTTTATAAACTAAGCCGCATCCAAATTCGGCGCCAATCTTCTACTGGCCGTTAAATGCGGGGCTCTCCACTACCTATGCATAAACTTGAGATTTCAACTAGGGCTACTACATAACTTCATTCATATATAAAATTCGGGTTCGGAAAACAGGGGATATAAAAGCCGTTTGAAGATGCGGAATTCCGGCTTTCTAGGCTTCAGAGGCGTGTCCGATAAGAAACATTATCGGACATCTCATTCAGATTGCAACTGTTATACTCAAGCGCTTGATATATGAATGAAATTATGTAGTAGCCAATGAGAATAGAAATAACGGGCTGGGCGCGAAAGCTGGTCGGATAACTTAATCCCTATGCTAATCGACTTATTAGCTGGCTAATTTCTCGGAAATCTTTACGGCTTTCAAAGAAATTGCATATTGGCCGAAATGTCTTCTCACATTAAGTAACCTTTTAAAGACGACTTATCATAACCGACGCACCCAACCCGCACGTTATTATTAATAGAGAGACCCGCTGACGAGGCACGTAGAGTTACCCAACAAAATGCCCTAATAAACCTCATAAGGGCTTAGGGAATATAAACGAACGGATACTTTCATGTGAAGCCGTTTGATACTCGAGTATCATCGTGACCTATTAGCTTCTCTTGCTTAATGAAGTAAGCAAGAGGAATTTCTATCCCAACATCATTCTTATAAATCTGTTTTACCATCATGTTTGATATAGGGGGAATTGGGCAACTGGATACTTAGATGGCAATTCGATAAGGCCACGTATCAGCCTGGAGATATAGGGTCAGTGAATTTCTGGTTAGAGAATAGAGGTGATACCCACTTATGTCTTACTGAAGCTGGATTACAATTTGAGTTCCAAGAAAAAGAAAACTTCTATTATTCCATAAAGAAGACTGTAAATGTAGCCCCTGGAGACACTCAATACGTATCTTTCGTTAATTTTAAACTTCCAGATAATATCACAGGCATAGTCCGGTATAGGGTTTGTTATCATCTATGGGAATATGATAAGGTTAGAAATGCATGGATAGACCTAGGCTTCAAGTGGGAAAAACTAAACTACTATATCAAAGTCATACCCCTTCCTTACTATCGTGCTTTTGTCAGTAGGGGGATCAGACGTGAAGATAGATTGATTGGAGACGAGATTGTTGAAATGATAAAAGAATGGGGGTTCGAAACTGTAACTGTAGGTATAAATGTGTTTGCGGAACCACCAGAAAGACTAAGTGAAACGATAAAAGAACAAATAATAAAATCTGATTGTCTAATCGCGATAGCAACCCCGAGATATTTAGACGCCCTTACAGGGCTTTGGAAAACTTTAGAGTGGTTGCATAGTGAGGTAGGGATTGCTTATGGAACTAATAGACCTATATTAGTACTTGTTGATGAAAGAATAAATTTGAGCGGGTTAGCTGGTGAACTAAAAGATTTCTCCCTTACTTTCAATCCTTTCAGGCTTGAAGAATTAAAACAGAAACTGGGAGCTATCATGCCATCATTTAGAGAATGGATCGAACACAGACGACGAGAAGAGTTTATAAGAGCTTTAAAGAGAGCCGCACTTCCACTAATAATGGGTGGAATTATCGGATTCTTAATTGGTAGCTCTACGAGATAACGAAACTTAGATGCGTAAATAGGCTTGTTGACATACAACGAGACCCGAAACTGTGAATTTTTGACTACAGATATTGTTGAGATTATCGCCTTTTGAGTTTGATGTCAATAGTATTGATGAATCCGCTGAAATGCTTAAACGAAGGAGACAGACAGGATTCGTAATGATGGGAGATTTTGAAATGTTAAGTCTTAGAGAATTTTGCTGAAAGAATAGAAGAAGAGAATAGGTTACATTAGAAGACTAAAATCGAGGGGCCAGATTACGAGTATAACAGGAGCTGTCGAATGCGCTCTTGAAGGTAATCTCCCTAAAGTGGTTCGTAGGTCCATGGACTTTTATAATGTTGGATCATTTTGAAGAGCTCATTCGTAGGCTTATAGAGGAAAAATATGATGAGCTTACTTCTTCTCGTGGCCAGCGGTTATCAGCTTCTCATACTTCTCAATTATGAGATACCTTATCGCCTCGCTATTCTTCCTTATCCCTAGAACCTTCTTGATATAGCGGAGTTTGTCCGCTAGTTCAGGGTCTAGCTCGGTTCTAAGCTGGATAACTCCCTTTCCCTTGCCCATTTCTTCCTCTTTATCCGGCTCTTCTCTCCGACTACTACGCATTTTTTCCACTTGAAGGTAGCTTTATCCGTTGAAAAGCTTTTTTAGGATGAATTCAGGAGGCTTTGTACGGTAATAACATCATCTTATAGGATAAAAAATACTTAAATTCCGTACATTTCATCCTAAAAACGATCGACAACAATGGCCGAAGGTACAAAATTGAACATTTTTGCTAAATTTGCTCCTAAAGGGCTTGGCTCTTACCTAAAGCAAGCAGTACATCCTAGAAGGCTCCAAATAATGCGGAGCCTGATAGCTGTAAACTTCCGGCTTTGCCACCGCGTTTTTCCATCCATAAACTTCAAGTTCAAAGTAATCGCCTCGTTTTACGTTTTAGGAGCGACAATTGATAACTTATTGACGTATCTTTTCGTCAAGCTATGGGGCGTATATACGGAGGCGAATCCGATTGTAATGCTCTATTGGATGGATAAACCGCTCTGGTTGTGGATAGTAAAAGACTTAACTGGCTTGCTGATAGCGCTATTGGCTTCAATATCTTATTGGAAACTGGCGGACTTATTGATATCGATATCTCGTCCAAATGCCGTGCTCATCCTCATGAAGAAAGCATGGCTATGGCCCCTCTATCTAGCAACCGCTATAAGATGGTTGCCAGCAATCCACAATGCTCTTCTCGTGTTCTTTAGCATAGAAACGCCACTAGCGGAGTTCATTTGCAAAATCCTAACTTTTTAGCGTCAATGTTCCGTTATTTGATTCTCCTCAAATTTTATAAAAGCTGTATAACGGCATAGAAGTGTAGTGCGATGCAAGTTGATGAAATCAGATATAATATGACCTTTCTCGAGTGTCTGATACTCGAGTATCATTTTGATCGGGGTTGTCAAGGCTTAGGCGTGCTTGCTTCCACCGGTCACCTCTAACAATGGCCAATTTTATGATGTGAAGAGTTTATATCAGGAACGGAGCATTAGATAGAGTATGGAAAACGAAGATAGGAATTTTTACACCTTTTTCTTAAATCAGGCTAACAATGTAATGAAAGCCAATATGGACTTTATGTTTAAGAAGTGTAAAGACGTATTGGATTCGTGCATTCAATTATTAAGTGATTTTATCTGTATACAAAAATGGACTTTCCCAATCGAAAGTAAGAAGGATGAAATGCTCGATCGCTACTTGATGTATCCTATGATGATGCATGTAGTGTATCCTAATCTTCAGTTCGTCATTATAGCAGTTTTACTAGGTGCAATACCGCAAGCAATCTACAGTTTGAGAACTGCATTAGAGGCTATTGGAATAGCTCTCTACGTTGATAACAAGGATGAATTCAAAAGTTTAGACTTGCATCAAAAATTGGAGCGTAAAAAGATTATTGACGTCAGGTTGGCAGGCGTCAAAGAAAGTTTAATTAAAATAGCTCAAGAGATTACGAGCAAAGAACAGGCTGAGGAATGGGTAAATTACATCTTGGATGTTTATAGCCAGCTATCAGCTTGGATTCATCCAATAGCAAGGGCTCATAGAACTAGACAGCGAGAAAGAGAAGTTTTTCCAGCAGGATTACTCCGAGCGATAATTTTAACGGCAGGTAAGTATGGAGTACCTCCATCTTACGGTCTTCTTATACCGATGGAATATGATGAAGTTGACATAGAAGATTTGAACTACTTTAAAGAGCTAGTCGAACTTACAGAAATTAGCATAACCCTGCTGGTTTACATATGGTCTAGAGATAAAGATATTTCAGATAAGATTGCAATTGAAAAATTCCTTGAAACACTTTGTAATAAAACTGAATAGTTAACATTGCGTATTGACTAACCATTAGTTATCAAAAGAAAATTTTGAGTCTTTAGAGGCCCCAAGAACCATTGTACCCCAGTTATTTGACTTCTCTAGTTGAGATTTTCTATATTTATGATCCTTAAAGCTCTAGGATTTCTTAGCCAATTTGATGAAAGTATAGCTCTTTTTACCTCTATTTTGGATTCTTTTAGCAATTCTCTTGCTCTGCTTTCTATTGTCCTAGAATTGGTAAAAATCCATTTGTAAGTTTTTAAGCGGTCTCCCTCTTTATTTGCTTTATCCCTCTCATATTCCTCTATCTTTTGCATTATTTCCTTAGCTCTTTCGACTTCTTCATAAGTTATAGGATTATTTTCGTCGTATATTCTCAACTTACATTCTACTAATGTCAGGCGCCTTGGATCGCCGAATTTTACAGCATATATGTCCAATTCTTTGCCATCGAGATAAGGGGGACTAAAGTTTCTTACAACAAGATTATATCCATATTTTTCTCGAATAAAGTCTGCAACAGCTCCTTCGAATTCGTAACTATATAAATTTTCAATTTCTCTCCTAATAATCGGATATCTATCTAGAAGTGAATCCTTCTTCGGGAGATTTCTCGGATTAAGAATGTAAGCACTATCGTCTATTATTAGAAATCCGTCTGCTTCCTTCTTCCACTCTAGTTCATCGATGTATTTGTCAATTGCTGAACTTCCCTTTAGAAATAAATCTCCATCTATTTTTCTAATAACACGCCATTTCTTATAATCGCGCCTTTTTCCTCTTGTTACCCGAGATACGATGTAAGGTTCGACTAAAGCAACGGTAAGCTTATCTTTCGATAATCCCAATAGAATGGCATCAAAATATTTGTCTTTAAGTTCGTAGACATCAGTTAAGTAACTGAATTCAATTCCATAATTTAGCTCCTTTACGTGAGGATGATGACCTATAGTCATCTCTTTTTGAAATCTTTCTATAGAACTTTGAAACGCTTCCAATTGCTCATCTTCAATATAAGCGTATTTGGATGCAGATTGAATGCTGAGGTCCAAGGTAAAGTTTCCCAAATCGTTTATGTCCGGGTAGTAAAGGTAAGTGATGTGATTTAACCACACTTTATGAACACGCGTTACCCTCTTTTCAACATAACCTAACTTCACGAGTTCATTTAAAATTTCCTTTTGATTAGGACTTATTTCATAAGCCACCTCATAGTATCCTAATTGTTTGATAGCTCTTCTAACAGCGGGATCCTCCAGAGCTGACTCTGGTAGCTGTTCTTTTGGTATTCGTTCAAAGACGGTCTTAGATAAGACCTTCTTCTTATTTAGCAACATATCCCAAGTCTGCTGTAAAAAACGTAAATACTGTGAGTTCATTAACAACTTTTTTGAAATTGTCTTTTATATTATTTACTCTAATTGACGAGCTCTTTAAAAGACTGAATTTGAGGTCATATACGGCCGGGAATATTATTAGTCCATGGAAAACGGACTTCTTATATTTGTTAAAGAGTTCGTATGCAAAGAAAGAAGACGAGTGAGCTAACAAATCACCCACAATAATATGGTAAAGATAACTCAAGATAATCTGCTGTCCTTACTCTTTTTGTGGCATGTGGTGTGGCCCCATCCGTGTTCTTTCATGTATCTTATTATGGCCATGTGGCTTTTCGAGCCCGGCTTGACGTAGATTTTCCCGCCGCATACGGCGCAATAATACCATATCGCGTGGTCGGCCCTCCCCTTCTCATAGCCGTCCCTATAGCCCCTCCGGTAAGCCTCCTCGGCGACGCTCTTCCTGGCCCTATTGAACTGCTGCATAAACCTAGAGCTGTAGAGCCTCTCAGCCTCTCTCTTGAGGAGCTTCGCATACTTCTCAGAGCCCTCATCTAGGAGGACTGCCGCCCTCCGGCACGCATCCTCCCAATCCAAATTCTCCGAGACCTGAAGCCTCAAAACGGCCATATAGAGCTCCTTCGGAATCCAAACCCTCACCGCGCCAGTAGCCGGCGAGGCCATAAACCTCCGAAAAAGCCGAAAACACTTATTTAAATCATCCCGACCCAGACCCGAATACAAGTCGAACAAAATGCGGAGAACCGACGGAAGGAAGTCGAAGAAACTGAGAACAAAAGCGGTAAGTAGCTTTTAAGCCATCTTTTTGGAGAGATTTTCGATTTTAGAATAATTTAAGACTTTTATGTATTCTGACTGTAAAAAACTGTGGATGAAAGATGGTCTGGGTTTAACAGAGCTCTTCAAACGATATGAGGAAGTACCTTTTTATCTTCACGTGTCTCTAATATCTGTCATCATTGAAGAAGACTATAAAGCTGCATTTGCTAAGTTTTCATTTCAGAGTAGTTGCCCAAAACACATCGAAGAAGACCTTAAAAAGAATCCTAGTAAAATTTTGAGGTCAATAAGGACTTCTCATTTGTTAGCTATAGAATATTGGTCTGATTTTAGCAAGCAGGAGTTAAGGGAGGAGTTCTTTAAGTCTCTGAAAGAGGGTTGGTTACAGGCTCCTGACGGAACTAGAATTCTCCTTTTTGAAGGTATAACAAATCCTGCGTTTACAGAACATGGACTTTCACGAAATAATGAGGTACGTTATGAGTGTTTCATTGAAAGTCCAGAAGCTGATAAAATAAGAAAAATGTTATCAGAGAAACAAATAGAACTTGAACTGCAACTGAATAAAGAACCCTATGAAGGGTTGGAGGATCTTAGAAAGGATTTTGGAATCACTTTTAATAATCCAGGAATATTTTTTGAGTTTTTAGTGCCGGCGCCTCGTTTTGAACACGTGAACGGCGAGCTAAAGGTTAGCATAC
>QMXD01000044.1 GCA_003661965.1 Candidatus Hecatellales archaeon
AGCCTTGCAATAAAAAATCCCAAAAGAGGGAATTGAAAGCCAGGCATTCTTTTGCTTTTTCTACAAGCCTTCTGCACGTTCTTGCAATAAAAAATCCCAAAAGAGGGAATTGAAAGCGGATAAGGTTGTTACCCATATTCAGGACAAACATGGTTACCGTTGATTTCGCCCCTCTGCAATCCAGTAGGAAAACATCCCCAAAGTTTATAAAGAGATGGGTGATTAGCCTAAAATTTTGAGTTCCATGTTTCCATGTTTCTGAAGCTGGGTAAGCATTATGCTTAACTCTCTTTCCCTCCCATTTTTAACGGTTTCAACCGTACATCACATGTTTACTTATAATGTAGCCGTAGTCTTCAAGACGATTCTCAAGATGGGTCAAATGGCGGTGTCAGCAAACAACAACATTAAATTATCCTCGGTTTGAAAGAAACATAAAGCTGTTTAAGAACCTCAGACATTTTCTCTCTCAAATTAAAAACTCACAGGTTTGAGTTGCACTAACTACCTTTTTTCCATGAATCCTCCCTAGAAGCTATAAGTATTTTAGTCTCCACGGAGAAGAAGGGGATAGTTGTGACCAATATCGGATTCAATTATCGATCGTATGACGAATATTCAGGTAGCGATAAGTCTCACACAACTGGAAAAATTGATGAATTTGTTAAACTGAGGCGAAAAGTATGCCTATCTTTATAACAGCCTACTAAAGGAAGAGAGACTCAAGGTATATTTGCAAATAAAATTAATAAAAATGTGAGGTGGCGGGATGACATCTGCGAAAGAAATCATGGAAGAAAACATTAAGCTTGGAAAAGTACAAGCCTATTTTTATGAAATAGTCCACAGTCAGATTTTTAATGTTATTGAGCAGAGACGACTACGGGGCGTAATCGGTAACCTCGCCAAAAAAGTTGATACTTATCTGCCCGCTCTGGATATTGGAAGTGGAACAGGGAATATAGCTAATCATCTAAGACATTTTGGCTTGAAGGTCATCGCCTGTGATATATCTCTAGATATGTTAAAGGAAAATCGGTATACTGAATACAAAGTGGTATGTGATGCCTGTGCCCTTCCGTTCCGAAGCGAGACTTTTGGTCTAATTACGGCCTACTCTGTAGTTCAGCATTTTAGAGATGCTAAAGTAGGCTTAGAGGAAATTTGTAGAGTTGCTGCAAAAGGCTCTTTCTTATATTTTGACCGGCTACCTTTCCTTGACACAACTTCCGAGAGGTTTAAAGGCCTTAAAGGCTTCTTCTGCCAGAAGTTTGAAACCCTAACTTGGTTGATATTGAGACCCAAGTACTTAAAGCGGTTCTTTGAATAGCATATTAAGGGGAGGAAGCGGTTGTTAAAAGAATTTAAGGATATCTCCATTCAAAAAGCAGCGCCATATCTTGAGGAGAGTAAGAAAGCTGCATTATCAAACATTTTTGAAAAATGTTTTGAAAAAGCCGGGGTTTCTTGGGAGGTCATCCCTTACCGGAACGGCAAATTCATAATTGGGAGGAAAACAGCTAAACAGGATGAGGGAGACCAAAAAAATTTAAATTCTATTCGGGGGACAGGGAAAGTTTCATAGAAGCCTACAACCAAAAAATCCCATAAGAGGTTTTTTGTGTCTGTTATAGTTTAAAGTCTCTTTATTCATTATTTAGGGGCAAGGTTTAGTCTTTTCTAGGATATTATTGTACTGTAATGCGGTGTCATGTATGGTTAGGCATAACGTTAACGTTTGTTTACGTTTGTTTAGTTTGTTTATATTGGAAACTCATGACCACATTTTGGACATTTAGCCATAGAACATTGAACAGAAAGGGGGCAACCACTACATGCAAAAGCTCTCCCATAGGAAATATCAAACCTAAAACCACACTTGGGACATGTAAGCATTCTTTTCACAAATCCTCACCAACAAAACAGAAAATTAAACAGTTGAAAATTATATGTAGGGAAACTATGTTTAAAGGTTACTCTAGTAGCTTTTCATCTCATCAAGCCTTTTAGGCAAATAGTCGTCAACAATCTTTGTTAAACCATACCTGCTAAAAGCCTCCTGCTCAGCCTTCTTCTGAATCCTATTAAAAACATGGATTTCCCTCTGCCAAATCCCCTCAGCATACCTTGGATCTCTTTCAAGCTCCTTTAAACGTTTAAGGTCAAGCTCATTCAACCTTTCACTTGGAAGCTTAAACTCAATAATGTCTGAAGCCCAAACCCCAGCCCATTTAGCATCTGGTGTTGTTAACTCTTTTAGGTGTGCAGCGTTGGCTGAACCTGAAATTATTACTTGGGCTATATGCATACCCCAAGGGTCAGCATCACAAAATATGTAGACTGGAAGGTTAAGCTCCTCGTTAAGTCTTCTAATTAAATGTCTGGTTGCTCTTGGAGGCTGCCCCGCGGTATGAATCAGTATTGCGTTAAACTTTTTGTAGGCTTCCTCCTCAATAAGCCTAGTAAACATTGCACCCTTTTCAATACATAAAACAATATCAGCACTTGTATCAATAAAGTCTGAGGTTGCTAGGGCAGGACCAATCATAACACCGTCAGGGTGGATTGTTAGGTTTATCCTTTTACCCTCATACCTTGGAACAGTATACTCTATCGTTAAATCCCCATAGATTGCACTTCTTTCCTCAGGGAAAATGTTAAAGTCTTCACGTGCATAGGAGATTAGGGTTTCAAGGTCTGTTATTATATCATCAGACTCAGACTGGTCGCTAAAATCTACATCATAGGCTTGAGCCATATAGTAGATGTCTCTAAGGGTGCTTGTTTTACCCATCTCTATTAGCTGATGGGCGACATCAGCCAACCATATAAGTTGGGTGAAGGGTCTTATATGCCTAATATTACGTGAAACCCTACGAATACGTTTATCACCCAAAACATACTGTCTAAGCTCCCTATCATATCGGATGTTTCTTGTGGAACGGCTAGGCATCTCAACCCATGGAAACTCTCCAGCTAAAAGTTGACCATAGATTGTTTTACCTAGGTTTTGAAGAGTTTTTAAAACTTCACTTTTCTTGGCTTTCATCGATTTCTTCCGCACCATACTTCACCACCTTTTTAAGTAGAGGTTTAACATCCGGAACCTGCTTTTCTTTAGCAAGTTCCGTTGAAAATTTTGCGATTTTTGGGAGAAACCTTTCAAAAACATCAATTCTTTTTTTCTCCATTTCAATTGCTCTTCTTCTTGTAAGGTAGGATGAAAGCTCTCTTGCAACATCCCTAAGTCCAGCAAGAATCTCCCTTTCAATTTCAGGTATATCAGCTATAAACTCTTTACCAACACTCCGATAAGGAATTTTTGTTGAACATATATGGGTAAAAACAGCAATAGGCATTGTTTGAACATCAACATTATAGTGTTTCCAGTTTATTAGCTGATGAACAACCTTCCATGAAACATCACTAGCCTCATCGTAGAGGAGAGGAATTCTGTTTGCAAACCTATAAAGAAGAATATCTCCTGTTTTAGGTATTCCACCACCATAAGCTATAGCAACCTCAACAATAAACGGGTAGCCAGAATAAACTGAGGGAGACCTTTGTCTAACCGAAACAAACTCTGGATTTAACTCCTTTAAAATTCCTGCTTTAAGAAGGTTTTCACCTAAGGGGGAAAGACAGTCTGCTGAGGGAGACCTAAAACCATCATACTCTTTCATAGCCTTAACAAGCTCTACAATATCGTTGTTTGTTAGGCTTTTAGGTCTCTTTTTTGGTGATATACCTGCAAAAGCCAAAAACTTTTCAGCGGTAATTCTTCCAACCTTATGGAAATGGGTTGTCATAAATGAGAGCATGTCTTTACATGGGGTTACCGCAATCATACGTTTAATACTTTCAACATCTGAACCGTAGGGGTGAGGTTTTGTTTCTGTTGGAGGTTTAGGCATTTCCTCAGTTACCCTTTCAAACCTATAAAGCCTACCTTTAGGGTCTACAAAGGTTAGGTTTGCGTAGGGTGCAACTATTGCTGTCTGCTTCAAATACTCAATAATTTTTGGCATAGCCCTAGGATAGTCACCCTCAATTTTTACCTCTATAACCGTGCCATGCCAACCATCCTCGTTTTTGTAGGATTTATGTTTTAAAACTATTGGACGGTTACGTTGAATATCTATCATAAGCTCATATTCATGGATAGCCCTATCACCAGTTGAAGAAATAACTTTAACAGGGCTGTTTGTTGTTATCTGCCCATAAAGTATAGCCATAGTTCCCCCTAAACCAAAGGTTCCTCTTGACTGTCTCAACTTATATTTTGAGCCATAGAATACCTGACCGAAAGCTGAGGGGATGTGGCGTGCTGGAACACCTGAACCGTTATCTCCAACACGGATAGTATAAACGTTTATGTTTTCTGTGGTTGATAAGCCACTGTCAGCAGTTACCCTAACATAGATGTCTGGAGGGTAGCCGTAAAGCTCACTTGCATCAAGAGAGTTTTCTATAAGCTCTCTTATGGTTGAGTAGATAGCTCTGGCTGGATTACTAAACCCTGCAATATCCTTGTTTCGATAGAAAAAGTCTGCTGGACTTATCTCATAAAAAACTTCCCTAGACATAAGTCTTCAGCTTACCCTTTCCCAACATCCTCTCCTATCTAGATTATTCTAGTATTGTATTTACTTTTTTGTTTTAATCCGCATTTTTAAGCTTTTATTCTTAGCCTAAAGATGAATTAACGGTTCAAATTCTACTTTTAGGTTAAAGATTTTAGGTTTGAAGGGTGAAGTTTAACATAAAACTGCTAAACAGTTTCTAATAGCAAACATTAACCTACCTTTCTTTTAAAGAGGCTTCTCCCAAAGCTCAAACCTAGCCTTTTTAAGTTCACTACGTTTTCTACCCAAAAACTTGTATACAGTCTTATGTTGGCTTCCACTAACAAGTTTCTCTATTGCTTCCTTGGCTATTGTAAGCTCCTCAATTCTTCCTATTAATGCTATTGTATGCCCATAGATTGAAACATCAACGTTTGTTGTTTCCTCGATTATTCTACGTGTTTTACCCTCTTTACCTATCACTCTACCCTTTATCCTTTTTAGGTCTCTTTTCGACCTCCCAATAACATCTCTAAGGTTTATTATGTGGAGGAAGTAGTCGTCATCGATAAGCTTAAAAGCTTTTTCAGGTGAAAAACCTCTACCTATGGCTAAAACAATGTTTTGAGCCTTAAAAATTAGGGTTGGGTCATCCATCTCTTTTGTTGGAGCTATATCAACCTCCCCTGTTTCACTATTAACTTCTAGTTTAACCTTACACATAGACTCAATCTTCTTTTTTATGTTTCCTTCACGTCCAATAAGAACACCTACACGTTCAACAGGAATTCTAACTCTAAATATTTGACTCATCTTGGGTTATCCACCTATAAATTTCATTTTCAGGTTTAACTTCAACACCAATCTTCCTAAAAAACCTGTTTAGGTTTGATATATCCCTACGTAAAAGCATATCAGCCAAAGGATGGCTTAAAAGAACAGCTTGAGACATGTCAAAAATCACTGGCTCATCGTTTTTTAAAATCATAACATTGTATTCGCTTAGGTCTCCATGAACAAGTTCTCCCTTTCTATAAAGGATTTTAAGGTAGTTTAAAAGCTTTTCATAAACCTTTTCAGGGTTTAAAACATCAGCATCTTTAAGTAGGGGTGCTGGAACACCGTTTTCACCTATAAACTCAATTACAAGAACATTGTTTTCAACCGTGTAGGGTTTTGGAACCCTAACACCAATCTCCCAAGCCTTTTTAAGGTTTTTAAACTCTTTTTGAGCCCAAAGATAGATTAGTGAACGTGAACCCCGCCTAATACGGGTAAACCTAACATCACCCTCAAGATAGGGAAGCATACCCTTCTTAAACTCCGCTGAAACAGTTAAATAGATTTTAACAGCATACTCTTCACCCTTAGAACCTAAAGCCCTAAAAATTTTTGCCTCTTTCCCGCTTTTTATAACCCCAACAAGACTTTCAAAAACACCCCTATTAACCAGCCTGTAAAGAGTCATTAGGGTTGGCTTATCAAAAACCTCCTCAAGAACCTCCCCCTCCTCAAGCTTAATATACTTTTTACCCAGATAACTATAAAGCTCAGAGTCTTTCCTAAAATCCCTAAACTTTTTTGGAGACAAACCCATCCTACCTTGAATACGGTCCCTTAATCCCAGTTAACCTTTCAAACTTTTTTCTTAGCCTAGTCTTGGTTTTTGTAAGTTTAACAAGCCTCTCCTCAAACATTAAGGATTCTTCAAACCTTCCGGTTGACAAAGTTTTCCTAATCATTTTTATGTTTCCCCTAATTTTGCTTCTAACACCCTTAAGCTTCTTATAGGTTAACCTAACCTCTTTCCCACCCATAACCTACCCCAAACCTTCAGCCAAACCATCAAAAACCTTAACAAAATTTTTCTCTTCCCCCCTCAAAAAAACACCAGAAGCAGCAACAGAATGTCCATCTCCAAACCCACCAAACTTTTCACATGCTTCTGGAAGAATTTTTGAAAGAGGAGGTTTTCCACCTTTTTCCACAAGTAAACCTAGCCTTTTAGGTGTTCTTGCAGAAACCTTTACATAGTTCATGTTTAGGGAGCCAAAATTTGGTATGTTGGGTTGCATATACATTATGCCTACAACATATTTTTCTGGGTTAACAATTTTTTGTTGGAAGGAGAGGTAGGAGCAAAAGCTTCCTATAACCTTTGTTCCCATATCCCTAAAATTGTCGTATGCATGAAACCATTGAACGTTTTTTAGCTGGTTTAAGCCTTCACCCCTCAACCTTTCCATCATTTTTTGGTTAGCCTTCCTACGTTTCTCCTCAAGCTTAGCTATCAGGTTTTCTGTCTCCTCATCCAAACCCTCAAGACAAGCCTTAATCCCTTTTTCAGGTCCACCAGTATAGTATCCTACAGAACCTAAAATTGAAAACATCGTGGAAAATCTTTTGTAGGATTGAGGTTTACCAAGCCTGAGAATCTTATAGTCTTCTCCAAACCTAGACCTTGAAACCTCAATAAGCTTTTGTTTTAAAGCATCTTTTAAGGCTTCCCTGTTTAAACCTGAAAGCACCCCTGGAATTTCAGCAGAACCTATTATGGCGAGGTGGGCTAAATCCATGTTTTGCCTGTTTAACCTTTTAGCAAAAAAGTAGGATACGGTTGCACCTGAAGCCTCCCTTTCACCACTAACCCCAAAAACCTCCGGGTTTAAATTATAAACCATAGGGTCTTTTGAAGGGGTAAAATCATGATGATCCAATATTATTGTCAAATTTTTTGACTTGTTTTCCTCGGATATTTTTGTTGCATGAGCAGAACCAATATCCGTATAAACATAGATTTTTCCCTCCTCCCTGTGAAGACTTTTAATAACTTCTGGGAAAAGCTTTTCAAGACATATTGTTTTGGCTTGAAAACCTTCTCTTTCCAAAGCCTTTTTAATTATGGCTGCAGAACATAAACCATCAGCATCATCATGGTGGATTATTAGGATAGGTTTATCCTTCCCATAAGACCTAAGTTTTTCAACAGCCTCAACCATTAAACTAAACAAGTTTTCCATTTTTCTCCAACCTAACACCACACTAAAAAAGAAACAGAAAAACCCTTTAATTACATTTTTAGGTATCCGTTTTTCTTTAGCCAGTCAACCTGGTTGGCTGTATACCTCCAAACAACATCTCCACGTTTATCGCTTTGAAACTCCCATGGAGAAACAAGCACAACATCCCCTTCCCTAATCCAAACCCTTCTTTTTAGTTTTCCACTTATCCTACAAAGCCTCTCCTTACCATCAGTACACCGAACAACAAGCCTATCAAAACCAAGCATTTTAACAACGATACCCAAAAGTTGCCCTTCACCAGGAAGAACAAGCTCTTTTAACTCTTCCTCACTTAAAACTTTCCTTTTCAAGGACTATACTACACCAAACATCTATCCTTTAGGCTAAACACCAGTATTAAGGTTATTGCTTTATATTAGGTTACAAAAAAATAAAAACGTTTAGGGTTAATAGTTGAGGAAAAGTAAGGGATGGGATTCCCTAGGTTAACCCAGCTTCCACTTTTTACAACCCTATCCTAACACCCTCAATTTCTAATAGCTTCCTCTTCACATTTCTCCCTAACGGATAAAACCCCATTAACGTCCCTCTTTTAGTTAGCAACCTATGACATGGAATTAACACTTGAAAAGGATTTCTCATAAGGGTAACCAACATTTCACTAAACTTTACTCCAGATTTTCTAGCAACATCTGGGTAGGTTTCTGTTTCTCCCCTAGGAATTTTAAGAATTTCTTCATACACTCTCCTATTCCTGTAGCTAACATTCGGCAGTTTAAACTTCTCCCCTTTCACAACTGCAAGGTTAAGCTTCTTCTCCAACCAGTTTTCAAGCTTCTCAGAACTTTTTATTTCCCCATCCAACGAATGGAAATCCATAATTTTATGCATATGCTCTATTGCTTTTTCCCTTGTAAAATGCCAACTGTACGCTAAAATTTTTCCACCGTATAAAAGGAAGATAACCTTTACATTAAACCCAAACAAATTCATACAATTAACCTTTTTTTGGCTGAATGTTTCTGAAAAGGGATAGTTTAACGCATTTTTATGAGTTGGGCGTGGGG
>QMXD01000045.1 GCA_003661965.1 Candidatus Hecatellales archaeon
AGCAAAAAAACAGGAAAAACCTTTACAGCTGGAAAGGTTAACGTTGAGGTTTTAAAACGTTCAATAGGTTTAACCTAAACCCAGCCTAAACATTTTTTAGGATATACCCGTATTTTCCAGTAAATATTCTATTTAGATAAGCTTTTTTAGTCTTTAGGAAATATGAAAAAATTAACATAGAAATTTTCGGTTTTAGGTTGGTGGATTGGATGAAAAAAACCGATTTGCTGGTTATTGGTGGTAGTGCTGCTGGAGTTACAGCCTCACTTACAGCAAGAAAATATAACAAGGATGCAAGTATAACCGTTGTAAGAAGGGAGAAAGAGGTTCTTGTTCCATGTGGAATCCCCTACATGTATGGAACCCTACCAGAGCCAACAAAAAACATTATACCTGACAACCTTCTCCTAAGCAAAAACATAGAAATTGTTGTTGATGAGGTTAAAAGCCTAAACAGAGATGAAAAAACAGTAACACTTTCAAAAGGTGAAAAAATAGGCTATGAAAAACTAATTTTGGCAACAGGTTCTATACCAGCCGTTCCACCGATAAAGGGGGTGGACCTTAAAAACGTTTTTACTGTTAGGAAGGAGTTATCCTATCTGCTTGAGCTTATGGATGCTCTTAAAAAAGCTAAAAATGTTGTTGTTATTGGTGGAGGTTTTATAGGTGTTGAGTTTGCTGATGAGTTTACAAAAAGAGGGTTAAACGTAACCATAGTTGAACTGTTACCTTGTTGTCTTCAACTAGCCTACGATGAAGAATTTTGTAAGATTGCTGAAGATAAGCTTGTTGAAAGAGGTGTAAAACTAAAAACAAACAATAGGGTTGAGGAAATAATTGGAGATGGGAAGGTTGAAAAGGTTAGGCTTAGCAGTGGAGAAACCTTGGAGGCAGACCTTGTTCTTATAGGTGTTGGTGTAAGACCAAACGTTGAGCTTGCAAAAAACGCTGGGTTAAAAATAGGTGAGCTTGGAGGTATATGGGTTGACGAATATATGAGAACAAGCGACGAAAACATTTTTGCTGTTGGAGACTGTGCAGAAAAATATTCGTTTTTCACAAAAAAGCCTTCAGCACTTAGACTTGCATCAATCACAGCTAGAGAGGCAAGAATTGCTGGAGTAAACGTTTTTGGTTTAAAAAGAAAAAACATAGGGGTAATAGGATGCTTCTCAACAATCATAGGAGACCTAGCACTTGGAGTTGCAGGTTTAACTGAAAGAGCAGCAAAAGAAGCAGGGTTTAGCTTTGTTGTAGGTAGGGCTAAAGCACCAGACAAACATCCAGCAGCCATGCCTGAATGTAAAGAGATGCAGATAAAACTCCTCTTCGAAAAAGACTCAAAAATCTTGATAGGTGGACAGGTTGCAGGTGGAAAAACCGTGGGTGAAGTAACAAACATCCTATCATCCCTAATAGAGAAAAAGACAACAGCCGAGGAGGTTGCAACCTTCCAGTATGGAACCCATCCAGCCTTAACATGTTCACCTATAAGCTATCAGATAGCTGAAGCTGCTGAAGATGCTCTAACAAAACTTTAAAAATTAGTTTTTATGTCATTTTTGCATAAAGTCTTTCATGGAGATAGTAGGCGAAAGCCTTAACCACATTAATTATTATTCCAACCTCACCTGAAAAAGCAATATTCCCAGTAAAAGCATAGATTGTTCCTATCGTTATACCTGTGGCTATTATTCTCCAACTTATAGTCTTTACCAGACTTTTTCTTTTGGTATCCAAACTTTTTCCTCAAAAATAATTTTTAGGGGTTTAGGTTAAAAGCTCCTCATACATTTTTAGCTGCGGGTTTGACTGAACAGAAACCATAACCCTACCCATACACCTCATATCCGCCAAAACATCACCTATAAAAACGTATAGGGGTCCAGGAAGCCTTTCAGGTCCAACCTTTATCGGTGGCTCCCTAATCTCGTCTATGTAGAAGCTTGGTAGAATGTCTGGGATTTTCCCTAAAATAACAACCCTTCCACCAGTCATTCTTGCACCAGGTTTTCCTTCACAATCACCTTTTACACCAATACTTCCACCAGCCATATCCACACCTGGAAGAGGACCAACATTTCCATCTATAAGTATTGCTCCACCCTTCATACCCCTACCAACCTCAGCACCAGCATTCCCATGGATTAGGATTGTTCCCTTCTTCATACCTTTACCAGGTTTTTCACCCCTAAGCGAACCTCCAACACAATCTCCAGCATCCCCAAAAACCTCTATAAACCCATTAACCATTTTTCCACCAAGCCATAAGCCAGCATTCCCATGGATTATTATCGTTCCACCCTTCATCTTAAAACCTGTATAATGCCCTATACTACCCTTCACAGTTATTTTTCCACCAGTCATAGATTCACCAACCCTACGTAGTTTTTCAACATCACCCTCAATAATTATATGGGTTTCAGCAGCTGTTTTTCCAGGTTCACCTTCAAAACTAAAAAGTTCACCTAAAACCTTTTTTCTACTCCCCTCATAAACTACAAGTTTTCCTATTTCTTCAAGGGTTTTTCCAGCAAAACTGTCTGGTGAGATATGTCTGGATTCAACAGGAACTTTAAACTTGTATTTTGGCTTAAGAACTATCTCTTTAAACTCTACTTTTTCTTCAGCCAAACCCCTTCACCCCTTTAAGGTTGTTTCAACCTGAATTGGTTTAACAGCCCTAAGCTCATCATCACCAATCACATAGTTTTCAAAGTTTATGCTATACCATTCCCTAAACCTTGTTTTAACATCTTCAACAACAGTCTTTAGGAGGCTTTCAGGAACCCTAGGTTTAACATAGTAGGTTTCCCCATACATATGCCTTAAAATTTCACCGTCTTTAACAACCATTTCACCGTTTTTGAATGTGTAGGCTGCACGTTTAAACGCTTTAACAAAAGTTTCCCAATCCTTTGAAAAGTCGATTTTTTCAGGGTTTAGGTTGTAGATGGCAACATCAGCATCAGCCCCAACACCAAGATGACCCTTATCCTTTAACCCAAGAATTTTTGCTCCAGCAGCCCTAGTAATTATCGTTATCTCGTAAAGGTCGTATTCTCTGTCGATGGCTTGAAGAGCAGACTTTCTAAGCCCCCTCCTATTAACCTGCTCAAACACTTTTTCTCTAGCCTTCCTACTCATCAACCATGCAAGAACTGTTGGATAGCTTGTAAACGGTCCTGCGTTTGGATGGTCTGTTGTTGGGAAGATTCTCCATGGGTCTTTTACGAGTAGGGCTACCTCTAAACCTATACACCACTGAACAGTATTCACAAAATTCTTTTTCTTATACCTGTAGGGGACTATACCTGAAGAAGTCTCAGCCTCAACATCTGTGCTTGACCATTTTCCAGGTGCTAGATGGTGGAGAACAAACTCGAAGGGTGCATCTGCAGTCATTGTTGTTACATCACCAAAAACTATTTGACCTAGGTCTAGGCTTACATGTTTATGGTTGTTTACGTATTTTGCTATTTCCTCACCACCACTAGCTAGGGTTGCCCAGCTGTCTCCAGCATAACCTGTAAACTGAACATGGGTTATATGGATTATGGGTGTGTCTTGGTTTAAGGCTAGGTCTGAAACAGCATCCATAGTATCCAATGTGGATACATAGTTTCCTGGGAAGCCAAGCCTGTTACAGTGAACATGGATTGGATGTGGAAGTTTAAGCATCTGGTTTGCTTTACATAACCCTCTAACAATCTCTCTTGGTGTTAGGTTGTAGTTTGGAATTTGGTCGTCTAGGCTTAAACCTACACCCATCCCAAGACTCCAAGCCTCAGCAACACCAGGATCAACAATTTTTATGGCATAACCTTTTATAGCATCCATAAGCCAACCTATAAAAGCAGCACACCTATCATAATCCTTGTTTTGAAGATACTCTAAAACAAACCAGTTTGAGTCTAGGAGTGGGAAACATCCCTTATCCAAGATTGGTATATCGTCAAGCTCTTCATGGGTATGTCTTGTTTCAAGTGGTGGGGTTGCAGGCTCAAAAACTGTTGTCCAACCCATCCTAGCATACTTATAACCTATAACATAGGTGCTTGGAGTTGTTTTACCACTACCAGACCTTCTAACACCAGGAATAGCCCTCATATAAACCTTGTAATGGTCTTCTGGACGCATAATCCTTCCAGCACTAACCTTAGGACCAGCTATATGGGAGTGAATATCTACCCCTCCAGGCATAACAACCATGCCAGAAGCATCTATTGTTTTAGCGTCTCCACTAAGCTCACTTGGAGAAACTATTTTACCGTTTTTTATGGCTATATCCATCTTTTCCCCTTTAACGTTGTTTAACGGGTCGTAAACATAACCATTCTTGATTAGATACTCCAACCTTTTCACCTCCCAAGCTTTAAAGCCTCAACCTTTTCAACAAGCTTCCCCAAAACCTCCTCATCACTCAAAATTTCAGGTGGTGGGTCTACAAGCTTTTTGGCTCTAAGAGGAACACCATCCATCCTATAAACAACCCCCTCACACTCAATCCCAACATACCTTGTAGGTATAAACACGTCTGCTAGTGAGGCTGTAGGACTCCACCGTGGGTCTATAACTATGGTTGGAATTTTTGCTAAATGTTCAACAGCCTTTCTTGGGAAGTGGGAGGCTGGGTCTGAGGCAACAATTAGGGCTGCATCAACATCACCACGTATTAACACGTCTGTTGCTGTTGTTATTCCTGGGTTGTGTCTTGGATAGCCAAGCATAAAGTCTACAGCGTAGGGGTAGCCTGTAAGCCAAACTATAACCTCGTTTGTTCCAGTCACATTGTAGTGTCCTCTCATTGCAAGAAGAACAAACTTTGTCCACTCGTTTAGGTCTTGAACAAGCTTTATTGCTTCCTCAAGGTTTCTACCTTTACCGCTTGTCATCGTTAAACCCATACCCAAAAATATTACTCCAAACCTTGCAGACCTAAACATGTCAGCCAACTCTAAAATTTTCTCTCTAGGAACACCAGCAACAGTTGGAGCCTCAATTGTATGGTCTTTTACAGCCATTCTTAAGGCTGTTATAAGCTCATAATCCATCCCCTGTTTAACCTGAATAAACATGTCTGCAATTTTTGAGGTTGGTGTTGGACGAACATCCACAACAACAATCTTTCTCTCCTTCCTACCCTTAACAAATCTACCCTTAGCCATAGCCGAATATCTTACTGTGTGTCTTGGATGAGCATAAACAGGGTTACAACCCCAATAAACAATTAGGTCTGCACGGTTTCTTATCTGACCTAGGGTTGCTTTAACAACACCAGCCTGCTGGGTTCCAAGAATGGTTGGACCGTGGCAGGAAACAGAAGTATTATCTACAACTCCACCTGTTAACTCTGCAAGATATACACCATGCCTCATAGCCTCGTTTGAGGTTGAACTCCAACCATAAATTAACGGATATTTTGCTTCAGCCAAAATTTTAGCTGCCTCGTTTAAAGCTTCCTCCAAGCTTGTTTCAACAAGTTTACCGTTTTTTCTAACCATAGGCTTATAGGCTCTCTCCCTATCATAGTTTAAAAGTTTAGCCATACTTATTGCACAACCATTTTTAACAGACTTAATTTTCCCGTTTTCCACACTAACCTCCAAATCGTCACAAACACACCCACAAAAACAGCAAACAACATTAGAGTAGGTTTCACTTCTACCAGACACAGCAACCTCAGGCTTAGAAATTTTAGCCTCAAAAGTTTTATCTGAAATCTTTTTAAGCAAATCATAGATTCCAGGTATAGCCTCACCTGTAGCCTCAATCTGGCATGGAACACCCTTAAGATTTGGCATACCTGTACCTTGGGTGTCTGGGTTTACAACCATGTTAGCCCAAGGACCCATAGGAATAAAAACAACACCTGGACTTGTCGTGTTTGAGGAAACAGCCTTAACAACAACCTCCCCATAAGCCGTTTTTACCTTAACGTTTGAACCTGACTCAACACCAATCTTTTTTAGGTCTTCAGGGTTAATTTCACATATTGCAACCCTATCCATATAGTCTTTTGTAAACTTTCCAATCTCCATTGTTCTACCTTGCTCTAAAGTTCTACCTGTTATCAGTGTAAACATGCCAACTTTTCCTCCACTATTTTTTCTCAGGTTTTTCCATAAGCCTAACCTTTGCCAAAAGCGTTCCATCTTTGGCATGAGGCTTTCTTACAAGAGTATCTCCCTGTTTTTCTATTTCACGAGCCTCCTCAACAAGCTTTTTAGCATAACCCATAAGCTCATGGGCAGAAGCAACTATCGGAATATAAACCTCACGATCCTGAATCTTAAAACATCCTTCAACCGTTAGGTCAGCAACCTTTTTTGCAGCCTCAAAAGCAGCCATAGCCTTAGCTGAAGCATAGGGGTTTTGGAATTCAGCCTCTTTTATGGCTTTAGCCCTATCAACAACAATTTTTGGAAGCTCAGGTTGTTTACCCTCTTTAAACGCCTGAATAACACTATCAATGTTTTTGACGAGAAGATTGTATACACCTGTTACAGCCAAAACCTTAATTATGTCAGCGTTAAAACATGCCATTTCAACAGGGTCTAAGAATTCTCTTCTAGCCCCAATCATAGCATCAGCCTCAACAACAATATAGCCAAAACCTTTAGCCTCCATGTCTTTAGTAGCCCTTTTAGCAGGCAAATCCGAAACAACAATAACTGGAATCCCAGCCTCCTTCAAAATTTCCCTAGCTTTTGTCGGTCCTGGTAGGGCTGCGTTTGGACTTACAACAATAGCAAAATCTGGTTTAAAGTTTAGCATCCCTTTAGCTGCATCTTCAGCCTCCTCAGGGTCTAGTTTTGCTCCTGAACCTACAACCCTAACCTTTATGTCTCCTCTGTCTGCACGTTCATCTAGAAGGTATTCGAGTAGGGGTGCTGTTCCAACACATCCAAGCTTAAGAATTCCAACTTTGACAGGTGTAGGGGACAACACTTTAACCTCCAATATTTTTGTCTTTAACAATTTCTATGTCTTGAATCCATAAATAAATTTTAGCAGAAAATTTGCCTTTTTGCTAGGGTAAATCTATAAATACCAAGTAAAATATAATATGGAAAAATTGAGTAGCCATGTCCTCTTTTAGGATTGATGGAGTTGAGGTTGAAGACACTTTTGCTGAAGCATTCCCAATGGCTGGAACAAGAATCCTAATAACAGCAGCAACCAAAGAATGGGCTTTAACAGCAGCCCAAGTAGCAACAGGATTTGCAAGCTCAATTATAATGTCTCCAGCGGAAGCTGGAATTGAAAGGTTTGTCGAACCCAACAAAACCCCAGACGGAAGACCTGGAATTTTAATCCACATCTACCATAGAACTGTTCCAGAGTTAAAGTTTCAGGTTTTAGCTAGACTTGGACAATGTATTCTTACATGTCCAACAACAGCTGCTTTTGACGGTTTACCTGAAACAAAAAGAAAAATGCATATTGGTGGGGCTATAGGAAAGTTTGGGGATGGTTTTGAGGTTGTTGAAACACTTTACAACCGTAAAATGGTTAGGATTCCTGTTATGCAGGGATGGTTCCTTGTTGAAGACACCTTGGGAACTGTGAAGGCTGTTGCTGGTGGAAACATTATTGTGATGGGGGAGGATGAAAAATCAACCTTGGAGGGTGCTATGAAGGCTGTTGAGGCTATTAGAACTAAAGCAAAAAAGGTTGTTATGCCGTTTCCAGGTGGAATTGTTAGAAGCGGCTCTAAGGTTGGCTCAATGAAGTATCCTAAGCTT
The DNA here is from genome assembly GCA_003661965.1 of Candidatus Hecatellales archaeon. Taxonomy (GTDB): domain Archaea; phylum Thermoproteota; class Bathyarchaeia; order Hecatellales; family Hecatellaceae; genus EX4484-218. Next base: position 7,752 of record QMXD01000045.1, read on the forward strand.
CCAGCCACAACAAACCATCTGTTTTGTCCAGCTATCAAGGATAAGGTTCCAGACTCAAAGGTTCCTCCAGGTGTAAACAGTATTCTTGAGATAGTTATTAATGGGTTGAATGCTGAGGCTGTAAAAATTGCTCAAGGTATAGGGATTTTGGCTGCTGCAAAAGTTAAGGGTGTTAAAAAGATTACTGCTGTAAACTTTGGAGGTAAACTTGGACCCTACAAGATAAACAATAAGGATGCTGTGGAGGCAGCAAAAAAGATTCTTGGAGAATAGTTTTTAGCTTAATGGTTTAACCTCCGTATGATAACAACAGGATAATGCCTAATTTTTTCTAGCATATCCCATGTAACCCCATCTATTGTTGCTTTAAAACGTTCAGCCATCTCAAAAACAGTTCTTCCAGCCCCATAACCCCTAACCCTATCAGCCTTTTCAGCAATGGTTAAGGCTTCTTTAACAGAAATTTTTTCTCCAACAACCATTAGCGGGGTTGCGTTAGGCTTAAAAAACCTTCTAAAAACTCTCCCAAGAATGTAGGCTAAAAAACCCATGTAAACTATCTCCCTAAAACATGTTTTTCTTGTTGAGATTGCTAGGTTAAAAGACTTGTTTTTTAGAATATAGACTCTGTCACTATCAACAACCATAAACGTTAAGTTTACACCAAGCCTTCTAGAAAGAATTGTTTTAAGATTTTCTAGTAAAGGTTTAAGGTTTTTTATTGGTAAGGCTACAAGTCTTCCTGGAAGATTACTTCCATCAATCCCACCCTCAGAGGTTGGTTTTAGGGTTTGAAGAATCCCCACAAATTTTAGGGCTAACTGTTTATGGTCTGAACCCTCCTCCAAAGGATAATTTTTAA
>QMXD01000046.1 GCA_003661965.1 Candidatus Hecatellales archaeon
AACATCTTCAGCCTTAAAGGAGGCATAAACCTCCTCACCAACCCTTAACTTAAGCTCATCTACCAACCTTTTTGTTGTAAGCGCTGTAAGCCCATTATCCATCCTAACACGAACAAGAAAACCTAGGGGAATTATCTCTTTAACCCTACACCTAAAACTGTTTTTTGTGTTGGTTTCAGGGTTTTTTGAAATTGTAATGTTTTCAGGTCTAATAAAAAGGGTTACATCGTCCCCCTTCCCATAGGGGGAAAAAGCGTAAACCTTTATTTTTCCAGTATTGATAAGGACTGTTCCCCTAACGTTTGAAAGAATTTTTCCTTCTAAAATGTTTTCAACACCCGTAAATTCTGCTACCTCAACAGTTTTAGGCTTATTAAAAACATCATAAACAGTTCCAACCTGTTTAATTTCACCATTCATTATTACCGCTATCCTAGTTGCTAAAACCATAGCCTCAACCTGGTCGTGGGTAACATGCAAAATCGTGGTTTTCAGTTCACCATGAATCCTTTTTAGCTCCTCCCTCAAATAATCTCTTGTTCTAGGGTCTAAGGCTGAAAGAGGCTCATCTAAAAGCAAAACTTCAGGCTCTGTTATGATTGCTCTTGCTATGGCAACCTTTTGCTGTTCCCCACCACTCAAGGTTTTTGGGTATCTTTTGGCAAGATGGGTTATTCCAAGCCAATCCATAATCTCCTTTACTCTTTTCCCTCCATCGTTAAACCCTCTTGTTTTTAAGCCAAACTCTATGTTTTTTTCTACGGTAAGATGGGGGAAAAGCGAATAGTCTTGGTAGACAAACCCTATCCTTCTTTTTTCAGGTGGAAAGTTTGTCACGTTTTTACCGTTAATCCATATTTCACCTTTATCTGGAAAATGGAAGCCTGCTATGGTTTCAAGAAGCAAAGTTTTACCAGCACCAGTTGGACCAAGAATAACAAAATATTCTCCCCTCCCAACCTCTAGGTTTATGTTTTTAAGCGAAAAACCCTTCCAGCTTTTAAACAGGTTTTTAACCCTAATCATTCTTTCCTTCCCTTCGGTTTTCTTAGAAAAACAAAGATTAGAAGACAGATTAAAATAAGCAAAACAGAGATTGGTCTTGAGCTTGCCAACCCAAAAGTTGTAAACTTTTCATAGATAAGGATTGGAGCAGACTTTGGAAAATATGCAAGAATAAGAACAGCTGAAAATTCGCTTATTCCACGTGCCCAACATAAAACCACACCATTAAAAATTGAGGGAAAAGCAAGAGGAAAAGATATTTCCCTAAAAACTTTCCATGGTGAAGCTCCAAGAGAACGTGCAACGTTTTCAAGTCTTACATCAACAGACCTAAAACCCTCTTTTGCAGTATTAACAAGATAGGGGAAACTCATAAAAAGCATTGCAACCACAATCCCCAAAAAAGTATCCGTAAAAATTATCCCAATTTTTTCTAGGGGTGCACCTATCAAACCTGAACGCATAAAAACACAGTAAAGGGCTATCCCAGCAACAATATGGGGTATCATCATTGGGATGTCTAAGGTTCCCTCTAAAAAGCTTCTACCAGCAAAATCTTCTCTGGCTAGAAGGTAGGCTAGGGGGACACCAAAAACAAAGGCTATTAGGGTGGAAACAAAGGATGCTGAAAGGCTTATTAGGATGGCGTTTAAAACCGTAAAGTCTCTTATGGTGTCAATAAACCCCTTAAAGTCTTTTAGCTGCTCATAAAAAAGTCCACCTAAAGTAATGTAGACAAAGGCTAAAAGAAAAACTCCCAGAAAAAGAAAAGCTAGGAAAAGTTTTTCTATCCTCATTTTTGTATGCTTTGAAAGGCTATAAACGGTTTTAACTCTTTTGGTATGTCTCCAATCCCTATTGCTGGGGTTATTGGAGGCTGTCCACACTCCCTAAACACCTTCACACCTTCCTCACTTAAAACAAGCTTTACAAACTCTATTCCAAGCTTTGGGTTTGGAGCGTTTCTTGGAACAGTTAAACCGTAAACGATGGGTTTTCCTATGCTTATTTTTCCGTCAGCCCTTTCCACAACAACCCTCCTATAAAACTTGGCATAGCTTAGGCTGCTTAAATCTATTTTTTTAGGTAAATCAACAAATTTTAGGTTGTGTTGAACAGCAACACTTCTATATTCAAAAGCATAGTCAAGCCCACCAGCCTCAACCAAAGCCACAAGCTCAACAGACTTTGGTTTTATCACAAGCTTAGCAGTGTTTGGTTTTAGGTTTTCAGGTGTTTTAACATGGTAAACACCACCATCCTCACTTATAGTGATTGCTGTGTTACTAAGAATCAAATCATCAAAAATTTTTGAGTCGTTATAGTATAGTTCTGCAAGCTGAATTACGATTAATGTTCTATATCCACATGGGTCTAGGTTTGGGTTTGAAAAACCAAAGGTTACATCCTTCCTCCTAAGAATATTATACCAGTTTTTACTGTTAACTTCATCCGCATACCTACTTTTCTCAGGATTATAAGCCAAAACCATCTCATTCCTTGCAAACATCACAGTCCAATTTGCATATTTTGGATACATAAGCTTCGGAATCAAAGAATAGTCTGCAGAAGCATAAACATCAGCCCTCTCACCAACATCCACAATCTCTCTAGCCAACATCACACTCCCACCAGAAACCCTTTGAACATCAACATCCGAATATCTCCCCTCAAACCTCTCCTCAAGCCTTTCAAAAGGAACAGTTAAACTACCAGCATGAAAAACCTTTAACGTTTTACGTGAAAAACCAGCCTGCCACACAAAAATCCCAGCAACAAGCACCACAAAAACTATTACCACCAAAGTTATGGTCGCTGTTTTTCTCATAAACGTCACCGATATGTTTAATCATGCATAACGAATATTTAAATTTACCCACCAAAAAATCTAAATTTGCTCCCCTCCCTCTCAAAACATAGGTATACCTGTTAAAGGATGAATCCAGCAAAAGGGAAGAGTTAAGGGTTGAAAGACAGCTTAGATAAAATTTTGGAAGAGGTTAGGGGGAGAGAGGTTCCCACCTCGGAAAGGTATGGTCAGGTTCTTGGTTTAGCTGAGAGGATAAGGAGGAGGGTTGAGGAGGAAGCCTTAAACCGTGGGGTTTTTGTTGAGGCTTCTGTTGAGGGTTCTGTTGCAAAGGATACTTGGCTTGGAAGTGAGGTTGATATAGACATTTTTATGCTGATTCCTGAGGAGGTTGAAAAAGAAAAAATTTTTTCTGTTTATATGGATGTTGCTAGGGAGAGTGTAAGGGAGTATGGGTGGATTGAAAGGTATGCTGAACACCCATATGTTGAGGCTGTGGTTGATGGTGGAATAAAAATAAATATTGTTCCATGTTATAAGGTAAAACCTCCAAACTGGAAAACAGCAACAGACAGAACACCCTACCACACCCAATACATAAAAACCCATCTAAAGGAAGAACAAAAAAACGAGGTTAGAATCCTAAAAAGGTTTATGAAGGGTATAAAGGTTTACGGGGCAGACATTAAAACAGGAGGTTTTAGCGGATATTTAACAGAGCTTCTAATAATCCGTTATGGAAACTTTATTGAAACCTTAAAATCGGTTTCAAAATGGAGAATTGGTGAAACCATAGACATCGAAAACCACTATGGGGGGGAGATAGGGGAAATAAAAAAGCTTTTCACCGAACCCCTAATCCTAATAGACCCCGCAGACAAAAACAGGAATGTTGCTGCTGCGGTTAGGCTTGAAAAACTAAACATTTTTAGAGTTGCATCAAAACTTTTCCTTAAAAAGCCAAGCCTAAAATTTTTTTATCCGCCAAAAATAAAACCTCCAAACCCTGAAAACATGGAGAAGCTTTTAGATGAGAGACCTTCAAACCTACTCTTTTTAAAGCTTGGAAGGGTTGAGGCTGTTCCTGATGTTTTATGGGGTCAAATCTATAAGACTTCTAAAGCCATAAAAAATCTTCTTGAAAAAAACGATTTTAAGGTTTTAAGGGTTTCAGCTTGGAGTGATGAAAAAGAAAATAGTGTTTTGGTTTTTGAGCTTGAAAATTTGAAGCTGGAAAACATAAAAAAACATTATGGTCCTCCGGTTTCCTCGTCTGAGGAGGAAAATTTTGTGGGGAAGTATTTGGGTTCTCAAAGAACGGTTTCAGGACCTTATGTTGAGGATGGTAGGTGGGTTGTTCTTATTAAAAGAAAATATTTGGATGCAAAAAGGCTTCTTGAGGAGAAGCTTGGAAGGGGAAAATTTGGTAGGGATTTTGGTGTTGCAGGTAGGGTTTCTGAAGCTTTAAGAAGGGGGTTTAACATTTTTGTTGATGGTGAGATTATCCCCTTCTATAGGGAAAACGTTTCTTTTGCATCTTTTTTAGCAGAGTTTTTAAGGGGGAAACCTAGCTGGCTTGAATAAACCCGTTTTTGTTGAGGAGTTAAAAGGCTCTGAAGCTAAAAAGATTATATGTTATCCAAACTTTAGTGAGGAAGAGTTTTTTAAACGTTTAGAGGAGATTCGAAGGCTTAAAATACGCTTTTTAGAGTTTGATGGGAAGCCGAAGGTGGATGGTTTTAATGTTTTGGGTAAGGGTCATGCAAGTGTTGTTGTTAAGGCTGTTGGATGGGATGGTAAAACCTACGCCCTAAAAATTCGTAGGGTTGATTCTCCTAAACCAAACCTAAACGATGAAGCTGAAATTTTGAGAAGAATTGGGGGGTTAGATGTTGGGATAAAGCTTTACGGTTCAACACCAAACTTTTTGCTTTTAGAGTTTGTTGAGGGTGAAAATCTTCCAGAGTGGGTTGAGAAGCTGGAGAAAAGGAGAAAGGAAAGGCTTAGGAGGGTTTTAAGGAGGGTTTTGGAGATGTGTAGGGTTATGGATAGGGTTGGGTTAGACCATGGAGAGTTGAGTAGAGCCTCTAAACATGTTCTTGTTGATGTTGAGGATAAGCCTCACATAATAGATTTTGGGAAGGCAAGCTTTAAAAGAAAACCTTCAAACGTAACCTCAATCAGCCAATTTCTTTTTATTAGGGGGGAATTAGCAGGTAAGGTTGGGAGGATTCTTGGGAGGGTTGATAGGGGAAAGCTTATAGAGGCTTTAAAAAACTATAAGCAGGAAGCAAACGAGGAAAACTTTAAAAAAATTCTTTCGGTTTTGGGTTTAGGTAACCCTTAACTTTTAGAGTTAGTTTAAACTAAAAATTTTATTGGTAGTGTGGAAGTTTGGAGGTTGTTTTTTGACAAAAAAACTTATCTATATTAGGCTTAGAAGGATGGAAGACCTTATTAGACTTGCAGCCCTATCAATAACACCGATGGTTCAACATTTAGCCTTAAAAGAGGATAAGCATATCTACTTTGTTCAAAGCACACCTTTACTTGGAAGACCTGTAGTCTACCTTTTTGAGGGGAAAGAAAACATTGAAAAAAACTTTATAATTTATAATAGGTTTAACGATGAAATAATCTATAGTGATAAGCTTAGCACAGATGGGCAATCTGTCTCAATACCGATAATCCAAATAGAAAAAACAAACCTTTTTGAGAAGTTTTTTGAGGAGAAGGAGAAAAAGAAGGAAAGGTGAAAAGCCTTGGCTGAAAGAGTTTTTACCTATAGGAATAGGGTAGACTGGAAAGGGGGAAAACTTGGAAAACTGGTTTTTGAGGGTAAACCTGAAATAACCTTTACAATTCCAAAAGAGTTTGGTGGGGTGGAGGGTTTTCTAAGTCCAGAAGACCTTTTTCTAGCCTCAATTAATGCATGTGTTCTTACATCATTCCTTTACTTCTCAGAAACCTTTAAACTAAAAATTTTAGGTTATACTTCTACTGCTGAGGGAACAATTAGAAAGGTTGGAGAACCCTTTGTTTTTACCGAAGTTAAAATAAAACCGGTAATCAAGGTTGAGAGTGAGAAGGATAGGGAGAAGGCTGTTAAGGTTATGGAAACAGCAAAAAAGCATTGTATTGTGTCTAGGTCTGTTGAAGAAAAAGTTCATGTGGTAATTGAGCCGACAATAACGGTGGCAGAAAAATAGTCTAACTACTCTTCAGATGAAACCTTTTTACGTGGTTTAGGTTTTTCTCCCCTAACCGGAAACTCCCTATACAAATCCCTCCTATGAGCCTCAAGCATCTCTAAAGGTTTTCCAGCAAACTCTGCTGCTGTCTCTATCTTAACCTTTTTTTCTTCAGCCCTTTTTATTGGTTGAGCAATTCTTTTAGCCCATTCAAGGTCTCTTAAAAGATGATGGTCGACAAGAAGGCTTTTAATCGGGCATTCCTCAACAATTTTTAGTATTCCTTTAACAGATTCTTCTAGGCTTTTATAGCTAAACCTGTATCCCAACATATAGGTCATAGGTCCATCAAGATAAACTATGTTTGGCTTATTTTCAACTATAAACTCTATTTGGTCTTTAACGCTTGGGCCTTCAACATCAGAGGTAAACAAAAATTTTTCTTCACCATCCTCAACCAAAACCTCAACAACAAACCCAAGCCTAGGATTTGTCCCGTGAAAAACAGGTTTTGAAAACTTTATTTTTGTCTCCCCAAAAACATACTCTTTACCATCACAATAGTCAAGTTTTTTTGGAAAATCTTTTATGGCTTCAAGAAAAAAGGATGCCCTCCCCCTCTGACTCAAATTTATTTTTTCTTTTGGATGTTTAACAAGAACAGTTTTACCCTCATAAATGTCAAGGTCTTCCCATGGTGAATGATGGTCGTAATGGTAGTGGGTTACAATTAAAACCTCAGCTTTTCTAGCATACCTAACAATCTCCTCCCAATGTTCATCAAGCCTCTTAAACTCTAACGGGTGGGGTGGAAGCCCATAACGGCTAGGTCCCAAAGCAACCCCCGGATCGATAAAAACTTTTAGGTCTTTTGTTTCTATGTAGGTTGCCATACTACGTGTACCCATGGAGTCTGAGGCTATAGGTTTAATTTTCAAATCTAAATCAACCTTTTTGGCTTGTTATAGGTCTTGTAGTTTAAACCTTTCATATTGAAGTTCATAAAGCTTTTTAAGTTTGTCTAGGGTGTCAATATCTTCAACAGACTTATCCTCTCTCAGCCTTACAAACTTTGGCACTCTAAGCGCATATCCACTAGTATACTCGTCGGTTTCCTGAATCTTCTGATAGGTTACCTCTAAAACTATGGATGGTTTAACAAAAACACCGTCAACATCCTCCCTAACCTTAGTTTTTTCAACAATCCCTGTAAGATAACCCATAAGGTCTTCTGAAAGGTTTGAAACCCTACCTATGGTGTAAAGCTTTTTTTGGTTTAGGTCTCTAACAGCAAGAATAAAGGAGGAGTAGTAACCTGACCTTTCACCCTTACCATACAAGGCTTTATTATAAACCTACTAAGCTCCCTAGCCTTATCCTCAACCTTAGTTTTCATAGGTTTTGTAGCCAACTCCCACTCATCAGGTGGTGTTGAAGTCTTCACAGCCGTTGAAAGAGTTTTAGCCACCATCTCCACCAAAGCCTGCATATCAACAGTATTAGGTTTAGCCTCAACCCTAGACCCAGCAACCTTCTCCTCGGTAGGTTTTGGTTTTTCCTCCTTTTTAAGAAGCCAAACCCTACCCTTCTTCTCTACAATCCCCCTTTCCTTCAACCTTTGAAGCAACATAAAAGCCGAATCAGACCCATACTTTGGAATACCAAGACCGTTTGAAACATCCTCAAGAGAGGCGTCCCCACCCTGAGACTCAAAAAACTCTGCAATATCATCCCTCATCAACCAAAAAACCCACCAAAATGGAGATTCCACAACCAACATTATAATCATAAAACAAAACAAAAAACATCCAAAAAACACAAACAACAAGAAAAAATTTACAAGCTTTTGAACAGCAGAAAACAAAAACAAACAACTACCCTTAAATACCCCCCAAACAAACTAAAAAATAGAACAACAAACAGCCCTGGTAGTATAGCCCGGCCTAGTATGTGCGGCTGTCGCCCGCACGACCCGGGTTCAAATCCCGGCCAGGGCGTCAAAAACCCATACTCTTTCCACAACTTCTTCTTTTAGGAGTTCTAAGCTGCCTAAGGTTTTGTTGGCTGCTGAGAAGCTTTCTTGTAGGTATCAACGGTCTACTATTGGAC
>QMXD01000047.1 GCA_003661965.1 Candidatus Hecatellales archaeon
GATTTAGGATTTACCTTAGTTACACCTTATGTTACAGATTTTGGATTGAAAAAGATAGAATCCCTACTTAAAACTTTAGCTGACAACTTCTTAGATTGCGAAGTTGTCTTTAACGATTTTGGAGTTTTACGTGTTTTGAGAGATAGATATGATGGTTTAAAGCCTATTATGGGTAGGCTTTTAGTGAAGATTACACGTGACCCCAGAATAATGAATATTCTTGATATTCTTCCTGAAAAATCTGTTGAGTATTATAGGACAACAAATCTTACGATTGGATGCGTAAGTGAATTTCTTAGGAAAAACAGGATAAACCGTGTTGAGGTTGACAATGTACTTCAAGGTTTAAACCTAAACCTAGAAGTCGAAGATTTAAGAGTTTCAATCCATACACCCTACATATACGTTACAACAACTAGGCTATGCCTTATAGGCTCCTATGGAAAACCAAACGCAGAGATAGATGTAAGAATAGAACCATGTAAAAAGGAATGCCAAAGATGCACATTCAAACTAGAAAACCCAGCAATGCCCATCCCTCTAATCAGAAAAGGAAACACGGTTTTCTATATAAACAATAAACAACCCCCAACAGGTAGAAACATAGATAGAATTGTTTTCAGCCCAGAAATCCCTATCTAACCTTAAATAGTCAAGAAACCTCGACAAAAAACGTTTTTAAATCATAAACAATTAATTTTTAATGCAAAAAATAGATTTAAGGTGTCTAATGATGGATTTTGAATTAAATGAGACTCAGAAAGATATTCAAAAAGCAGCTCATGAGTTTGCAGAGAAGGAGTTTACTAAGGAATTAGCTTTAGAGTTAGACCAAAGAGAAGAGTTTCCTTTTGATTTGTGGCAGAAAGCATGTAAACTAGGTTTTATTGGTGTACATTTTCCCGAGGAGTATGGTGGTCAAGGTTTAGGTGTTCTTGAAAATGTTTTAATAGTTGAGGAGTTTTGTAGAAAAGATTCAACTCTTGGTGTTGCTTTAACCCTCTCAGATTTTGCTTCTGAACTTATTTTAAGGTTTGGATCTGAGGAACAAAAACAAAAATATTTAACCCAAGTAACTGGTGGAAAAGCTGTTTCTGCTGGAGCTTTTACAGAGCCTGAACATGGAAGCGACATAACCTCCATGTCTACTAGAGCAGTTAAAAACAGAGATTTTTACGTGATTAACGGAACAAAAACCCTAATCAGCAACGCAACAATAGCAAAATTTTTTATTGTCTTATGTCAAACAAACCCTGAAGCAAAACCGACCTATAGAGGTCAAACTCTCCTAATAGTTGAAAGAGAAACAGAAGGAGTTGAAATAACAAAGATTAGTGGAAAGATGGGAATTAGGGCCTCACCTACAGGTGAAATATCCCTAAACAATGTTAAGGTTCCAAAAGAAAACCTTGTGGGTGAGGAAAACAGAGGATTCTACCATACCCTAGAATTTTTTGATGAAAGCCGGATAGAAATTGCAGCACAAGCCTTAGGAATTGCTCAAGGAGCCTTTGATTGTGCTTTAAAATATGCTAAAGAAAGAGAGCAGTTTGGCCGTAAAATAATAGAGTTTCAAATCATCCAACATAAACTAGCAGACATGATTACAAAAATTGAGACAGCAAGACTCTTAACCTATAAGGCAGCATGGAACTTTGACCAAGGAAGAATAGACCCATACTTGACTTCTATGGCAAAAGCCTACGCTTCCAGGGTTGCTGTTGAGGTTACAAACGAGACTGTTCAAATATTTGGAGGTTATGGTTATATTGGTGAAAATAAAGTTGAAAGATTTTATAGAGATGCTAAAATAACAGAAATCTACGAAGGAACAACAGAAATCCAAAAAAACACAATAACAAGAACACTCCTAAGTTGAGCGTAAAGTAGATGAACTTTAAAACATTGCATGAAAAAAACATAAAAGAGTGAGCATAAAAATTACATTTTAAGATAAAATATGTAATGTTAAATATAATTCTATTTGCTGGAAGGGTATTTTTGTACGGGGAGAGAAAGTCTTGGAGTCTAGAAAGGTTCAAGCTACTATAAAGTGGGAGCCTTTTTATTGTATTACCCAAAAACTCGTTTAAGGAAAAGTGAAAATGTAAACATTTTTCTTGAGGAAGACGGCTCTGTAAGGATAGTTCCTGCTGAAGCTGGGAAGGAAAAAACAGCAACACTCCATGTTGATAAGAAAACAACCCTTAAGTCTTTTAACCTATTTATTAAGACAAACTATATGGATGGATGCAACATAATAAACATAGAATCAAAAAGGAAGACTAAACCTAGAACAAAAAACAGTTAAAGCTTCTGTCTCAGAACTTATAGATGTTGAAACAGCCGAAGAAACATCTGATAAGCTTAGTCTTAGAGTTATTGTAGATCCTGCAGGTTTCCCTTTTAACAGCCTACTTAAACGTACCTCAAACCCAACACACAATCTTTAACGACACCATAAAAGCTTTCCATAAAAAAGATTTTGAGCTTATAAACGATGTTGTTGACAGAGCTAATGAGGCTATAAAACTTTTACCGTCTAATGGTTGAACAGCTAATGTTCGCATATACAGACAAGATAACAGCCAAAAAATAGGAATAGAAAACAGCAGCCAATGCATAATTCCCGCAATAATGGCTAGAGACATAAGCAGACTAACCTACCACATCTCAAACACAGCTAAACATGTTAAATAGATTCTTGAAAACAACCTTTACCTTGACGAGAAACTTACAAACTCAATATCCAAGATATTTAATGCAACCAAACAAATGATCCAAGATGCTTTTAAAGTCTTCTGTAATGAAGCTACTCGGTCATAAAAGCATACAAAACACCCTAATATATACCCAACTTGTCAACTTTGAAGCGACAAATATCACTCAGCCACCGCTAAAACAACAGAGGAGGCAAGACAACTACTTGAAGCAGGGTTTGAATATGTCTGCACAACCCCAGAAAACATCATGCTCTTCAGAAAGCGTAAATAAAATGCTTCACGTTACAATGGGGCCTAGATTATTGTGATGGGGCAGCGGGGATTTGAACCCCGGATCTCCAGCGCCCCAGGCTGGGATCCTTTTGGCAAGCCTTTTTAGGGCTTTAGACCAAGCTAGACGACTGCCCCATTTTTAGGGTGTCTAACGGTTTTCCTAGGTTTCTGAATAGTTATAATGATAGCCTCCAAAAAAACTTTTACACTTGTTTTGGGGAGCTGTATTATAGGGGTTAAGCGTTTAACCTTTTTTGTGGGGTTTTTAAAGTTTTTGTGTTTATAGTTTTTATGTCTTAGAGTTTTTCAAAAGGTTTGGTGGGTTTTTTGCTTCCTTTTAGGGAGAGGAATGTTGTTAGGAAGGATTGGCGTAGGGTTGACCTTAAAATTGCTTTTTGTTATCCTAATGTTTATAGGGCTGGTATGTCTGGTTTAACCGTTCAACTTCTTTATGCTTTGCTAAATTTGAGGGAGGATGTTGTTTGTGAAAGGTTTTTTCTTCCATCTGGGGAGGGGTTTAAGCCTCTACTAAGTGTTGAGTCAAATCAGCCTCTCAAAAAATTTGATGTTATAGCTTTTACCTTCCAATATGAGGAGGATTATGTTAATGCTTTAAAAATGCTTCTCTCCTCTGGGATTGAGGTTTGGAGGAAAAAACGTAAAACTAAGCCTTTACTTGTTGCTGGCGGTCCATGTATTCTTGAAAATCCTGCTCCGTTAAAAGGGTTTTTTGATTTGTTTGTTGTTGGTGAGGTTGAGGCTGTTTTAGACGATTTTGTTGATAGGCTTAAGATTGCTGTTGAAAATGGAAACATTGATGTTTTTGAGGGTAGGGATGGATATCTAACCTATAACTCTGAAAAGGCTAGAAGGGTTTATGTTAAAAATCTTGATGAGGCTCCCCACCCTATAGCCCAAATTGTTCCTGAGGGTGAGGTTAAACCCTCCTATATGCCTGTTTTTGGTAAAACCTTTCTGGTTGAGGTTGTTCGTGGCTGTCCTAGAAGATGCCGTTTTTGTTTAATCAGCCATGTTTCAAACCCTTTAAGGGAGAGAAGCCTAAAAAAGCTTGAAGAAATTATTGTTGAGGGTGTAAAGTATACTGGTGTTTCAAAGGTTACCTTGATTGGTGCTGGGATAGCCTACTACCCAAAACTTGAAGACCTATGTGAATTTATAGTTAGCCAATCTTTACAGGTTTCAGTTTCATCTCTTTCAGCAGAGCTTACAACAGAAAAACTTGTTAAATGTCTTGTTAAGGGTGGGGAGAAAACTTTAACGATTGCTCCTGAAACCGGATGTGAAAGATTAAGAACCCTAATAGGTAAACCTGTTTCGGATAGGAGGTTTATTGAAGCCTCAAAAACTGCTTTAAACTGTGGAATAAAAAATTTGAAGCTTTATTTTATGGTTGGTTTACCAAACGAAAAAAAGGAGGATTTGGATGGTATTGTTAGACTTTCAAAGGAGATTGGTAGACTTGGGTTTGGTAAAAAATCTGTAAGGTTAAGTGTAAATCCGCTTATACCAAAACCCCATACACCCCTCCAATTTTACAGGATTAGGTCTTTAGAGTATTTGGAGGAAGCCTATAGAAAGATTAGAGACGGTTTAAGAGGTGATGTTAGGTTTAGGGTTGAAACCCTTAACCCTAAACATGCACATATTCAGGCTGCCCTATCTATTGGTGGTGAAGACCTTGGGAAAATAGTTTTTAAGGTTGCCTTGTATGGTGGTGGTTTGGGTGCTTGGCGTAAAGCCTTAAAAGAGGAAGGTAAAACCCTTGAAAACTTTTTAAATCCACCAAAACCTGGAGAAAAACCTGTTTGGAGTATGGTTGATGTTGGTTTAAACGAAAAACTTTTAGCTGAAGAATATTCACGAATTTTAGAAGGATAGTAGGGTAGATGGTTTGATTTATGGTTATGATTGGTTTAACAGGGAAGCCTAACGTTGGTAAAAGCACATTTTTCTCAGCAGCAACCCTAGCCACAGTCCCCATTGCAAACTATCCTTTTACAACAAAAAAGGCAAACATAGGGATAACCTATGCAACAACAAAATGTGTATGTAAAAAGTTAAACGTTAAAGATGAACCTGTAAACGCCCCATGTGTTGATGGAGTTAGATTTATACCTGTTAGGCTTGTTGACTGTCCAGGGCTTGTTCCAGGAGCATGGGAGGGTCGTGGGCTTGGAAACCAGTTTTTGGATGAGATTAGACGTGCAGATGTTCTTTTGCTTGTTTTAGATGTTGCTGGCTCAACAGATGAGGAGGGTAGACCATGTAAACCTGGAACAGGAGACCCTTTAAAGGATTTAAGTTTTCTTGAGGAAGAGTTTGATATGTGGATTTTTCAGGTGATAAAAAAGGATTGGGATAGGCTTTCAAGAAAAGCTGAAACCCTAAAAACAGATGTTTCAAACCTTTTAGCTGAAAAGCTTGCTGGTTTACAGATTAAAAAACGTTTTATAGTTCAGGTTTTAGAGGAGCTTAATCTTCAATCTAAAAAGCCAACCCAGTGGAGTGAAGAAGACCTAAAAAGTTTGGCTGGGAGGCTTAGAAGGGTTTCAAAGCCTTTACTGCTTGTTGCAAACAAGGTTGATTTACCCTATGGGGAGGAAAACCTTTCTAGGTTAAGGGAGACAGGCTACCCTACTATTCCATGTTCAGCTGAGGCTGAGCTTATTTTGAGGAGGGGTGCTGAAAAAGGTTTAATTGAATATAAGCCTGGAGACAGCGACTTTAAAATTTTGGATGTTGGTAGGCTTAGTGAAAGACAGGTTAAAGCCTTAGAGATTGTTAGGGAGAGGGTTTTAGAAAGGTATGGTTCAACTGGTGTTCAGGAGGCGATAAATTTTTCACTTTTTAATTTGCTTGGTATGGTTGCTGTTTATCCTGTTGAAGATGAGAATAAGCTAACAGACCATAAGGGTAGGGTTTTACCTGACTGTTATCTTGTCCCTAAAGATACAACTGTAAGAGAGTTTGCCTATATGATTCATACGGAGCTTGGTGAAAACTTCATATATGCGGTTGAGGCTAAAGAGAAAAAGCGTGTTGGGGAAGACTATGTGGTTAGGGATGGAGACATAATAAAAATTGTTTCAGCTAAGAGTCGTGGCTGAATAGGGTGAAACTGATGGTTAAGGTTTTAGTTTGTGATAGAATTCATGAGGATGGATTAAAGCTTTTGGAGGATTCTGGGGTAAAGGTTGATGTTAGGCTAAACCCTAACCCTGAAGAGCTTAAAAAGGCTGTACAAGAATACGATGGAATTATTGTTAGGAGTAAAACAAAGGTAACAGGAGAAATTCTTGAGAAGGCTTTAAACCTAAAATTTGTTTGTAGGGTTGGAGTTGGAGTAGACAATATTGATGTTAAAACAGCTAGAAGGCTTGGAATAAAAGTTTTTTGCACCCCTAGAGCAACAAGCCAATCTGTTGCAGAATTAACTATAGGTTTGATTTTGGCTGTTGCAAGAAAAATTGCGTTAGCAGACCGTTCAACAAAGAGCGGGTTGTGGGAAAAAAACGTTTTAATGGGTTGTCAGCTTTCAGGTAAAACTCTTGGAATAATTGGTTTTGGTAGAATAGGGATAAAGGTTGCAAGAATAGCTAAAGCCATAGGGATGAAAATCCTAGTCTACGATATTGTTTTTAACCAAAAGTTTAGGGAAACATGTTTTGAGGAAGATTTTCTGGAGGATGAGGATATAATTACAAACGAGGAGAGAATTAAAGCCTTAGAGGAGGTTGAGGGGAAAATTGTTTCTTTCGAGGAGCTTTTAGCCGAATCAGACATTATAAGTTTACATGTTCCGTTAACAGAAAAAACAAGAAACCTGATAGGCGAGAAAGAGTTTAGGCTTATGAGGAGAAAACCTATCCTAGTTAATACTGCTAGAGGAGGTTTAATAGATGAAAAAGCCCTTTACGAAGCCCTAAAAGCTGGTAGGGTTTCTGGTGTTGGCTTGGATGTTTATGAGGTTGAGCCTCCAAAAAACCTTGAGTTTCTTAACATGCCAAACGTTGTATGTACACCCCATATTGGGGCTCAAACAGAGGAGGCTCAAAAAGAGGCAAGTCTTCAGATGGCTGAAAAAATTTTAAGGTTTCTTGGTAAAAAATAGTTTGCTGGTTTTAGGTTTGATTTTGGCTGCTTCAAGTTGTGGTTTTAAGTTTTGGGTTCCTAGAAAGGCTTGGTTTAGCCTTTTTAACAGCCCCTACCCAGCCCATAGGGATGAATCTGCTTTAGACGTATATTATCCTGAAAACGAGGTTTTAATGCCTCTTGAGGAGGGGAGGGTTTTCGAGGTTAAATGGTTTGAGGCTCCAAAGGTTAGGAGGGATGGTTTAAACTTTGAGCCTCTAATTCTGATTGAGGTTGGTGGGGGGAAGGTTGTTAAGGTTCTTCATGTAAAACCTTCTGTAAAGGTTGGGGAGAAGGTTAGGGTTGGAGACCCAATAGGTAAACCGATAATTTCAGGATATTTTTTACCTTGGACAGGTCTTCACGCCCATTTTGAGCTTAGAAAGGTTACAGACCCTTATAGGGCTTTAGGGGCTTATAAGCTAAAGCTTGATAAAAGGTTTAAGGTTGGACTTAAAAATCCATGTAAAAAAGAGGGTTTTGTTTTTAGGGTTTTGGAGAGGAGTGTTGATGGTGTTTGGGTTCAACCCTTAAACGCTGGTTTAAGGCTTGGTGGTTTAACAGTTTTTTCTGGTAGAAAACAGTGTTTTTTGGATGGTGGAATACCTTTTCATGGGTATGGGGTTGCTGTTGGAGGTAAAAGTTCTCCGATAAAAACTTTGGATGGAAAGGTTTTAGGTAGGGTTA
>QMXD01000048.1 GCA_003661965.1 Candidatus Hecatellales archaeon
AACCTGATTTTCACCAAAAATTTTTAGGGCTTCTTTCCAAGCCTCATAATACTTCTCTTTGCTAACCTCAGCCTTACCAGGGCAAACCTTCCTTCTAACATTCTCGTCTAAGCTTTCGATATGCATCCCTATTGTATCTGCTCCTGCATAGTAAAGCTTTTTAAGATCTGAAAGGTTTTTTGGAGGCTCAACCTGAACATGGATAGGAACAGAAACCTTCTCCCTAATCCTCCTAATAAAGGGTAGGAATTGGCTTAATCCCCTATCCTCAGCCCTTATTGCACCAGCAGTTAAGGTTACATGTTTACATACACCATGCTTTATAGCAGCCAAAACAACCTCCACAATGTTTTCTGGAGATTTTAAGGCTAAGCTTTTCCCTAGATGTGTCTTAATGTTTTGTTGGATAGCACAAAAACCACATTCAATACCCTCACTCCAATAGGCACAAAGCTTATTCACCGTAACACCTATAACTTCAGTCCCATGTAAAGCAACCAACTTCCAAAAAGGTATCCCATCAGAAGTTTTTTCATCAAAAAACTTTGGTTTTTCAACAACCCCAACCCTCAAAAAAGGTTTACCTTTCTCATATAAAAGATACTCACCTATAAGTTCCCCCTCCCTTAACCTTTCCATAGAGTAAGGTGAAAAAGAAACAAACTTCCCCTGAAAGGGAACATTTGTTGAAGGTGTAACAGTACCAGGGAGAAGAAGATACCTTCCCCCAGCAGGTCCAGCACCACCAACCCTACCCAAATCCGTAACGCTAGCCCCCCCTCTAACACCTAAACACATAAGCCTAACCTTAAGCCTTAAACCATCATAACAACAAAAACCATCCACTAAAACAACCCCACCACGTATGTTGAAACTATAGCCAACATAGCCTTAAACCCTTAAATAAGCTTCCCTAAAAATATTCTTTTAGATATAACTACTGTAACATATGGGTGGAAGCCATATTTAGCCCCGGAAGCTGCCCCGGTACCTTCCACGGTTTGGAGGGCGGGAAGGCTCAGCCTGGTTAGAGCGTGGCCTTGGTAAGGCCGAGGTCGCGGGTTCAAACCCCGCCCGGGGCTTCAATATGCTCCATTATGGTTTGCTTCTTGTGAGGGATGAGAGTTATGGTTGTGTTCTTGGTTGTTACTCATGGTAGGGGTTCCATGGACCTTTACAGCCTTAGACTTTCTCATCATCTTAATGTTCCAACTTTTCATACTGATGTTTATCAGAGGATTTCAGAGCAGTTTGGTAAGTCTGCGTTTGGTACATCAATGTTTAAAAACACTTTTTTGGTTATAGATTTTCTTGGGAAGCTTAACGGTATACCCGGCATCCCCCATCTTCCAAACCATCATCTTGGTAGGTTTGGTTATCTCCTTAAAAAACCCTTCATAATTACTGTTCATGACATTATTAGGTATCTTGACATTAAAAACAAGGATTCAACACCCCTAATTCATAAGCCAACCCTAAACGACCGTTTTTGGCTTAGCTTAGACTTTAAAGGCTCAACAAAAGCTGCAAAAATAATAGTTCCATCAAACCACACAAAAATGGATTTAATTAAACATTTGAATGTTCCAGAAGAAAAAATTAAGGTTATTTATCATGGGGTTGATGAGGTTTTTAAGCCAACCTATGGTAGAAGACCATGCCTAGAACCCTATATCTTGTATGTGGGTTCAGAACATCCAAGAAAAAACATTGAGACTGTTCTTAAAGCCTTCTACCTCCTCAAAAAGGATCCAAGATTTAAACATTTGAAGTTTGTTAAGGTTGGTAGGATTGGTGGTAGGGAGGAGAACTTTAGAGAAAAAACTCTAAGACTTATAGAGTCTCTTAAACTTGAGAAGGATGTTATTTTTGTGGAGTGGATTCCATCCCCAAAAGAGCTTGCAAGCTTTTATACTCAGGCTGAACTTTTTGTTTTCCCCTCAATTTATGAAGGGTTTGGTTGGCCACCCTTAGAGGCTATGGCTTGTGGATGTCCTGTCATCTCTTCTGATGTGACAGCGATGCCTGAGATACTTGGTAGTGCGGCTGTTTATGTGTCTCCCTACGATGTTGAGGGTTGGTATCAGGCTATGGTTGAGGTTTTAACGGATGATGGGTTAAAGAAGGGGCTTTCAGTTAAAGGGATGGAAAGAGCAAAACTTTTTGATTGGAAGAAGACTGCGGAGGAAACTTTAAAGGTGTATAGAGAGGTTGATGAAGCTTTTGGTGAGGGAAAAGAGGAAAACAGCAAAGACAAGGTAAAAGCTTTTTCTTCAACTTTGACAGGAGAACTTATAAAAAAGCAGAAAAAGTAGAACCTTGGACATATTAGAGAGAAAAGGGATTCTGTGAATGGTGAAGGCTTTTGGTTGGAAGTGTTAAGGTGTTATCTTTTGACCTTGAGGGGACACTTGTAAACCATGTTTTTAGCGACCTTGTATGGAACGAGGGAATACCTAAACTGTATGCTGAAAAGATGGGTATAAGCTTTGAGGAAGCAAAAAATTTTGTTCTCACCGAATATGCAAAGGTTGGGGATGGAAAAATTGAGTGGTATGACATAAAATATTGGTTTAACCGTTTTGGGCTGAAGAACTATAAGAAGCTTTTTGAAAATTATAGCGATAAAGTATTCTATTACCCTGAGGTTGAAGAGGTTTTAGATTCTCTAAAAAAAGATTATATGCTAGTTTTAGCCACAAACTCTGGAAGAGAATTTTTAGAGTTTTTAACGGAAAAGGTAAGAAAATATTTTGATAAAACTTTCTCCGCAACCTCAGACTTTAAATGCTTAAAAAAGGATTCATTTTTCTATCAGAAAATATGTGACATCTTAAACGTTAAACCTGAGCTTATGGCTCATGTTGGAGACAGGCTAGAAGATGATGTTATATCTCCAAGAAGAATAGGTGTAAAAGCCTTCTATCTAGATAGGTCTGGAAAAACTTCCAACAGCTTTACAGTTAAAAACCTAAAGGAGTTTGAATTTAAAATAAAAAGCTTAGACTAAGATAAAGGTGAGAATGACATGGCTGAAACTGAAGAAGAAACCTTATCCCCAAAAGCATTAGTCTTTAAAAGGATGGGTCCAACCTATAGGGTTAGGGTTGGGAGAGGTTTTTCTATAGATGAGTTAAAAGAGGTTGGATTAACAGTTAAAGAAGCAAGAAAGATGGGTTTATACGTTGATACGAGAAGAAGCTCAAAACACGAGGAAAACATTGCACTATTAAGAAGTTGGCTTGAAAAGGTTAAAGGGAAAAAAGAGGGTTAACGTTGGAAAGACTCCATATCCTCTATCTTGAAATGTTCATGGATAGCTTTAAGCTTATGTCTAACTATCGTATGTTCAAGCTCACTCTTCAATATATTAAAAAGCTCTTTTTGACACCTTAAAAACTTTGAATCAGAACGGTTTCTAGGTCTTTTAAGGCTTACATGATATTCATGTTTAACCTTAGCAGGTCTTGTGCTTAAAACTATGATTCTGTCAGCCATCTCTAAGGCTTCAGTCAAATTATGGGTAACAAGAATAAAGGTTTTCTCAGTTTCCTCCCAAAGCTCCAAAACCTCATTTCTTAAAACCTGAGCTGTAAACTCATCTATGGCGCTAAAAGCCTCATCCATTAAAACAATTTCAGGGTCAACAGCCAAAGCCCTTGCAATACCAACCCTTTGCTTCATCCCACCTGAAAGCTCCTTTGGATAGGCGTTTTCATACCCCTTTAAACCAACAAGCTCAAGAAGCTCTAACGCAATTTTCCTTCTTTCCGCCTTTGGTACTCCACGTGTCTCCAACCCAAACTCTACGTTTTGAAGAACAGTTCTCCATGGGAATAGGGCGAAAGACTGGAAAACCATACTAATTTTTGGATGTGGCTCTTTAACGGTTTCCCCTTGAAATCTAACCTCACCTGAGGTTGGTCTGTCTAGTCCAGCGATTATTTTTAGTAGGGTTGATTTTCCACATCCACTAGGACCAATTATACAGATAAACTCTTTTTTGTGGACATGGAAGGTAACCTGGTCTAATGCATGAACATGTTTCCCGTTATGGGAGTAGTGTTTTACAACTTTTTCTACTTCAAGACATTTTGACAAGGTCATTCATGCCACCGCCTCACACTTTCCTCTAAACGGTGAAAAACAAGTCTGTCAAGTAGGATTGCAATAATACCTATCATAAAGAAGCCTGCAAACGCATAGGTAAGTGAGCCTTCCTCAACAGCAAAATTGATTATAAAGCCTATACCATGAATTCTTGCTATTATCTCTATGGCTAAAACAATTTCCCATAAAAACTCGTATGCAAGCCTAACCCCTGTGATAAGCTGGGGGAAAACTGCTGGAAGGATAAGTTTTGTGTAAACATCGATTTTTCTAGCCTTATAAATGTATGCAACATAAAAATAGTCTTTTGGTATGTTTCTTACACCCTCCCTAACAGTAAAAAAGATGGGGAAAAATGCTACGATGGTAGCCATGAGAATTGCGGCTGAAGCACTCCTACCAAACCAGTATACTAGGAATGGGAGTAAAGCAACATCTGGTAGTGCACCAAAAATCATTATAAGTGGTGTAAGTGAAGTGTCAACTCTTCTTCTTAAACCTGTAAATATGGCGAAGGGTGTAGCCATAACAGCTGCAACCAAAATACCTAAACCAATGTTTGCTAAGCTTCTTAAAACACTAATAATAAAGTCTGGGTTTGTTAGAAGGTTTACAAGTAAAACTTTAAGTATCTCTGATGGTGGAGGAATTGTTTTAGCTGAGATAAAACCGAACCTTAAGGTTAGCTCCCAACAAGTAAAAATAGCTCCCAAGGGGAGAATAAAAAACCAGTTTTCAAATTTGGGTGTAACCTCACCATGCGTAACATTTTGTGGTGTTCTTCTACCATGCCTACCATGAATAATTTTTCTAAGGTTACCTGCAAAAGCCATGTTTAACCCTCAGTAAATTCCGATAGGCTTTAGAATAACATAAAATTTTAACCTAGAAACCTATGATTAGCTAAGATTAACCTAGAAACGTTTCTCCCTTTTTTAACTTAAAAACTGAAACATAAACTTGTAAAATTTGGGTTTAATTTTAATAGGAAATTAAAAAACCCTCTAACAAACCTTGGTATGGTAAACCATTAGCATAATGTAAATTTTTCAAGCTTTTTAATATGCCTCATAAGAGAAACCTTTAAAAACCTAGCCTACCTACGATTTTTCTAAGCCTACCCCTAAACAAAGTTGACCTATTGTGGAAAAGATTGGTGAAAAAGGTTCTTGTTGACTCAAACTTTCTTTTTCTTCCTGTTAGTAGGGGGATAAATATTTTTAGTGAGGTTGAACGTTTGTTAAACTCAAAAGCTGAATTTATAGTTTTAACTCCAGTTTTTGATGAGATAAAAAGGCTTACCCTAAAAACAAAAAAGTTGAAGCTTAGAAAAAACGCTATATTCGCCCTAAACTTGGCAGAAAAACTTACAAGAATGGATTTTGAAAGTTATGGTAGGACTGTTGATGACTGTTTGGTTGAGGCTGCCTTAAAATATGGGTTTATTGTTGCTACTGGGGATATGAAGCTTAGGAAAAAACTTAGAAGTCTTGGTGTACCTGTTATTTATCCGAGAAAAAGCGGTAAATATTTGGTTTTGGAGGGTTATGTAGACTAAATGTTTGAGCTTGTTGAATGTGAAGATGTGGTTAGAATTCCACCTGAAAAATTTGACTTAGACCTTAAAACAGTAGCTTTAGAAGAGTTAAGCAAAAAATATGATGGAATGTTAAACAAGGATTTAGGCTATGTTATAGCTGTTATCTCTGTTGAAGTTTCCCCTGCAGGAAAAATTCTTCCAGGGGATGGTGCAACCTACCATCAAGCAAAATTCACCCTATTAACCTATAAACCTGAAGTTCAAGAAATTGTTGAAGGGGAAATTGTTGAGATAGGTGATTTTGGATCCTTTGTTAGAATTGGTCCTGTTGATGCTTTACTTCATGTTTCCCAAATTTTAGATGACTATATAGTTTTTGATGGAAAGCAGGGAATTCTTCTAGGTAAGGAAACTCAACGTAAACTAATGAGTGGGGATAAGGTTAGAGCAAGAATTACAGCTGTAAGTATAGCTAAGGGTGGACCTGTTGGAAAAATAGGTATAACTATGAGGCAGCCTTTCCTAGGTAAGCTTGAATGGATTAAGGAGGATGTGAAAAAGGCTAGGGGTGAAGCTCCAAAACCTGTTAAGGAGGTGGCTAAAAAGAGATGAGGGAAAAAGCTTGCACAAACTGCCGTATGATTGTTTATGGGAATGTTTGCCCCAACTGTAAAAGTACAAGTCTCTCAGAGGATTTTACAGGTGTTATTTTGGTTCTTAACCCTGAAGCCTCTGAAATAGCTAAAAAGGCTGGAATAACCAAACCTGGAAAATATGCGTTAAAGGTTAGGTAACCCCTCTTTTGAAGCTAATCTTCACCTATAGTTTGGCTTTGGTTGATTGTGGTTTATGATGAGTTTTCCTGTAGTAGAGCATGTTATAACTTTGGTTGTTGCTTTGGGGGCTGGTGTAGTTGGGGGTATGCTTGGTTTAGGTGGAGGTTTTCTTATAGTTCCATATCTTTCCCTTTTCCTAGGTTTCTCGATGCAGAAGGCTGCTGGAACCTCGCTTTTTACAACCTTTTTTACATCTTTATCGGCAACCTTAACCTATGCATACCAGAAAAGGATAGATTATCTTGTTGGTGTGGTTGTGGGGTTTGCAGCTGCTTTTGGAGCTTTTCTTGGAGCTTTTCTTACCCAGTTTTTGGCTTCAAATGTTTTAAGGATAATTTTTGGTGTTGTAGCCTTATATGCTGGGTTAAACATGGCTTTTAAAAAAGATAAAAAGGTTGGAGAGGAAGGTTTTAGCAAAAATTTTTTTCTTTTTGGAAGGTTTGTTTGGAGAAGAATTCTTACCGATAATAGGATGGAAAGGTTTGAATATTCGGTTGACATGGTAACTGTTTTTGTTGCAAGTTTTGCTGTTGGATTGCTGGCTGGACTTATAGGTATACGTGGAGGCTCTCTTGAAGTTCCGTTTTTAACGTTGGTTGCAGGTGTTCCTATCCACATTAGTATTGCGATAACAGTTTTTATGGGGATGTTTTGTTCTTCAGCAGGCTCAATTATGCATTTTATGCTCGGAAACATCGTCTACCCAACAATAGTTTTTCTTTGTATAGGTGTTTTTATCGGAGGACATTTAGGAGCAAGAGTCTCAAGAAAAATTAAAGCTGAAAAACTAAGGAAAATTTTTGGTTTTATAATTTTGGTAATAGCCCTAAGAATGATGGTTCCCATCTAAAAATTTTTTGGGTCAGATAAGGCTGAATTCTTCACCTAAACCCTCAGCTCCGTCCTTCGCTCATCATACCCTAAAATAATGTTGTAGGTTTAAGGTTAAAAGGGTGGGGCTTTCCCTGACTCTGAGAGGAGGCTAATCATAGTCTCATTTCAGGTCAGTTAGGTCATTAAGCCCCCCAAAAGTGAAAAGTAAAAATTTTAAACTTAAATTTTTTTGTCAGACGGCTCTTCCAGTTTTTCTCATTGGGTTTTCAAGTGAGCTAGGCTCATCATCCAAACCTTAAATAATGTATAAAGCTAAAGTTAAGTTTTTAGCTGTTAAGGTTGAGAGTTAAGCCTATAACCCAAAAACATTACA
>QMXD01000049.1 GCA_003661965.1 Candidatus Hecatellales archaeon
AGACATGTTCCAGCCTTAATTCTTGAGGCTCCAGATATTCCCTATACTTTTAACATGAAAAAGGTTGAGATTGCTGTTTCAAACATTATTAATGGGAGACCTGTTACCAATAGGGATGCCATAATAAATCCAGAATCACTCGACTACTTTGAAAAAATTTTGCCAGAACTTCAAAAAGAAAAAGACTAAACCTCCACCTTTTTTTGTGCATGACACTGCAGTGCAGTGCATCACATGTTTTTTAGCTTTTTTAGCTTTTTAATGTGTATTTTTGGTAGGTGTTTTTGCATGGTTGACCTTTTATTATAAACATTTCCGTCCTGTTTAGGTCCATTATGATTGAGGCTAGGGTTGCAATCCAGTCGTCTTCGTTAAGTTTTGGGTCTGGATGTCTACATATGGAGTTTGGGTAGTTAGAGTGGTCTTTAAAGATTTTTGTAAAGTCTTTGAGGCTTATTCTTTTTTGTGGTTTACTAGTTTTTTGACTCTTTGGTATCTTAGTAGTGTGTCTGGGATAACTTTGATAAATTCGTCGTTGTAGTTTCCTGGTTTTAGGAAGTGGTTTGTGTGGAAAAGAAAACCGTTTTCAGGTTGGAGGTGGTTAAAATGTTTTCCGAGTAAAAGCTCTATGTCTATACCGACACCCTCACTTGAGGCTATCAAAAAATTGTAGGATAAAGACCTTTCACTGTTTATTGTTTTACCGATAGCCTCACCCAAACTTTCAGAGTCTAATATTCCTCTACATAGGACATGGAAGGTAACCTTAGGCTCAAATTTATCGTTACTTGAAACAAGAGCATTTACACATAAACCGATACCCTTAGAGTTAAAACCTGTTCTCCCAACACAACCAGCCTCAACATGGGTTAAAACAGTTGGACCGTCTTTACGTTCTATCTGGAGAAGAAGACTTTTTTCTAGGAAGGGTGGTTTAAAATCCCAGTTTTGACCTAGTAAAACATGCTTGTTTATTGTGGCTTCTGGGAGGGCTAAAAGTGATGTGCATCCGTAGCTTGAGGCTGTAAACCATACAAACTCGTATCTTGCGTTTAACGCGACAACCTCGTTTAGAGGGGTTTCAGAGCCTTCAGCAATACCCCTAATCTCCTCAAATATTGGATGGGTCAAATTTTTCGATGGCTTTACCAACCTTTTCAGCCTTCCTAAGGATTGTTTCTTTTTCTAGGTTAAACCTTCTTTTCCAAAAGTTGAAATAGTAGGCTATGTTTTGTTTAATATCTTCTTTTAGGTTTGCCCCATAGCTAAAACCACGTTCATAGGGTGAACCTTTAACCTTTAAAAACCAAATTTTTTAGCCTTATTCATCGCTAAAAACCTTCCCTTCTACATAAAAATAATATTTTTTTAAGGGTTAAAATGAATTTTCTTAAGTGTTATAAGCCATTTTTTGGTGTAAACGTTTGGAAGGTTTTGTTGTTTGGTTAACAGGTTTACCAGGCTCAGGAAAATCAACCTTAGCTAGACTATTATCAAAAAAGCTTTATGAAAAAGGAGTTAAAACCCAAATTTTGTCTTCGGATATGCTTAGAAAGGTTTTAACACCAAAACCAACCTACACAGAAGAGGAAAGAAAAATTGTTTATGATACCCTTGTTTTTATAGCAAAACTGTTAGCATCAAACAATGTTAACGTTATAATAGATGCAACAGCCAATAGGAGAAGCTACCGTGAAAAAGCAAGAAAACAAATTAAAAATTTTGTTGAGGTTTATGTTAAATGTCCAATCTCCCTATGTATGCAGAGAGAAAAAAGAAGAAAAAAGACTTTTGGGGCTCCCAAAAAAATTTATGAAAAAGGTTTAAAAGGTGTAAGTGGAACTGTTCCAGGTTTGGGTGCCCCCTACGAGGAACCCTTAAAACCTGAAATTATTGTTGAAACTGATAGGTTGACACCTAAACAATGCATCCAAAAAATTCTTCTCTTCTTAGAGAAAAAATTTGGTTTTTAAAAAGGGTATACTTTACCGTTTTTCTTTGTGAAAACTGTTTTAAGCTAAACCTTACCTAATTTTGTGTTGGTGGCATGGTTGACTGTTTTAAAGTTAAAACATATCCAAGAATATCTTTTAACCCTTTACGGTTCAAGGGTTAAGTTAACCTATTTTGGTGAGTTTGGTGGGGAGAAGACTCTAAAACCAAAAAAGGAGCTTAAAGGTTTTGGTTATGGTAAACCTTACCTTTTAGAGTTTAAGGTTAAGGGGAAAAAACATGTAGCAGTTCTTGAAACCATGAGAAAGGATAGTTTTGGACATGATTACCCCTCGGATAGGGCTCAAAACCTAATTTTGGCTTACCAAACCTATGGTAAGCTGGCTAAACATGCTAAAGCCTTAGACCTTGGAATATTTACAAGGGATGGTAGGCTTAGGTCTTTAGATGGGTTTAAAGAGTTTTTTATTCTTGTTGAAAAGGTTGAGGGGAGAGAATACCACTACGACCTAGAAGAAATTTCTAAACGTGGAAAACTTCAACCCTTAGATGTTTCACGTTGCAAGGTTTTATCAGACTACCTTACAAAAATACACGCCAAAAAGAAGAATTCACCAGAGCTTTATGTGAGAAGGGTTAGAGACCTTGTTGGACATGGAGAATGTATTATGGGTTTAATTGACAACTACCCTTTAAACCAAGATTTTGTGGATGTTGAGGAGCTTAAACTAATAGAGAAAAAATGTGTTGATTGGAGGTGGAAACTAAAAACAAAAACCCATCGTTTATGTCAGGTTCACGGCGACTTCCACCCATGGAATATTCTTTTCCAAAAGGGGACAAGTTTTAGGGTTTTAGATAGAAGTCGTGGTGAGTGGGGGGAGGCTGCTGACGATATTTCATCCCTAACAATCAACTACATTTTTTTCTCTCTTCAAACCCATGGGAAACTGGAAAACCCGTTTAAAGAGCTTTTTGAGCTTTTTATAGGAAACTATCTTGAAAAAACTGGTGATGAGGAGGTTTTAGAGGTGATTCAACCTTTCTATGCTTGGAGAAGTCTTGTTTTAGCAAACCCTATCTGGTATCCAACCTTAACCTATGAGGTTAGAAGAAAACTGTTAAGTTTTGCTTTAAACATTTTGGATACTGAAAAATTTGACTTTAAAAACGTTAACTCCTATATGTCTGGTTGAAAAGCCATGAGTCAAAAACCAAAGTCTGTTATAGTTGTTGACATGCAAAAGGATAATGTTGGAAGATACTGTCTCCACATAATACCAAAAATTCGTTTTTTGCTTGAGAAGGCAAGAGAAAAAGGCATACTTGTCATTTATAGTTGTGATACAAGGTTTGTTGACGACAAAATTTTTGTTAGGTTAAACATGAAACCCCACACCCTAAAAGGTAGTGAAGGATGGAAAATAATAGATGAGCTTAAACCGTCTGAAAAAGACTTTATAGTTGAAAAACCAATGTTAAGCGCCTTTTTCTCGTCAAACCTAGACTTTTTACTTAGAGAAAGAGGTGTAAAAGAGCTTATTGTTTGTGGTGTAAGAACAGAGGGATGTGTTTTAAAAACGGTTTTAGATGCTTTTGAGCTTGGCTACGATGTAACCATACCAGTTGACTGTGTTGCTTCACCCTCCCCAGAAAACCATGAGTCAACCCTAAAAATTCTTGACCTCCTAAAAATTAGAAAAACCGTTGTTGAAGATTTGGTTAAGGAGTTTTAGCTAAAACTTAAAAATTAACGTATCATTTTTAAAATTCAGCAAAAATTTTTCTGGTTTTGGAGGGATAAACCTTGAAAGCTTTGATTTTGGCTGGTGGATATGGAACAAGACTTAGACCTTTAAGCTGCACAAAACCAAAACTTTTGTTTCCAGTTGCAAACAAACCCCTCCTAGAATGGGTTTTAGAAAGGCTTAGTAGGGTGGGTGTTTCCACGGTTGTGTTAGCTGTTAACTATAAAGCCGAAATGATTCAAAGTTTTTGTGGCAGCGAAAAATATGGTTTAAAAATCCTATATTCTAGGGAGACAACACCACTAGGAACAGGGGGACCAATAAAACTTGCGGAAAAGGTTTTGTCTTTGGAGGAGGGTGAAAAGCTTCTAATCCTCAACGGAGACATTTTTTCGGATGTTAACTTTGAGGAGCTTAAACGTATCCATGAGGAGCATGTGTCTCGTTGGGGTGCAGTTTTAACCCTAACACTTTTCGAGGTTGAAGATCCAAGCCGTTATGGTGTTGTTGAGATGGATCAGGATGGTAGAATTTTAAAGTTTGTTGAGAAGCCAAAACAGGGTGAGGAGGTAAGCAAAAACATTAATGCTGGGGTTTATCTTACAGACCAAAGAATTTTTGGATACCTAAAAGAGGGAAAACATTCGATTGAAAGGGAGGTTTTCCCCGGTCTTGCAGCTTCAGGTTTGCTTTTTGGATATAAGCATAAGGGTCTTTGGATGGATATAGGTAAAATTGAAGACTATATGGCTGCAAACTTTAAGGTTTTGGAGGAGATGGCAAAAGATAAACCTCAGCTTGGTGAAAATGTTGAGTTGGCTTCAAACGTGAAGATTGTTCCTCCAGTTATGATAGGTTCTGATGTTAGGGTTGGTGAGGGTTCAAGGATAGGTCCCTACACTGTGATAGGTGATAAGGTTTCTATTGGTGGTGGTTGTAGGATAAGGGATTCTGTTTTGTTTAACGGTGTAACTGTTGGTTCTGGTTGTAGGGTGACTGGTGTTGTTATGGGTGATAACGTTTTTTTGGGTGAGAATGTTAGGGTTGGAAGGGGTTCTGTTGTTGGTGAGGGTGTAACTATTGCTGGTGGTGTAAGGGTGGCTGGAAAGGTTTTTATCTGCCCCTATAAGGAGGTTAACCTTAACGTTTTAAGACCTAAACACATAATGTAAATTTTGGATGTGGTTAAAATAGTTGGCTTAAATTTTTTTCATTTTTTTGTTGGTTTGATGGTTACGGTTGTTTTAGGGTTTTTGTTTGTTTACCTGGTGACACCGTTTTTGGCTGGTTTTCTGTTTAAAAAAGGAGTTTTTGGTGTTGATATTCATAAGCCAGAAAAACCAAAAATTCCTGAGATGGCTGGTGTTTCAATAGTTTTTGGGTTGGTTTTATGTTCAGCTTTTTCGATGTTTTATTTTCTAAGCCTAAAATTTTTAGCCTATATTTTAACGGTTTTTATTGCTTGTTTGATTGGTGTTTTAGACTGGTTTAAACGTTTAGGTGCATGGCATAAAATAGTTTTAGCTGCTTTAGCCTCAATTCCAATCCTTGCTTTAGGCACCTATTACCCATATCCAACCCTACCGTTTATTGGGAAACTAAGGTTAACAATTTTGTATCCTTTGGTTTTTGTCCCCATCCTTGTAACCCTTTTATCCAATGCAATCAACATGATTGATGTGTTTAACGGTTCTATGGCTGGAACCTCAACAATTTCCGCTGTTTTTTTGGCGGTTATAGCTTTTTTTCTTGGAAGGTTTGAGGCTGTTTTAATGTATGCGGCTATAGCCTCATGCACCTATGCATTCTACCTCCATAATAGGTATCCAGCAAAAGTTTTTTCTGGTGATGCTGGAAGTTTGGCTGTTGGTGCTGCTTTTGCCGCTGCCTCCATTATTGGTAGGATGGAGGTTGTAACACTTTTTGCTTTACTACCAGCCCTTATTAACGGTTCTTTAACCTTAACAAGTCTTGGTGGTGTTCGTGAAAGACATGATATTAAGGTTAGACCTATAATTTTGCTTGAAAACTGTTCTTTAGCTGCAAACCCATCAAAAAAGGCTCCAATAACCCTTACAAGACTTTTGGTTGCATCCTCACCACTAAAGGAGGTTGAAGTGGTAAAATCTTTTTTTGTTTTAAGCGTTTTTTCAGGTTTTTTGGCTTTTGCAACAGCGGTTTTTATGGTGGTTTAGCATGGTTAAACAGGTAACAATAAAAATAATGTTTTTGATGGCTTTTTTTTGGGCTGTTTTCAACTTTTCAAGCTGGATTCTTGCAAAGGTTTATATGCCTTGGGTTAAGGGAAGCCTTCTAAGGTTTTCTCCTGTTTTGGCGGATTTGGTTGTATGGTTTACTGTGTTGGTGGTTTTAGGGTTTATCTTACTCGGGTTTAAAAAGCTTTTTTATACACTTTTCTGGTATGAGTTTTCTTCTGGGTTAAAGAAAAGATGAAACAGTTTTAACAACAACTTTTACAGGGTCTTCCATACCTAAAACAAGCTTTTTAGCCTTTAAAGCATAAACCCTTTTAACCCTATCTATCTCCCTAAGAGTTTTAGCAACTTTTTTGGCTAAAGTTTTTGGGTTGGTAACCCTTTCTAAAAGCCCCCTCCTAGACAAAAATTTTTCAACATAGGTTGGGGTTCCAGGATGGAAGGAGAAGGTTGGTATCCCAAGCATTACAGCCTCAGTGTTCATCGTCCCCCCACCACCAACAAAAACCGAGCTGTAGGAGAGTAGACTTGCTGCATCCACAACCTTCTCAGGAACAACAATCCTTCCCTTAAAAGTTCTTCTTTTTAGGGTTTTTAGCTGCTCCTCGTAACGTGGTAAGACTACTAGGGTAACATCCCCACCCAAAACCTTTAGAAGGCTTTCTATAACTTTTAGGTAGAAGGGCTTTCCACCAGTTTTTTTGAGTAGGTAGGATGCAAAGGTTTCCTCTGGACGAACAACCACTATGGTTTCATCAACAGATACTCCTAGTTGACCCAGAATTTTTGGGTTAGGCTTAAAGTCTTTAAGCCAAACAATAGGGTCTAAAGCCCTATACCTAACAACCATCCTTTTGTTTATGCCAAACCTAACCCAAGCCTTTAAAGGGATAACATAGGGGGTTAAAAGCCTCTCCGAAAGAGGAACTGTTAGTTTTGCAACAGCCTCCGAATGGGGAGAATCGTTTACACATATATGGGGAATACCTAAACCAAAACTAGCTCTTGCAGCCTCTGGTGAGGAGTGGGAAATGGAAAGTTTAGGTTTGGTTTTACATAAAAGCTTGGTAAGCTCAATAATTCTTTTTGAGCTTGAAACAAGTTTTCCCTCTAAACTTTTACCACCATAGGAGCCTACAATATGGGATTTAAGCCTTTTAAGCTCTAAAAGCTGTTCAACCTCCCTATATCTTCTAGAGGTTACTAAAACTTTGATGTTTAAGTCTTCTAACGTTTTAACTATTTTCTCGAAAAACAAAACCTGTTTTGGTGTTAATATGTCAATATGGACAACTGTTTCTTTTTCTGGCTTGTTAAACAAGACTCGTCAACCTTTCCTTTAACAGTTTAAAGCTAAAACTTTTTTTGTTAGGAAAGGATAAGTAGGATAAAAACCTAGGAAAAATTTAGATTAAGTTGAAAAAAAGCAAAATACAAAGTTTTCTTTTAAACCATATACCGTTTTCCTTCCTAAAAGAGGAAGAAGCAAAAATCCTTTTTCAAAACGCCCTCCTAAAAAGGTTTAAGAAGGGAGAAACAGTTTTTCATGCGGGAGAAAC
>QMXD01000050.1 GCA_003661965.1 Candidatus Hecatellales archaeon
GAGGTTTTGGTCTATACTCAGTTTCTCTATCCAGACGCCTGCCTTTTCCACCACATAGTATTACTGTTTTCATGGTTCTTCTTGTTCCTCCTATAGCAAATCCAACAAAATCCTTACAACTCTAACTGAAGCCCTGCCGTCCCAAAAATCAGGTTCTACGATAGGTTTAGCCTTACTTAAACTCTGATGATAACCATTTAGTATCCTCTCTGTATCCGTACCCACTAACATGTTTGTCCCTTTAGTTATGGTGATAGGTCTTTCAGTGTTATCACGTAGTGTAAGACACGGTACACCCAAGATGGTTGTTTCTTCCTGAATCCCACCTGAATCTGTCAAGACGATTTTTGCCTCTGACATCAGTTTAAGGAAGTCTATGTATCCAAGAGGTTTTATTGTTAGAATGTTGGGCAACTGCTCAAGTCTAACACCAAGGCCGTTCGATTTTATATTGTTATAAGTCCGTGGATGCATTGGAAAAATGACCTTGATATCCTTCTGAATCTCGGCCAGAGCGTCGATAATTCTTCCGAAAACCTTATAATTATCCACATTGCTTGGTCTGTGCAAAGTCACCACACCATAACTGCCAACTGCTAAATCCAAATCATTCAATATATTTGAGCAAGCAGCTTTAGTTTTATGGAGTTTAAGTGTGTCTATCATTACATTACCAACAAAATATATCTTTGATGTATTTATCCCCTCAGATTTCAAATTAGTCAATCCATCAGGTTCTGTAACAAAGAGAAAATCGCAGATCGAATCCGTTAGAACGCGGTTGATTTCCTCCGGCATAGTACGGTCGAAGCTTCTTAGGCCAGCCTCGACATGAATGGTTTTAAAGCCCAACTTCACTGCTACCAGAGCACAGGCTAACGTTGAGTTAACATCACCGACTACAAGAACGGCATCCGGACTGTTTTGCAGGAGAACGGGCTCAAAGCGTTTCATAATTTCACCAGTTTGCTGAGCATGAGATCCAGAACCGACTTCAAGATTGATATCCGGCATAGGAATATCAAGTTCATCGAAAAAGGTATTACTCATATTGTCGCTATAATGTTGTCCTGTATGAACAAGCACAGACTCTATCCCCGATTCTCTGTCACAGGCCTTCAAAATGCTTGCGACCTTTACAAAATTAGGTCTTGCTCCAACTACATGAAGTATTTTCATTTTGTCGCTGCCTATAACATATCACTGTGAAACATTGCTTTGAAGAAACCTTTGCCTATTATGCCAAACACAAAGCAATTACGAAAAGATTCTCTTGAACCTTGCATGAAAAATCGCTTTGACACTGAGAATTATGAAAATCGTGTTAGTAACAAGATACCTTTTCCACAATCTTCGTGGTTCCTGAATAACTCTGTAAAGCCATTCCAAACCACTTTTCTGCATCCATATGGGAGCTCGTTTAGTTACACCAGCAAATACATCAAAACTACCACCTACCCCATGACAAATGGGTACATCCATAAACTTTCGCCATTTCCGTAAAAAATCTTCCTTCTTGGGCGAACTCATGGCCACAAAAAGAATGTCTGCTGAGCTATCCTTGATTTGTTTTGCAACATTCCGCTCTTCGGACTCTTTAAAATAACCATCTATATAACCTGCTATACAAACTCCGGGATATTTTGTTTGAACTCCCTGAATGACCTTTTGTAGAATTTTTCTTCTTGCACCCAAGAAAAATACGCGATATTTTTTCTTAGAAGCATTTTCAAGCAAACAAAACATAATATCTATACCAGCTACTCGTTCCAATAATGGTTTGCCAACTAATCTTGATAGCCACACAATGGGCAAACCATCGGCCAATATAATGTCTGCCTCATTAAGACTTCTGCGGAGGGATAAATCCGTACGACTGTTTACAATTTTCGCCACGTTAACCATACCCAAACAAAGATTTGACCTTCTCTTAATATGGTCTTCACAAAATGCTAAAATATCGTCCATTCTCACTGAGTATATTTTTATGCCAAATAAATCAACAGTTCGATAATTTGATAATAAACTCATTTCATTTTCCTTATTATAGGCATATATTTCTTCATAGAACGATTTGTCAAGCAGAATGGTCGTTGGCTTTTCCGAAAAGTTCTTGCAAAACCAGTTCGGCCTTACTATCCCACGTGGAAGTCTGAACTTTTTTTCTTCTCGCTGCTATACGCTCCGGACTGTCTTCTGCCAGTGCCCTTTTGATACACTCGACAAATTCCTTAGGTGTCGCGGCTTCATAGACAACATCCTGATAATTCTCCAATTCTGTAAATGGCGTACTCACCACCGGCTTGCCAAGCGCTAAATATTCTTTAAGCTTTATCGGATTGCATGATTCAATCCATCTTGTGTGCCGCCAAGCCATTATACAAACATCAAAGCAGCTACCATAATCTGGTATCTGCATATAAGGCTTTTGCCCCAGCATCCAAACATTCTTCTTTGATTTCAATAAAGAACATGGGGATGAAACATCACCAACAAAAACAAATGACATATTCGGCAACAGTTCGACCAATTCCTCAAGAAACTTAATATCAACGGTATGTCCATCTATTGTACCAAAGTATCCTATCAATGGTTTTTTTATGCCATCTACATCTAAAGGCCAAGCTGTTTTCTTTTCAATTGCAAACATGTCATAGTCGACACCATGATCGAGATAAAATGCCCTTTTGCATTGTTCTGATTCTGCCATGTATAGTCTCCTATTGACAAAAAGAGTCAAATCAGCATTTTCTTTCAGTTTGAGGTCATAATCCCTAATGGTTACATAATCAACATTCGGGAATTCCTCATATAAATCTGTTCTCTGATAAACCAAAGCACTTTTCCTCATTTTAATAGCGGTATCACAAGCAGCGGGACATACAACCCAAACAATGGGAAAATGAATACCTATTTTACGAGAAGTAAATAATACCTGTAAACGAACCAACAGCTCATTAAAAGGTCTGGCCCAGTTAATATGGTGAACAGGCAGGGTAAAAGGACTGTAAATCCAGAGATCTTCATTAGCCCATTTGAGGCCCTTAAAAATACTCTTTGTCTTTCTGACAAATCTTTTAATTAGCTTTTTACCCTCATGCAAATTCGCCTTCTGCATAACTATTGAATTCACATATAATGTAATGCCCTTACTCGAGAACCTTTTCATCAACTGAAAATCTATATGCCCTCGATTATGATACCACCAATCCTGTCCTCCAAAACAAACAAATGACAGATCGTTAGCTTCTTTACCAAGACTCGATTTTCTCTTGTTTTTAATCATATCAATCAATTAACACTTCATATCCAAGCATGATATCAGCCTATCTCAGATACAACAGGGCGTATTTTACCATTGTCTGTCCTTTTTATTACTTCAACCCTCCGAAGTTCAACTCTCATTTCCTGAGGTAAATGCCGAATAATAAGCTGTTGAAAAGCCATAAGATCTTTTTCCGAAAATCGTTCACTTGGAACATACTTTATAATAATGTGGCCCAATTCATCCTGAACAATCTGACTCTCAACAATATGATCAGTGCCGTACAATAAATGTGTTAGTATAGCTGCACCAAACTCTCTGCCTGAAGGTGTCTTTATGACATCGGCTTTTCTCCCACTAACAGATTTAACCACTGGATACTGACGGCCACATATACATTTTTCATCTGTTGTTCTTACAATATCTCCTGTCTCATACCTTATAAACGGCATAGCCAGATTCCAGAATCCTGTTGAAATTATCCTACACTTATTGTTGTCTGAACCACCTAAGGGAATCAGCTCGGTTAGCCCATATTCAGGTATTATATGATAGCTTCCATGTTCACAAGTATGAATGATGGATG
The DNA here is from genome assembly GCA_003661965.1 of Candidatus Hecatellales archaeon. Classification (GTDB taxonomy): domain Archaea; phylum Thermoproteota; class Bathyarchaeia; order Hecatellales; family Hecatellaceae; genus EX4484-218. The sequence continues at coordinate 3,852 of QMXD01000050.1, forward strand.
TTCTCTCAGCACTTCCATAATAATCATAAACCTCACATTGGAATGCTCTCGAAATCATGTTTCGCATGGATTCGGTCAAGGTTTCGGATGAAGTTAAGACTGATTGCAATTTAAGTTCAATCCCGGAATCAAAACAAGTTTTGGCAACTAAGTAAACTGCTGAGGGATACCCATCTATTGCTGTTACTCTATATCGCTTTATCACCTCCGCATATTCTTTAGCTGTATCTATTGACAAATGGTAAGTTGAAAGGATCAACTCCTTCATAAATGGGTCGTATGAATACAGTCTTTTATCTGTTCTGTCCGGCCTAACAACAAGTCTACCCGTTAGATAAGCACATCTGTCACGCAGCCCGACCCCAGCCCAATCTTTCTGCCTTTGGAAAAATGCATGATTACTTCCAATCGAAAATAGATCTCTCCAGATTAGCAATGGTGTCCCTGTCGTGCCACCTGTGTAAGCAATGCGCATTAACCATTTAGGGTATTTAGTGGATATAATAGAATCACCGGCTTGTAGCACGTCTTTTTTTGTAAGTACAGGAAATTGTTTTATATCTTCCAGGCTATTTATACTTTCAACCTTTATGCCTCGTTCGTCCATCAAACACTTGTAGTATGGCACTGTGCTATAACAATGGTGAATTAATTGTTTTAACAACTTTAATTGTATGCCTTCTAATTCCGATTCGTTAAACCATTGTGTCTTTTTTAGCCACTGTCTTCGTATCCAGAATGGACCAGCATAACGTTTGACGACTAAATGTGCAGCCCCTTGAGCTAATAGCGCAAAATTCATCTTTTTCCCTGAGATTCAGAACCAACAAGTCATTGAAATAGACTTTTCAATACAAGCTATATAAGCTTTAACTCTATTGAGCGAGTCTTCGCGTTTTTTGCAATTGAAAATGGCGATAAAGACCCAGCCGGGAATGCGAATTATCAAAGACAAAGTAATAAGAAAACAGGCTAATCGATATCTCAGACTCCCCTTATGTTTCCGTATAAATTGCAGAATACTTATTCTCTGCTGAATCAGCATTTCTTGTCGCACATGCCGAGTGCTCTGTCCTCCTATATGAATGATTTCCGCACAAGGGGTGAACATTATTTTCCATCCGGCCTGCTTAAATCGATAGCACCAGTCCGTTTCTTCTCCATACATAAAGAAACATCTGTCCATTAACCCTACCTGCTCAATAGCTTTGCGATTGACCAACATAAAGCAGCCGGTTACAACATCCACTTCCAGTTCGTTCGACCTATCCCACCAGGTCATACGTTCTCTGCCAAAAAATTTACTCTTGGGGAACAATTTATACAAATAGCTAGCTGACAAAAGCATGTTTAATAACGAAGGATACATAAAACAGGTAGGCTGTAATGTTCCATCTGGATTTAGAACTCGACAACCCACAACAGCCGCATTTGGATGAACATCTGCAAAAGAAACTGTTTTCGAAAGAGCAGCTTTAAGTATAATAGTATCACTATTAAGCAACAGAATATATCGCCCCTTGGCAATACCTATTCCCTGATTGTTCGCAACTGCAAAACCACAGTTCTGATTATTTTGTATAAGATTCACATGGGGAAACTCGTTCTTAATCATTTCTGTTGAGCCATCTGTTGAACCATTATCAATAACTATAACTTCATAATCTATCTCATCTCTCGGCACAAGTATGGAGGCAAGGCAATTGCGAAGAATATCACAAGTATTCCAATTTACTATGATTATTGAAATTTCCGGGTCAAGCATCGACAAAACTCACCTTACTTTGAAATGATTGATGTTTAGTATTGCACATTCCACAAACAAATCCTACAACAGAAAAAGTGAGAAAAAGAAGCATTCTAATCTGTCCGAAATAACTAACTCCAAGGAAGGAAATACAGTGTCCGAGAATTGAGACACATATACCCCAGCATAGCCACCGTTGGTTCAGCGTTGCACCATGCATAGAACAGTTGCTCATAATTGTTACAGCTTGAAACATAAGGACAAGAAATATTAATAATGTGATAAGCCCTCCTGTTACAGCTTCAAAAATATACTGATTTGTAATATCTTTTTGAGCCCAGCCCCAATGAACCGTGCTACGCGTTCCAAGCAAAGCCCATTCATTAAAATATTCTATGGCATTATCTATCAGCTTGTACCTATGATAGCCCGTTGAGCCACCAACTACATTCATACGAGAGGGAAGGTGCCAAACCGGAGCTTTCATTACCAAATGCAGAATAACAGCAATACCAAATAAGATATAAACTATCCGTCGTCCATATGAGCGATAACGATATAAAATCAAAAGTAAGGTTATCGCCATTAAAGTCACAATCGGTGTACTGGAGTTCGTAGCAATCACCATAAGAACATTTGCTGCACAGGCCAACCAGTAAAAAAATTTAGACGACCTATTCGTAACTCCAAGCACAAAAAATATAGGCACAAGATTTGCCCAGAATAATCCCATAATAATGGAGTGCGGAAAAGATGCTTGACAACGGTAACGTCCACTCGGACGTACTTCCGTTCCTACTTCTCCGAGTATTGAAAATAGATTCTTACCTGTTGTCCATTCCAATAGCACTAACGGCAACATAATCAATGCACACATAGCAAACGCTGCAAACATAAAGTGGATATCAGCCCATGACCGCATGTTTTGCCTGAACATCCAATATAAACCTAAGATATCGAAGAGGACACCACACTTATAAATTAAAGACCGCATGTCCTGCCACTGCAGCACATATATGACAGCTCCTACACTTGCCCATAGCAGTATTATTTTATCGAACTTGTTCCATCTTATGTGGGTAATCTCGCCACGTATCCATAAACGGAAAACACCTACGGCTACCAAAATGCGCAAGGGCGTAAAATCCAAATCAAAAATTATTACTCGCTGATCGGCGGGAACAAAACAAGCACAAACAATAAACGGCAGCATGAAATACTTTCGAGGAACCACAAAAGTAACAATAATAAGAAATATAGCAATAATAATGGTGGATTGGTTAATCATACACCTTTAGAGTTGCAATGGTTAATTAGCTTATAATGTACAGAAAAAACTAAGCATTCTCAGCGATAAAGTTTATTTAGGTGCAACAGTAAATATCTTCTTCTCTGCTTTCCTCTGACGAGAGCGATCTGGATTATTAACTAAGTGCCCTGCAGTAACAGGACAAGCTAAAACACAAGCTCTATAATTCATGCACAATCGAGAATGTAATATAACCGCATAGCTTTTCAATTATTTTTGCCTCTAACAAGGGCTGAAAATTTCCGATATCTCTTCTTGAGCTTTAGGTACTGTTTGCGACAATTTCTGTGCGGTCGCTTCACGTTCAAAAAATGCTTTACTTAGATGCGCTATAATACCGTCTTTAGACTTGGTCCTAAGATCTATTACCAAGTCATCAACACCGATTGAATCAAATACCCCTAAGAATTTTTTACTATAAGCTAAACCCACAGCTGGAATCATCTGAGATAAAGCAGCAATACAGGCATGCATACGTGAACCCAGAAAGAAATCGCATAAGCCGATGATATACTTGATCTCGGCATGGTCATAACTTCCACGGACCATAAATATCCTATCAGAATAC
>QMXD01000051.1 GCA_003661965.1 Candidatus Hecatellales archaeon
ATTGAAAGACAACCCCAACGCCTTCCTATTAGCCCTGTTCCAAGCAGACTTTCAACCCAAAAATCCCAAAAGAGGGAATTGAAAGTCAAGTTATAGGTGGAGAAACCTTTATACTAGAAACATTTACTTTCAACCCAAAAATCCCAAAAGAGGGAATTGAAAGGTATTCCTGCTACCGTTGTTTCCCCTGCAATATTGAAAATCTTTCAACCCAAAAATCCCAAAAGAGGGAATTGAAAGAAATACCATCCGAAGACGTCAGCAAACTCTTCGAACTCTACTTTCAACCCAAAAATCCCAAAAGAGGGAATTGAAAGTAGAAAGATATACCTACCGCTCTTTTACATTCCTCATCCTTTCAACCCAAAAATCCCCAAAGAGGGAATGTAAATCTTTCCTAGTTTTGTGGGTAAAACTTCTGCAAAAACTAGGTTAAGGGGTATTTATAGGAGGTCTAAAAACAGGTAAGGGTATAGGAGTTTTAAAGGAAGGATTTTTCTAGGTTACTTTTAACCTCCTCAAAATGTTCTGGAAGCTTTTCAGGGGTTAAACCGTTTTTAATATACTGGGAAAACCTACGCTCCCTCTCCTCAGAACCCTCTAAAGCCTCCCAGTAGGCTGCTATATGTTTACCTTTAACCCTATCCTCATCAGGTAAAACCTCCTTAGAATGTGGAACAAGTATTCCAGCATCCAAAACACCCTTTAAACCAGCATATATTCTAGAGCCTCTTACAGGCTTTTTAATTCCAACATCCAGTATTGCCTCTTTAATACCAGCCTTCCTAGCCTTTAAACCAGCCAAAAAACCTGTAAGATAGGCTGCTGGAAGATTTCCTGTTGCAGCCTTCCAACCATACCTCTTTACGAGTTCTTGGGAGGTTGAGGATACAAGTATTTTGTCACCCTCAGGTTCAGCCTTAGCAAACTGGACGATGGTGTGGGATAGGGTACACCTTACTATAAGTCTAAGCTTCCCAGACTTTAACAGTTCCCTCCTCTGATAATAGTTTGTTTTTCCCTCTCTTCTTCTTCTAAAAGGTACACGGTAACTTGCATCTTTTACCACTATCTAGGTTTCCTCCTATAAAGTCCTTCAGACTCTATATATTGGAGCATGTGAGCTTTACTTCTAAAAACTCCACCCTTAGCCAACCTGTAAAGTTTACGGTAGGTTTGGGTTGTTATAGCTCTAGTTTGAACAAGTTCTTTAAGCTTTTTTCTAATAGCCCTAATAGTTTGAATCCATCTTCTTTTTCTAGGTAAACGAGCATATTTTGCTCCTTTGCGGCTTCCAGGACCTCTACCCCTCCCCATTTTCCTTTTTTTATGTTTTATTCTTGCCCTACCACGACTAACACCTTTAACAGGTTTAGCCTTAATAACTCCATCCTTAATTAGTCTTTCAATTTCGCTTCTTGTTATTGCTGTTTCAACCTCATCAATTCTTTCAGGGTCTATCCAAACACGGTTTTTTCCAACCTTAAGTATTTTAGCAGCAATCATCCTTTGACTTTTAAGACTCATATTTCCACCAGCCTAACCCTTCTCCTCAGCTTTTCCACTTTTCCCAACAGATTTTTCAGCAACCCTTCTTGAAGGATTCAAAATTTTTAAGCCAAACCTTTTAGCAGCCTCCTCTATCTCCATCCTTTTTCTAAGCCCAACCTGATGGGCTATTCTTACCGCATGAATTTCAGGGTTAAGACCTTTTAGGTCTTCAACCCTATAAACCAAAACCTCGGTAAAGCCGGAAGGATGAATTCCCCTAATATCTCTAGGGGTTCTATAGCCTACGGTTGGTGAAACAGGGTAACCTTTACGTTTAAGCCTCATTTTGCTGTCGATACCTTTAGGTTTTCTCCAGCCTGTTTCAAGCCTTTTATAACGCCAAGACTCCTGCCTAATAAACCTAGGCACCTTCCCACGAAACTTTTTAATTTTTTTGGTTAAAGCCTTCTTAGACCTCGTTTTTCCACTCACCCAGACATCCCCTCAGTCTTCTCATAGATGTAGATTCCGTCAAGAAAAACCCTAGGATCCTTTTTCTTTATTTTTGTTGCCTGTTCAATGTTTGCTGCTGTTTGGCTTACCTCCTCAATGTTTAAACCTTGAACCTCTATATCGTCACCCTTAACAATAACCTTAACATCACCAACAATTTTTGCTATTCTAGGGCTTCTTTCACCAATAAAGTTTTCAATTAAAACTTTGCCAGGTTCAACCTTAACGTTTATCGGGAAGTGGGAATAAACCTTTTTAAGCTTATAGGTAAACCCTTTAGTTACACCTTTAACCATGTTTTTAATATGGGCGGAGATAGTTCCAACTATAGCCTTATCGGTTCTTTTCCCACCAAAACTTCTAACAACAATCTTCCCATCAGCCAAAACTATTTGAACAGGCGCATGGGAAAAATCCTTTTTAAGTTCACCAAGAGGACCTTTAACAGTTAAAATTTTACCATCAACCCTAACCGAAACCTCGGAGGGAACTTCAACAAACCTTTCCTCAACCAAAACTTTTGTAGCCATAAAGTATTCCCTCAATATACATAGGCTAAAAGTTTTCCGCCAGTATGTTTTTGGATAGCCTCCTTATGGGAAAGAACACCATAAGGGGTTGAAATTATAAGAACACCCATATCTTTGGCTGGAAGATACCTTTTCTCAAACTCTTCTATCTCTTTCACCTTAACAGAGTATCTAGGCTTTATAACCCCACACTTATTTATTCTACCAAGAAGCTGAATTCTAAACTTTCCAGTCCTACCATCATCTATAAACTCAAATTCACCTATGTAACCATGCCTTTGAATAACCTTTAAAACGTTACCTATAAGTTTTGAGGCTGGAAAAACTATACATTCACGTTTATTCCTCATCTCATTATTCATTATTGTTGAAAGACAGTTTGCAAGCGGGTCGTTTAAAACCATACTCCAGCCCCACCTCAATTATACTTTTTGAAGCCTAGTTTTGGAGCAACCTCCCTAAAACATTGACGACACAAATATAGGTCTAAAATTCTTACAAGAGGACCGTAACATCCACACCTACGACATCTACGGCTACCCTTACCATACTTCCTCTCCTTTCTTGGTTTAAACTTAGCCAAACCCTTCACCTCTCCCCAAAAATTTCAACACCAAAATTGTCTTTAAGAAAACATATAGTTTCATCAACCTTAACCCTATGTCTAGCCCCAACCTTAGACCTACATTTTTTACGTTCTTTAACCCTATAACCAGGTTTACCCATGGTTACACAAACATCCATCCCAATAATACCAAGTTCAGGATCATATTTTACACCAGGAATCTCTATATGTTCTCTTATACCAAAAGAAAAGTTTCCATGGTTATCAAAACATGATACTGGAATTTTGTTTCCAACAGCATCAAAAGCCTTCTTTAAAAACTCTACAGCCTTTTGTTTTCTTAAGGTGACAACACATGCTATAGGTTCACCCCTTCTAATCCCAAAATCCTTTATAGTTTTTTTCGCCCTACGGTAACATGGTTTTTGACCTGTCAACTTTTCAAGTATTTTTGCTGCTTTTTCTAGTGGTTCACCAGACCTTCCAACAGAAACGTTTACAGTCACCTTTTCTATTCTAGGTTTTGTCATAGGATTCTCCTTCCACATCTCATAAACCTTTTCACAGTCCACCATCCCATTTTTAGCCTCCTGGAAGGGTGATTATAGGAGAATCCTCCCCAACAACAAACACGTAGTCTGGTATGGTGCTATATTCAACACCATCCTTCCCCACAATCTTCACAGTTTTTAGGTTTCTTTTTTTGTAGGGGGTTTTCTCAATTTCAACAATTTTTCCATGTTTACCTATGTTTTTTCCACCAATGATTATGGCGTACATTCCCTCCTTAAACCTTAAATGTTCAGTTATATTGTTGTCTGGAAGACTTATCTTTAAAACATCTAAAACCTTATAACCGTCTCCAGAGGCTTCTTCAGGATTTAAAAGAATATTTCTTCCATCATGAAGGTTTAACTGGATTTTCCTGTTTTTAACCGTTGTCTTGTTTTCTATCCTACAAAGCTTAAACGTTTTCTCCTTTTCATCTATGGGTTGAAAAGCCAAAAACCTGTGGGTGCTTGGAACAACCCTAAAAAACCTGTTTAAACCTAAAACCTCAACAACATCCATAAGCCCAACAGGAAACCTTCTATCCCTTCTAACCCTCCCATCAACCTTAATCTTACCCTCAGAAATAATTATACCAGCCTCTTTACTCGTTTTAGCCAAACCAAGAATATCCCTAACAACAATAAGCAAAGGAATACTTTCATCAGCAGGATGAGGACCTGGAGAAGACTTTACAGTCCAAACCTTCTCCTTCCTATGGATAGGCCAAAAACCTGGTGCTGCAAGCCTTTTAAGATGACTTTTACCACCTTTACTACCCAACTATTTTCCCCCACCCTCAACCTTTTCCTCGGTAACCTGTTTTTGAGCCAGTTTTTCGGCTCTCCATTTGTCGCTTAGGTTAAGCCTTCTAATTTCAACCTTTGAAGGATGAATGGGAATAAAAATTGTTGTACCGTCAGCTTTTTCTCTTGTTATACCTTCAATAGTTATCCTATAGTTTTTTAGGTCTACACTTTTAACTTTACCTTCCATTCCAGCATAATCTCCTCTAACAACCTTAACAACATCACCTTCTCTAACAGGGAGAGACCTTCTACCATACTTTGCTCTAAGCTCTATGGATAGGGGGGCTGACATAAGCTTATGCCTTTTATGGAGTGGAGCATTCCATAAAAACTTTCTTTGTTTTGAAGGTTTAGCTGAAACAACCATCCCCATCTTCACCTACACAATCATACTTGCAACACTAGCTATTCTAGGCCATCTTTCAGCAGCCTCTTTTGCAACAGGTCCACGAATCTCCGTTCCTTTTAACTCTCCCTCGGGGGTTATGACTACTGCTGCGTTATCCTCAAATTGGACTGTTGTTCCGTCTATCCGTTTAAACGGCATTCTTTGTCTTATAAGGACTGCTGGAAAGATTTGTTTTCTCATGTCTGGTGTTCCCTTTTTTACTGAAACCATTATCATGTCTCCAACTCCTGCTGCTGGTAGTCTTCTAAGCCTACCCTTATATCCTACAACCTGAATTACTTTTAGCTCTTTTGCTCCAGTGTTATCCGCACATTTTACTATTGCTCCGACAGGAACTCCTTTAGCTATTTTTGGTCTGTATTCAAGGATTCCTCTTGCACTTACAGCCCTACTTTTTACAGACATTTTTAACTACCCCTAGAAACCTTTTCTATTACAACGTGGGAAACTGTTTTGCTTAAAGGTCTACACTCAGCAATTTTTACGATGTCACCTTCTTTTGCAGCTATACATGGTGGGTTGTGGGCTGGCATTCTGCTTCTCCGTCTTTCATAACGCATATATTTGGGGATATAGTGTAGGTAGTCTCTTTGAACAATAACTGTTCTACGCATTTTTGCGCTTACAACTTTCCCCTCTAAAACTTTTGTTCTAACTGGTAGTTTTCCGTGGAAGGGGCATTTTGGGTCATCACATTCTGTTTCTGGTGGTTTAACAGGGATACCTATGTTTCTAGCCAAACCTACCACCTTCGAATGGTTTTTTTAACTCTGTCTTCAGGTCTTCCAACAAGTATTTTTCCGTCAACAGAAACCCAGCATCCATCTGGAAGTTTAAACCTAAACTCTGAAATGTTTTTTGGTATTTTTCTTTTTTTGGAGCCGTCTTGGATTATTAGCATGTTTTTTGTTTCGTCTATGACTTTACCTTTTAAGCCTACTTGGGAGGAGCATGTGCTTTTAGCTATTTTAACCTCTAAACCTATTAGCTCATGTCTCCAAACGTTTTTTGGTGTGATTGGTGACATTATTTTCTTCCACCTTCCCCTCTCTCTTTTAACTCCTCCTCTTTTTGAACTGTCAATATTCTTGCTATTGTTTTTCTAATCTCCCTAATCTTTTTTGGGTTTTCAAGGGTTCCCTTAGCCCTTACCTGTGTTTTAAGCTTCATAAGTTCAACCCTAAGCTCTGAAAGCTTTTTTTCCCTTTCCTCCCTACCCATAGACCTAATCTCACTCATCCTTAGAATCGCCATTTTTAGCTTTCCTCCCCACCCTCAACTTTTTCAGCTTTTTCTTCTTCTAGGGTTTCTGTTTTTTTCTGTTCTTTCTCTATGGGGATTTCTTTTATCTGGTAGTAGTCTGGAGACTTGTAGGTTGGTGGGACAATGATAACTTTAACACCAAACAATCCTGGTTTTAGCTGGGTGTATAAAACTGCTTTTTGAACGTGTTTTAAGACTGGGTCTCCAACCTTTGGTAGGTATCCTGCCTTAAACTTTTCGTATCTTGCACGTTCTGTTGTTAGTTTTCCACTTATAATTATTTCAGCCCCTAAGGCTCCAGCATTCATTATGTTGTTGAGCGCCCAGTAACATGCTCTTCTAAAGTGGACTCCTCTTTCTAGGGCTGAAATTATTCTTGAAGCCATTATTCTTGGGTTTAGCTCAGGAACAGGAACCTCTGCAACAGCTATTTGGGGGTTAAAAAGCCCAAATTTTTCTTCTAGGGTTTTTGAGAGGTTTCTTATTCCTTCTCCTCCACGACCTATAACCAAACCTGGTCTTACAACATAGACTGTAACTCTTGTTCCTAGGGGGGTTTTTGTTATTTCTACTCCTCCATAACCTGCTCTAGCTAACTCTTTTTGGAGAAACTCGTCTATGTCAACCTTCTTTTTTGACTCAGCGATTATCTGTTTTATTGCGGACATTTACCTTTCATACATCCTCCAGCATATTAATATGTTTAACGCTTTAGACAAATATGGTAACAAAGCTTTAAGTTTTATCCCTAAACAATAGAAACTAAACAACTCTCACCTACAATTTTTCGATTATCTTTATATAGGTTGCCTCATTTTTTTGATAATCGAAAAACAGGAAAAATAAAAAGACTTATAAGAGGCTTAAACAAAAAAATAAACCAAAAAACAACCCAAAAAGCCTACACTTGCAATAAAAAATCCCAAAAGAGTTAATTGAAAGTCCAACACTTAAAGCAGTCAAATCAAGTATATTCTTTTCTTGCAATAAAAAATCCCAAAAGAGTGAATTGAAAGTTATGTATTCTACGGTGGTAAGAA
>QMXD01000052.1 GCA_003661965.1 Candidatus Hecatellales archaeon
CGAATTTGCTGAGGATTATGCTGACAAACAAACGGGGAAGAGTGTTGGCTATGCTTTCCTTGGGGTCGCGCTTACAAATCGCCCCGCGCATCCGGGAGTGCAACCCCTCACTTTCCGTGAACGTCTCAAAGAGGCCGTGATGGTTTTGGTTGAGTGGTTAGGTCTGACGGAAAAAGAAGTTAAGTTGGCAGATGTACCGCGTTGGCCCATCGATGAGGATTCTCCCTGGAGTTGGAATTGGGCGAGAGATGCTGACGAGATCGTTGAGAGATTTGGTTGGGCCACGCTGGCTAAAGCGTGTGCATACGTGGATACCAAGAACTACGAGAAGGGGGATAGCGGCTATCCTGAAGTCAAGGCTGCATATAAGTTGCCTTTTGCCAAGGTCAAAAACGGGCGAATGACCATCTACCGTCGAGGAGTTATAGCCGCTATGCAGGCCTTACTGGGTGCGCGCGGAGGAACAAGTATCCCCCGCGACGAACGAAAGCGAGTTTACAACAAACTTGCTGGCTTGTACAAGAGGCTCGATATGGAGCCACCTGAATTTCATTATTCGGAGGTGAACGAAGTGAAGGAGTTTGAAGAAAAAGTACGAACCCTTGAAGAGCGCGTAAAAACTCTGGAAGAGGAAAAGGCGACGCTGACAAAGAAGCTCGAAGAAACAGAGAAGGCAAAGAAGGAACTTGAAATCAAGCTTTTGACGAATGAAATTGAGACTTGGGCTAAAGACTGGCTCAACAAAGGCGTGCCCCCTGCCGTCGTTGAGAAATTCAAAACAATGGCCCTTGAAGAGCCGGACAAAAGAAAAGACTTCGAGGAGGTTCTGCAGGCTATCGCGAAGCCGGAGAATTTGAAGCAGATGGGTGAGGAAGCAAGCGATGCAATAAAGAGCGCGATGGAACGGGCAGACAGAGTGGCGAAGGCTATCTATGGAGGTGAAAAATGATGTTGGAAGCCCTGGAAAAGATAGTTAACGTTGATGTTTCTGCGGATGTCAGTTCGTTCGAAGTTGTAGGCTGGAATGGCACAAAATATGTCAAAGCTGTGGCAGCTAAGCAGGACACATTCGATGGTGATGGTTCTACAAAAGAGTTCACATTAACTTATGGTGATGTTCTTCATGGCTCGGTGACCGTTACAGTTGATGATGATGAGAAAACAGAAGGAACAGACTATACTGTTGATTATGAGGCGGGTAAAGTTACATTTGGTACTGCTCCTGCTTCTGGTACTGGAAATGTAGTTGTGGATTACTCCTACTTTGCTGCTGAGCCTTCGGCTGTATTAGTTGAGGATGTGTCACAGAATCAGAGTCCTGCAACTGCAAAAGTCCGCTTGTTCGGAATAGTTTACAAAGACGAGTTCGCTTCTGCACCTGCTGAAGATACAATCGCGCGCCTTGAAAGGCATGGAATCTTCGTCTTAGAACGCACGGAGATATGAGGAGGTGATTTGAATGGAATGGGTATTCCTTACAAGACTTTATAAGCAAGCTCCTGTTGCACCAGGCTGGCTCACGCAGCAGCTTTCGAAAAACGTTGAATATTCTCCAATCGCCAAGGTAAAAGTTCGCTCTGAGACTAATTCTTTGACGATGGCCACACTGGGAAAACTTTATGATCCTCCGCATCCTGTAAAAATTTCTGAAAATGTTTCCGAGGCTCTGGTCGACCCCGCGCAGATTTACGAATATGACGACATTACTGAAGAGCTAATCCTTGCTCAGAACTACAATCCGCAGCTTGTTGCCGTTTCTGGAATTTCCGATGTTATTGCTTCTAAAGACTATATCTATGCGAAGAAGCTGGCAACGCTCAAGGCTCGCGTTAAAAACCGCCTCGAATGGATGTTCGCGCAACTCATAAGCACAGGGAAGATTTCCTACGACGATGGCGCACGAAAATATGAGGCTACGTTTGGGGTCTCCACCAACAACTACACTTTGAACTCCTCGGCGAAAATAGTCTCTGACTTAAGGGAAATGATCCGCACTATGAAGAAGAACGGCCACAGCCCCGCGTTTATTGTCGTGACGCCCAATGTAGAAAAGGCTCTCTGGGACAACACGCAATTCAATAAGGCTGTCGATAAGACTTCCTTCAATGTTGCAGAGATGCGCTATGAGACCAATGAACCTTTCGTCAATTTCGTGACGAAGATACAGGGTGTGCCACCTATTTATGTCTATGATGGCAGCATAGGCGGCACCAGCTTGATTTCCGGGGATAAGATAATCCTTGTCGACCCCAGCGCCATATTCCTTGCATATGGTGCAATTATCAATGCCAATCTCGACAAAAACATGAATCCTGTCCAGACCGATGTTGCATCTTGGGAAGAGATAACTAACCACGGCTCTCAGAAGAGTTTGTTTGTAATGAGCCGCCCCCTGCCTTACATTTTGAATGCGAATGGAATCACGATAAACAACGTGACAGTATCTTGAGCGTAGGGGGCTGATGCCCCCGCGCTCTTTGGAGGGTGATAACCATGGTGACAGTTGCCAAGATCAAATTACTGCTACCCGATAATGTTTTGATCGCGCTTACAGATGACCAAGATGCCGGGACAATTAATGAAACGCTAATCGCTGAAATAATCAACGACGGCTATGCCTACATTGGCAGTGCAGCCCCGCAGGCTTCGGAAGCCGCACAAGACGAATTCGTGAAGAACTACACTCTTGCCTACTTGCATGCTTATGCGGGCCTTGATGAAAAGGCTCGCAACTATCAGGAGATGTACACGCGGCTCCTTGAAACTCTCTCCCCAGATAAGCCACTCTCCTCGGGTGGGATTGCTGTATCCAGCAACGACAGGGAGTTTACGGACGACGAACTTGAGGAGTGGTAATAATGCAAATTCAAATTGATACCAAGGAAATCCGAAAACTACTCAAAAAAGGCCAGAGCACGCTTAAAAATCTATCTCCTATAATGCGCGATGTTGCACAACTCATGCGGGTTTCGGTTGAGAAAAACTTTGAAGCTGAAGGGCGAGACAAAACAGGAGCCACACACACGTGGGCACCGTTAGCGAAGTCGACACAGAAGCGAAGGGCGAAGTACAAGGGTGAGGCTAATAAAGCACATCCCATTTTGGAAATGACGGGGCGACTGAAGCAAAGCATAAACACCGCTCACGGTCGGGATTACGCGCAGGTATATACCGGCGTGCGATACGGAGTGTACCACCAGACTGGTACACGAAAAATGCCGGCGAGGCCATTTATGCTAATCCCGCGGGCTGAACTTCGAGGTATTGAGAAATTCATCGCATCGAAAATAGAGGAGGCTTTGAAATAATGCGCGAGCAATTAGAACAGATCCTTAAAGCCGCAGGTTATCGCATGGTCAGGCCAGAGGCTTTGGCTCCTGGTCTTATCGCGATAATTCACACCGGCTTGGAATATGAGCCCCTCGCCCTTGGAAAAACACGCAAGATACACAGCTTTTGGATTTGGACGCGGGTACGGGTCCCCGACGAACTTGAAACTAAGGCGGAGGAAATTATGAATGTTTTGTGGCAGGGGTTCAATGAGATCTCAGAGCTAAGAGCTGACTTCGAAGGTGAAATGATCCAGATTAGTATTCAAATCCCCGAAGAATAGGGGGGGATTTTCAATGGGGATTAACGGTAGAGGTGACGTGATCCTCACGGATGCCGAGCGTTCTTTGCTGGAAGGTCGCGCGTTTCACGCTTTCTTTGAGACCATGGTACCCGCTACTGGCTCGGCATATTTTGCATTCACCACGGGGGATAATCCGGTGTTGTCGGTAATCCAGACCTTTACGACCAGCAGCGATGTCATCGACATTGAATTTTTCGAGGGTGCGGATATCGCTGATGGAACAAGCGTGACTGTTTTTAACAAAGACCGCACGAGTTCTGATAATAGCACTATTTTAATTAAAAATAACCCCACAGTAAATTCGGAGGGCACTAAGATAGACAAAACAAAAATAGGCTCGACGGCAATTGCAAACACGGTAATCACAAGCATCATTAATGGTTATTTGCCCTGGCGTTTAAAGGCAAACACAAGTTATTTGGTGAAATTCACAAACACAGGCAACTCTGATATAACCGTAATTTCGAGGATATCGATATTTGAATAATGGAGGTGAGCTGAATGCTTGCAACAGGAGCGAAGAGCTCTCTGAAACTTGGAATTGAAACCGCGTGGGCGACTCCGGCAGAGCTGAAATATCTCCTGCCCATTACCAGCGAATCCTTGAACTATCGCATCGAAAATATACGAAGCGAGGCGTTACTCAACCGCCGGGCGAGCTTGTCTCTTGCTCCCGGTCAAGAAGGGGTTGAGGGATCTGTCGACTGCGAGCTTTATCCCGATACTACAGGGGTATTGTTCTTCCTCGCGCTTGGAAAAGCGGCAGCACAGGATCCTGACAGTACCCCAGAGTCGGGAGACGAGTATACGGAAATTACGCCCATCGGAGTTACCGAAGATTTACCCAGTGCTACAGTTCGCGTAAATCACGGCGGTGTTAAAGCCTATGACTACACGGGCTTGAGAGTACGCTCTCTGAGCTTTGAAGGCGCCGTCGGAGCAATACCGAAAGTCACACTTGACTTTGTAGGGAAGAATGAGGGCGAAGATTTAGCAACAGACAGCGTTAGTGTGACGCCTACTGGCGACCCATTTTATTTTAAGGAATTGACCTTGTCTAAAGATGGAACAATCTATGATGTCGCGACATATTCGGATATCCGTTTCACTATCAACAACAATCCTACAGAGGACGACTATGTTCTTGATGGTACGGGACAGCGCATTGATATTGCCCCTGGCGATCTTCAAATCACAGGAAGCGCTACGCTGCTATTTAACGCAGATGTCATCGCTGACGAGTACGCGAAGTTCAAGAATTGGACGAGTTTCAGCTTATGGCTGAAACTAACGAAAAACTCCACCGACTTTATAATCCACTTCCCTAAACTTCAAGTCACCGAGGCACCGCACGATATCGGCGGCAGAGATAAGATAACCATCGACTTGAGCTTTGAGGCTCTCGATGATGGCTCCAACGGAATCATAATCGTCGAGGATCATTTCAACGATACGGGAAGTTACTAAAATAGCGAGGTGGAAGAATGGGACTCTTTGCAAGTGACCGCACAGTAAAAGTTTATTTCGATGAACAGGGAAATGTAGTCGAGCAAGAAACGAATGACTGGGTCGAGGTTTTGGCCGAGCTGCCTTATTCCTTGCACGAACAATACATGAAGAAAATGAAAGCGCAGATGAATCCGGACGGCTCTTACATGATAGAGCTCGGAAACTTAGTCTTTGAGCCGGAATTCTATAACAAGGTTATCAAAGGCTGGAGCGCCGAAGTACCGGTCACGGTTGAGAACATAAAGAAGATGCACGCTCGGATTTTGGACAACCTCGGCACTAAGCTTCGCGAGCTGTACGGACTCGCGAGGACTGAGAATGCTACATGAATTCAAAGACGGATGGATTGAAACAAAAGACGCCCTCACAGTCAGGGCATTGATTCAGTTGAAGGAGGGGAGGGTTGTCGCGGCCCTCTCCTCTTGTATTATTTCGTGGTCCGAGAGTGAGCCTATTAACGAATATACCGTCGGTCGCCTCAAGGCGCATATAGGGGATAGGATCCTTCGCCGACTTTTGAACGACTATAATGAGCTGCTGAAAAACAAATCTGTTATTGAAAGACTGGCTCATATAGCAATTAACGGACTTCGCCTTGCTAACGACGAAAATGCGGAGTATTTCGAAACTCTGCAATACCTTACCCCTTGTTTAAGCCCCTGGGGTGGATTTTTGCAGTTACCGGAGGCGGGGGGAGTACTGGACCAGCGCGGCGACCTGATGGTGTTTCTCTTAGCGCTTCGTGACGCCTATGCCTCGAAGAAAGGCGGGTGAGATAAGTGCCTGTCAATGCTGAAGTTTCGATGATCATTTCTGCAAAAGATCAAGCTTCCGGCGCTCTCCGAATGGTCGAGCAACGCGTCAAGGCATTAGAAGGAACAATAATGCGCGCGCGTGCGACGATGAATAGTTTGAGCATGGGGTTTGGAAAGCTGGCCTTGGTATCCGGGGCGGCTACAGGCGCGTTAGCTGGGGCGGTCGGCATGCTGACCAAAATGAATATTTCGATAGAAGACCACCTCCGCACGGCACAGACGATGTTTGACACAACCGAGCAGGGTTGGCAGGATATGGAAAAGCAACTCGAAGAAACCGCCGTGCAAACCGGCCGCACACTTGAGGACTTGGCTGACGCTTTGTACCTCGTAGGGTCTGCCGGCATCCCCGCCGAGAAAGCGATGACGGTTCTCAAACAAACCGCTATCGCTGCCACCGCGGGTGCTACAGATATGCAGACCGCTCTTTCGTCGGGAATATCTATCATCAATGCCTACGGGTTACAAATAGAAGACCTCAGTCGGGTCTATGCGTTGCAATTTGAGACCGTTAGAAAAGGTCTCATGACCTACGAACAACTCGCGACCGATTTTGGTGTTGTCGCTCCTGCCGCGAAGCAACTGGGCGCCTCTCTCGAAGAGGCGTTGGCGGGCTACGCTTCCTTGACGAAGATGGGTATAAGCTCGGCAGAATCGGCGACGGCGACATCGCGAGCATTCCTTGATCTCGTTTCCAAGGGCGAAAAGCTGAAGAAAATCGGGGTTGAAATATACGACAAATATGGGCAGTTCCGAGGGTTGCTGCCGGTTATCGACGACCTAAGAAAGAAACTGAAGGGCACTCAGGAAGAACAAGCGGCCCTTCTGGAAGAAATAGGATTCGAAATGCGCGCGGCCAGGGCTATCGTGAACTGGGCTGCCGCTTACGAGACGCTTCGAGATACGATGGAAGGACTGCGCGGCGACACCGACGCCCTGGTGGACGCCTACGAAAAACAAACGCGGTCGATAGGGTTCTTATGGCGC
>QMXD01000053.1 GCA_003661965.1 Candidatus Hecatellales archaeon
AGCCAAAAAAACTTTCAATTCCCTCTTTTGGGATTTTTGGGTTGAAAGCGAGGAGAAGGTGGAGGCGTTGTTCCATAAGAACGGCGACTTTCAATTCCCTCTTTTGGGATTTTTGGGTTGAAAGTTAGCGGAAAAAACAGTCCTAGATACAAGGAGCCTATTAAATCTTTCAATTCCCTCTTTTGGGATTTTTGGGTTGAAAGTTTTAATTGGAGTTGTTAGAGTAGTCGTAAACACCATCACTTTCAATTCCCTCTTTTGGGATTTTTGGGTTGAAAGTGAATATGCTCTTCAACTCGTTAGAGAAGGTAAACTGCAGATACTTTCAATTCCCTCTTTTGGGATTTTTGGGTTGAAAGCGATAGGGTTGGAGTTCTTTCCTCTAGCCTATTTTTTGTTTTAAACCCCATATAAGCCTTTTTATTTCCACGATTTTCGATTATCCCATTTCTGCAGAAGACTATATAAGGATAATCGAAAAAGTCCAATTTTTTGGATGTGTAAGGTTTAGGGAATCTTCAAATACGAAACGTTTATATTTAATTTTTTATAAGAGCGTTACGCAAACCCCCAAGGTGAAGTATAGAGGGGTAACAGTAGTTTAGGTTTGAGGGAAAAATAAGAATGTCCACCGAAAAAGAATGGACTCCAAGAACAAAGCTTGGTAGACTTGTTCTTGAAGGTAAAATAGTCTCTATGGAGGAGGTTTTCACCCAAGGCTACCGTATCCAAGAATTTGAAATTGTTGATAGGCTTCTACCAAACCTAAAACAGGAAGTTTTAGACATAGGAATTGTTCAAAAACAAACCGATGCAGGTGAACAATCTAGGTTTAGAGTTATTGTTGCTGTTGGAAACGAGGATGGATATGTTGGGATAGGCTCAGGTAAGGCTAAACAGGTTAGGGTTGCAATAGAAAAAGCCACAATGTATGCAAAACTAAACATTATACCTGTTCTTAGAGGATGTGGAAGCTGGGAGTGTGGATGTGGAAAACCTCACTCCCTACCCTTTAAAGTTTCAGGTAAATGTGGAAGTGTTAGAATTGAGCTTATACCAGGACCTAGAGGACTTGGAATTGTTGCAAACAGAGTTGCTTCAACAATTTTAAAACTTGCTGGTGTTAAAGACTGCTGGTCTAGAAGCTACGGTTCAACAAGCACAACCTCCTCGCTTGCTTTTGCTGTTTATGATGCATTAAAAAACACCTACAAAATTGTAACACCTGAAGACTGGGTTAGGTGAAATCTATGGGTGAAGAAAAACCTAGATGTCTTGTTGTTGTTAGGGTTAGGGGGACTGTAAACGTTAGAGGTGATGTTCAAGACACCCTAAAACTTTTACGTTTAAACAAGGTTAACCATGCAACCCTAATCCCCTCAACACCCCAATATTTGGGGATGCTTCAAAAAGCAAAAGACTATATTACTTGGGGTGAAGCCTCAAAAGAAACAATTTTAACGCTTTTAAGAGAACGTGGAAGGATTGTTGGTGGAGAAAAACTTACAGATGAATATGTAAAAAAGATAGGTTTTAAGAGTCTTGAAGAAGTTGCAGCAAAAATTTACTCGTTAGAGTTAAATTTGAAGGATTTGGATGGAGTTAAACCTGTTTTTAGGCTTCATCCCCCCTCAGGAGGGTTTAAAAAAACCTTAAAACGTGGTTTTTCGGAGGGTGGGGAGCTAGGTTATAGGGGTGAAGATATTAATAGGCTTATAAAAAGAATGGTTTAGGCTAGGGTGTAAACCATGCCCCATAAACTAAGAAAAACAAGAAAATATCGTGGCTCAAGAACCCACGGCTGGGGTCAGGTTGGACAGCATAGAAAACATGGTATGAAGGGTGGTAGGGGTATGGCTGGAAGCCATAAACATAAGTGGACCTACATTGTAAAATATATGCCTGACTATTTTGGTAAAAGAGGTTTTAGGTGTCCTACAAGTCGTGGGGAGCTTAAAACAATAAACCTAGGTGAGCTTGATGAGCTTGTTGATAAGCTTACAAGAGAAAAAAAGGTTACGTTTGAGGATGGAAAACCTGTTATAGACCTTTCTGAGCTTGGATATGAAAAGCTTCTTGGTGAAGGTAAAACCACAAAACCCCTAATCGTTAAAGCAAAATTTTATTCTAGAATTGCTGAAAGAAAAATTCAGGATGCTGGTGGACAGCTAGTTAAGCTTAGCTAAACCTAAATAGGAGGCTTCCCCTCGGATGGCTGGAAGAGGAATTGAGGCTTTTGCAAGTCTAGCCAAAGGAATACCAGAAATTAAAAAGCCTATAAAAAGGGTTCATCTAACAGAAAAACTTTTCTGGACAGGGATAGTTGTAGCAATCTACCTTGTTATGGCTGAAATTCCACTTTATGGTATTGCAGGGGTTCAGGGAGACCCCTTCGCAATGATGAGGGTTATTTTTGCCTCAAGAAGAGGAACCCTAATGGAGCTTGGTATAGGACCCATCGTAACCGCAGGACTTGTTCTCCAGCTTCTTGTAGGCTCAAAAATGATTGAGCTTGATATGTCTAAGCCTAGAGATAGAGCTGTTTTTACAGCTGCAAACAAGGTTTTTGCAATAATTATGACTGCTTTTGAGGCTTCGGTTTATGTTTTTGGAGGTATGTATGGACATTTAGCCTTAAACATAGCCCTACTTGTATTCCTCCAGCTTTTAGCTGCTGGTGTTGTTGTAATTCTTCTTGATGAGCTTATCCAGAAGGGTTGGGGTTTAGGTAGTGGAATAAGCCTTTTTATAGCTGCTGGTGTTGCTCAAAAAATCTATTGGGATTGTTTTGCACCCATCCCAGCCCAAGACGGATATTTTGTTGGAGCTATTTTGGCTTTATTCCAATCAGCAATGAAAGGTAACGTTTTAGATGTTCTTGTTAGACCTATGAGGCTTCCAGACATGACAGGATTTATCTCGATGATAGTAACTTTTGCTGTTATAGTTTACCTTGAAGGTTTAAGAGTTAACATTCCAATCTCCCATGCAAGATTTAGAGGGTTTAGAGGAAGCTATCCTGTAAAATTCTTTTACGTTTCAAACATACCTGTAATATTGGCTTCAGCCCTTTTTGCAGACGTATACTTTATGTCTCATGTTGTTTCAGCTAGACTTCCAGGAAGCTTTCTAGCAAAAATTTTAGGTTCAGTCGACCCAAAAACAGGTGCACCTGTTGGAGGTCTTATCTACTATCTTACAGCACCAAGAAGTATTACTGTTGTATTAGAAGACCCTCTTAGAGCCCTCATTTATACGCTTTTACTCGTGGTAGTATGTGTGGTTTTTTCTATAACATGGGTTGAGGTTGGAGGTTTAAGCTCAAGAGATGTAGCAAAACAGCTTATAGATTCAGGTATGCAGATTCCAGGGTTTAGAAGAGCTGAAAAACCCATTAGAGAGGTTCTTGACAGATACATTCCTATTGTAACAGTTTTAGGTGGGATAGCTGTAGGTTTAATAGCTGCTGTAGCAGACTTCTTTAACACCTTTGGTTCAGGTATAGGTATCCTGCTGACAACAGGTATTATGTGGCAGTATTACCAGTTGCTTATGAAGGAAAGAATTGAGGAGATGTATCCTGGTTTAAGCCGTCTACTTGGAAAATAAAAGTTTTTAAGCCTACACCATAAAAAATGTTTCCATGATGGTGTTGGAGGTTAAACATGGTTGGCTGAAAACATTTTACTTGTAATGCCATACTCAACCTTTTTCATCCTGTTTTTGGCTATTATTCTCGCTCTTGCAACCTCCCTTATCCAACGTAAGTTTGTAGATTTTGAGGAGGTTAAAAAGTTTAGGGATAAAATGAATGAGCTTAGAGAAGAAATGTTTGAGGCTAGAAAAAAAGGTGACAAAAAAGCTTTAGCAAAACTCCAAAAAAAGCAGATGCAGCTTATGAGAGAATCTGGAAAGGTTATGGGTCAACAAACAAAGGTTTCACTTTTTACAATGTTCCCCTTCCTAATCCTATTCTGGATTCTTTACGGTTTTTTTGGTGACACAGCTGTAGCTTTCTCACCGATACCCATACCCTACGGAACAATCGAGGGAACAAAACTTACCTTTTGGCTTTGGTATTTTCTTGTAGCTATGGCTGTAAACCTACCAATAACAAGACTCCTAAAAACCCAGCTTTATTAGGCTTATAGCCTAACAACCTAAGCCAAAAATAGGCTGGGTGAGGTTTTTATGGTTGACAAACAACAACCTAAAAAGCTTGTTATAACCATAGGTGGTCTTCACGGAACAGGAAAAACAACCTACGCAAAAGCCTTAGCAGAAAAATTTGGTTTAAAACATGTTTCTGCAGGAGAAATTTTTCGTCAGCTAGCAAAAGAAAAAGGTTTAACCCTCCAAGAGTTGACAAGCCTAGCCAAAAAAGATAGAAAAATAGATGAGCTTATAGATTCAAGGATAAGGGAGGCTGCAAAAAAAGAAGACCGTGTTATTATTGACGGTTTACTTTCAGCATGGATGGCTGGGGAAAGAGCAGACATAAAAATTTATCTTTTCACCTCAGACGAGGTTAGGTTTAAACGTATAGCTTCAAGAGAAAAAATCCCCTATGAAGAAGCAAAAAAACTAACCTTAGAAAGGGAGAAGGCTGAAAAAGAAAGATATAAAAAGTTTTACGGTTTAGACTTAGACGACCTAACAGTTTACGACATAGTTTTTAATACAGACCTCCTACCATTAAATTCAAACATAAAAGTTCTTACAGATGTTATTAATGAATATATGAAGGCTAAGAGTGGGGAATAAAAATGTCATCACCAACATCAGTTTTTGACATCGGTAGAATATGTATTAAAAAAGCTGGAAGAGAATCTGGAAAAAAATGTGTTGTAGTAGATACAATAGACAAAAACTTCGTCCTAATAACAGGACCAAAAAACCTAACCGGTGTTAAAAGAAGAAGGGTAAACGTTGACCATCTTGAACCCTTAGAGGTTAAAGTTAACATTAAAAGAGGTGCAGGCGACGAGGAGGTTGCAAAAGCACTAATAAAAGCCCTACCAGAAGAATTTAAAGAAAAACTTGGGAAAAAGGTTGAGGAAAAAGCTGAAGAAAAACCTGAGGAAGAAAAAGGGAAACCTAAAAGAAGGAGGAGAAAAACCGAAAAAACCAGCTAAAAGAGGATGAAACTTGAAAGAGGAAAAACCTCCCTGGGAAACAAAAAGAGAAATTATTGTTAAACATGAAGCCGAAACAGACCCAAAATATGGTTGCCCACCAAACCAAAGACCCCTAAACCAACACCTAAAATATGGTTTTATAAACCTTGATAAGCCACGTGGCCCCTCAAGCCACGAAGTAACAGCATGGACAAAAAAAATTTTGGAGGTTTCACATGCAGGTCACGGCGGAACCCTTGAAACCCTCAACATGAGGGTTGGGGAAATCCCGCTGTGACCGGTGTTCTACCGATAGCCCTAGAAGAATCAACAAAAACTTTACAGGTTGTTTTAGCTGGTGGAAAAGAATATGTTGGAGTTATGAAGCTTCATGGAGATGTAGACCACGATAAGCTTAATAGGGTGTTTAAAGAGTTTACAGGCAGAATTTATCAACGTCCACCCCTAAGAGCCTCAGTAAAAAGAAGAATAAGAATAAGAGAAGTCTACCAAAGCCAAATACTTGAGGTTGAAGGTAGAAACGTCCTGTTTAAAATAGCATGCCAATCAGGAACCTACATCAGAAAAATAATCCATGATATTGGAGAGGTTTTAGGTTGTGGAGCCCACATGGCTGAACTTAGAAGAATCCGTGCAGGACCCTACACCGAAGACAAAAACCTTGTTAGACTTCAAGATCTATCAGACGCCATAGCAGACTGGAAACAAAAGGGAGATGAAGAACCCCTAAAAAAAGTCATCATGCCAGTAGAAACCTCCATCGAGCTTCTAGCAAAAGTCTACGTTAAAGATTCAGCTGTAGACGCAATATGCCATGGAGCCCACCTAGCCATACCTGGAATAGTAAAATTAAGCTCAAAAATAAAACCTGAAGAGCTTACAGCCATCCTAACCCTAAAAGGTGAACTTATAGCCCTAGGAAAAGCAAAAATGTCAACAGAAGAAATCCTTGAAAAAGACCATGGAATAGCCATAAAAACAGAAAGAGTAATAATGCAACCAGGAACCTACCCAAAAACATGGTAAACAAAAAACGTTTTTAAGCCAAACATTTAATATTTTCTAGCTGAAGAAGAGCCGGAGTCGCCTAGTGGTAGGGCGCGGGCCTGGAGACAAAAGCCTAACAGCCCGTGGGCCGTAGGGCCTGCGTGGGTTCGAATCCCACCTCCGGCGCCAATCCTATGAGTTCGGTGCCCTATACCCTCATGCTTTAAAGGTGTCTGTTCCACCTTCTAATTCTTCTGGAATGCTGGCGATTCATAGCTACGATAAACGTTTGGAGGGTTATATTAAGACAATTCTTGGGCTTAAAAATGGTAGGTTAGCCTTAAGCTTTCTCAACCATCTTAAAGCTTTAGGCTTATCTAAGGCGAGAATAGCTAAGTATGCAAGCCACCTGGTAGTTCTACTAAAAACTATAGACTTTAACTTGGAAAATGCAACAAAAAAGGATGTTGAAAGGATTGTTGGTTGGATTAACAGCCAAAACTATGCTGAATGGACAAAACACGATAAAAAGTTGCTTTTAAAAAAGCTTATCCAATACGCCAAACATGGCTGCTGCGACAAAAATACACCCTATCCACCTGAGTTTTCATGGATAAAGCTTGGAAATGTTAAAGACGACAAAACAAGAATAACACCTGAAAACCTTCTAACAGTTGAAGATAGGGTAGGGTTGTTGCTAAATTGATGTTTTTATGTTAAATTTCCATATTAGCCTTGTTATTGTCTTTATTTACTCACCCTTCAACCACACACATCTAGATGTCAATTTTCAGAATCGTAGCTTATTTTAACC
>QMXD01000054.1 GCA_003661965.1 Candidatus Hecatellales archaeon
CCATAACCCCTTAATTCCTTTTCTAAACTTTTTAACTCCCTCGTCAATAATAAGTGCCTTCTCTTAAGCGTTTCATAAACCAAATCTCTCGATACGCCAGAATCCTCCAGCTTACCCAGCGTCTCAGCCAAAATCCGATTAACAAGCTGACTTGCATTCCGTGCATAGCCCAACTTAACCAACCGCTGAATGCGTCGCCACAACCCCTCATCCAAATACAAGGTTCTAGCACTGCCAGCCTTAACCAAACACATCACCAAAAGAGAAATATCACATATACAATCAATTCACCCCACCCGGGGACCCTACACTAGCTATAAATAACAGTATCGTATGCGCCGAAAAATCAAATTTTCCAGACAAAATGTATGAGAAACTCCTAAGCGAAGGGTCCTTTCCAACATTATTTTTCGGTTAACCACGATTAAACGAAAAACTAAGCCAAAATGTATTATAAAATTTTTGAAGAAGTAATGAAAATCGCATTTATAAAGTCCGAGCAAGGTGTTATTTTACTTGTTTTCGGTAGACCTTCTTCATTCGTATAGTCGATCCAGTTCAATAGCTACAACCTCCAAGCGAGGTTGATCCCTTTTCCTGCTGCTAGACAGGTATGAAATTTGGATTAGGGAGGCATATTGAAGTTTACACGGTTCATTGCATTTGACGGCAATTGAAACATCAAATCTTGCCCTGCGACAGTTCGGATTATTTTAGCATTATCGCTACCTGGCTCGTCAAAGTTGATTTTCAATTCTTCGATATGTATTTATCAAAAAGGCTATGTAAAGTAGAAAGAGATCCGTGTATGGTGAAAGTATCAGAAAGGTGGATTTCAAGTGTGGTGTCGCCTGCCGCTTGTGAGTTTATTTACGGGGGCAGGGGGGCTGGACTTAGGCCTAGAGGCCGCTGGATTCGGGGTGGCAGTTGCTGTCGAACTTGATGCTATAAGGTGCGAAACCATTAAGCTCAACAAGCCAAAATGGAAACTAATACGCCGTGATATAAGAGCCATAAGCCCAGAGGAAGTATTAGATACTGCGTGCTTGCGTCGGGGTGAGGTTGCTCTTGTTGCAGGCGGCCCTCCATGCCGACCTTTCTCTAAGTCAGCATTATGGACAGCTCCTAATCATAATCCGCGACATCATGAAATGGCGCAGCTTATTCTGGAGTTTGCAGAGTTTGTTAATTGTATAAGACCCCTTGCTTTTATACTGGAGAATGTACCAGGACTAGCGGGCAAATTGGGCAGGCAACTATTCAACAAGTTTCTTTCTTGTCTGGTAACAAATTACAGATGCACTTGGGGCGTGCTTAATGCTGTAGAATATGGTGTACCTCAGAAGAGAAGACGTCTTTTTGTGATAGGTATTAGATCGGATTTAAATGCTAGTCCTAGGTTGCCCGATCCCACGCATAGCTATGATAATAGACGGAAGAAGGGTAGAGAAAAACGGAAACTGAGAGCATGGGTTACCGCTGGTAGAGCTATAGGCGAACTTGACGACGGAATAGTCCGCGATGATGAGGTGCCGCGTGGCAAGTGGGGGCATTTACTAAAGTTAATACCTCCTGGTAAGAACTACCTATGGCTGACAGAAAGAGGCGGCGGGGACAATATATTCAGGTGGAGGTCCAGGTACTGGAACTTCCTCCTGAAGTTGCACCCGAATTTGCCGTCGTGGACCATACAAGCACTACCCGGACCCTACTGTGGACCATTTCACTGGAGAAATAGAAGGTTACGTATTGCTGAAGTTAAAAGGCTACAGACTTTCCCTGACTGGTGGGAAGTTGCTGGCACACCAACAAAACAGTGGGCACAGCTTGGAGATGCTGTTCCCCCGTTACTTGCTGCAAAACTTGGAAATTCCATCTTAAGAACCTTATCCGAAGAACTCGGATTGGACCCCGATAGTATATCAAGAGAGAATAGACATATCCTAAGGGAGTTCACACCTTGGGAAAAGAAATAGCAAGGATCCTGCTTGAATGGCACAGCAGATTTGGAAGGCGTTTCTCTTTCAGAGAAACTTTAGACCCTTATGGTGTTTTAGTTGCTGAGATTATGCTAAGGAAAACTACTGCAAGACAGGTGGAGAAAGTCTGGCCAGAATTTATGAGAAGATTTCCGACAATTGAAGCGTTAGCTAGGGCTAATGTAAGAGAAGTTGAACACCTTATTGCATCTTTGGGCATCAAGAAGAGGGCGCATGATCTTGTAACATTAGCAAAAAAAGTCGTTGAACAATACGGGAAAATACCACATGACCCAAATCAGTTAAAATCCCTTCCCGGCGTGGGTGAATATATCGCGAATTGTTTAGCATCCTTCTGTTTTGGAGAAAGACTTCCATTGATTGATTCAAATGTTAGAAGGATATTGTGTAGGATGCTTGGGATTACTGAAAAAGGAAAGAAAGCAGACATGATGATAAGAAAGGCCTATGAGAATATAGCTCCTTTAAGCGATTATCGGTCTTTTCATTATGCTTTGCTTGATTTAGCAGCAATTTATTGTAGACCCAAGAAGCCTCGCTGTGAGAAGTGCCCGGTTAAGAATGTGTGCCGAAGCTATAATACATCCTTCTAAAGCTTCTTTAAGAAATAAGGCGCGTTCATGATTTGAAGTTTAATCTATTTAAGGAGATAACATCACTTATTTAATGGTAGGAGTTGGGCTATGAGCATCCAGCTTTCTAAACTTTTCAGAAAGTATAAGGAAAACATAGAACATGCTAGAAAAGAGTACGAAAAGCAACTACAAGATTTCGCCGAGCTGTTGAAAAAAGAATGGGAAGTTTGCCTTCGGGATCACATTACCTCGTTTAGACCAATACTCGAATCTCCAAGTTTAAGGCTTAGACTCAGGGATATGGCTCAGAGATTTTTCCGTATTACAGAACCGACCGTGAGTTTTGCCGCTATTGACGGAAGCTGCGACAAGATTGAGGGAGACCGGTTTGTATCAGTATATGGAGGAGCTTATGTGTCACGTGGTGTTATCGAGATAGCTGGCCGTGAGGGTAAGCTAACATATAGAAGGGCGGTAGAAAGGGATATATCTTATGTAGCATTCATACCGATTCCGCCTGAACTCTCTCCTTACACAATCGAAGGATCTGGTGAGGGAAGGACGCTTGAGGCTCTCTCTGATCGGGAACTAAGAGAACTATTGGTTATTCATCATAGACTTATGGAACTTGCCGAGATATATGCTGCTTATGATCTAGCAAGAGCAACACAGGAGTACCCGCACCTTATTCTACTCGATAGGTCCCTTAGTGGGTGGCTCGGCAATACGAGCTTTGTTGAATTCTACCGCTCAGTAATAGGGAAGAAAATCAGAGGCGAGGAAATATTCGAAGCTGATTTGCACTTCTCTTTATCACACCCACTCAACAGCGAACTCGGCGTGCCTCCAGCTTCAACATGGCTTCCTCATAACAGACTCATAGCTGAAGCTTACTGGCGTAGAACAAGAGAAATAGCTTATGATGATGTTAAGGAGGTTGTGCCAGAAAATGTGTTCTTGAAGGGAGGAAAAGCGATAAGAAATCTAGAAATCGGCGAATTTGATGAAGACGCGATGTGCGTCACACTTCATGAGGATCCTAGAATGTCGTGGGAAAAAATGGAGCGTATTTTCGATAAGCTTTGCAAGGCTCTCTTTGAGGAGAAAGATTGGAGGGCCCTTCGTTGCATGAAAGATGGAAAAGAGGCTCATTTAACTTCTAGAGAATTGCAGTTCTTTGCTGGTGTTGGATTACGCTTGCTCATAGAGAGGTGCTGGGAACGCCCCATATTGCTAATAGGTGTTATTAAGGACTCATCATCAAGTTATTTCTTTAGAAACTTTTTGGGAGTCATTCATCTAGAGAAGGGACTTGAACCCAGTCCTCATATAGGTCCCAGCCTTTCAGACAGGACAGTCTTAGAAACCCTTCCGTATGCTGTCGATGATGAAGTGGATGCTCCATGGGCTACATTGGAATTTGATTCCTGTTTTATGACAATACTCCCACAGCAACGTAATGGACGATGGATAGCTGCAGGGTATAAGTTACGAGGAATGGAATACACCCGTCCTCCCCGCTTATTTTTACGCTGGCTCGCGCAGTTTCTCCTCACCAAAACTACAGCCTCGCATGTCTTATTTCTAGATAGACTTGCGTACCCCCGGTGGGACGATTCAGAGTCAAGCGACATAAATCTCCAAGCTCTCGGTACTGAACTTGGGCCAATAAAACCCATGCGCTTCTCCCGACCTTCTAGGTTACAGCAATTGAGTATGCTGTTATTGAACATACTTATTAGGAATCACTTTCCTGAAGCACTCGGTTATCCTGATCCTCTTCACAAAGCAGACCTCGCCGCAACTTCCTTTAGAAAGAATGTTCACCGGATTTTACGCTCGTCTACCATAATGGACCGTGCAAATCCTCTTCTGCAAACCTTTAGGACTATTAGGAGCAGATTAAGAAGGGTGAGGGGCGCATGACTACTGAATATGAACTCTTTAAGGCAGATAGCAGGTTCGAGGGAGTACTCCTCGGTCGGCTCAGATCTGGTGAAACTTACATTGTGAGGTTTCCCTATACACGAGATGGCATGAAGGAAATTCGAAAAGGATTGTTCATAGGCATTGAAAACTTCCACTCTGATGAGACCATAGCTAGATATAGCATATTACAGATAGTGAAAGTGGAGCCGATTGATTACGCCCTTGGATCAAGCGCAGATAAGTTACTGGATGAATATCCAGGCTTTGTCGAGGAAGCTGCAAAAAGTACTGTCCCTCTCTGGGAGCAAGAAACACCTGAAGAGGAAACGACTCGTATACAAGTAGAAGCGGTTCCGGTAGGAGTAATGATCGAGCAAGATAGGACAGGCGGGTTCAAACTCACAGATGATATTAGTCTTCCGAAGCTTGGTGCAACCGCGAGGCTTCTGACAAGTAATGTAGCGTCCAATGTTGTTAACCGCGAGGTCCCAAGAGAAAGGAGCATTATCCTTGGAACGCTCCTTGAAGACGAAAATGTACCATTTAAAATTAATGCCGCTGAATTGTGCAGAACGCACTTAGGAATATTTGGGTTCACACGTGCAGGGAAGTCAAACTTGGCAAGTAATATAGTTGCAGCAATCCTTAATGCTGCACAAAGGCAGGAAGAAAGCGGTCTCAGGGGAGCCAAAGCTGTAGTAATTGATTACACAAACGAGTACTTTCCATTATTAGCAGACTGTTTTAAGGAAAGCGAAGAAACATATCTACTTGTACTTGATCCAGGGCGACTTCCTAGAGATTTTGCAAGAGCAGTTGAAAGCGAAGAAATAGCAAAGTCTGTCGCTGAAAAGCTTTTGGGCAACATGGTAGTTCCTGCCGATCTAAGCGAACCTGACAAGATTAATGCTTTGGTGAATGTCTTAAAGGATGTACTTCTTAGAAGAGGAGTTAAGGTATGTACGCTGACGACTTTAAGCATTGAAGCTGCAAGAAGACTTCGCAGCGTAATTTCATCCTACGACCCGCGACACATCGGTAGGGCACGTGACGCCTTATACTCATGGCCAGAATGGTTGAACGCGCAAGAGAGTTTAACAGTCGAGGATCTTCGATCGCTTGCCTCTAGGCTTGAAGATGATGTTAGAAACCGTAGAGCCACTCGCCTGCGTCTGGAGGAGGAAGGTCGAATCTCTAGGACTACATTATCAAGCTTCGTTTCTGGCAGGACCGAAGAAAGCAGTCATCTACCTTTTGCGGGAGTCGTGGCAAATGTGTCCGACACAGCCGTTTATTGTATGGAGAAAATGGCGAGAGAGTTGCGCGAACTTTCTTCTGAAAGGAGCTTTATTGAAGGCCTGCCACCTGATATGAGATTAGAGAAAGAGGAACTCATAAAAATATTGAATGACGCTAAAAACGCCGGATTATTCATTGCAACATCCGATAGAACCGACGATCTAAGCCTGTTTCTGCATGATGTAACAGAAGGGCTTTATGATGAGAGAAGGAGACACGGCATAAAGGAACCGCTTGTGCTGTTTATGGTGGACGAGGCTGACGAATTCGTACCGCAAAAGGCAGAGGCTATGGGCACACGGCGAGAGGACTCTCGTAAAGCTGCCGAGTTGCTGGCTAGAAGGGGCGGCAAGCTAGGAATGGGGATCGGGCTTGCAACGCAGCGCGTAGCTTATCTTGATACAAGAGTCATAGGAAATCTCCATACATATTTTGTTTCGAAGTTGCCAAGAAAGTCTGATAGAGAAAGGATAGCAGAGGCGTTTGGGATATCGGTCGAAGTGGTTGACAGAACTTTAGAACTCCGAAGAGGACAGTGGATGGTGATAAGCCATAGTGCGGCAGGCATACCAGTAACTCCATTCCTGATTCGATTTCCGAAGGCCGAGGAAAGAGTTCTAAAAGCGTTAAATTTTGAAAATACTAGAACCTGACAAAAATGGGAAATAGGCTAACTTTTTCTTTTTTAACTCACATGTTATAGTTTTTCTTTATGGCTTCGAGGGGTAATCTCATTAAATATGGAACTGTACACATTCTGCTTCCCTATTATCTTATGACGAGTTCAAAGTGCCTTAACATGGTTGTCTAGTCTTCATAATGGGGTGTTTATTTTGCTCAGAAAGAGCACAAACACTAGCGTAGAAAAGGAACTAATAATAAATAATTAAAGGCCATAAATCAGGGGCAGTCGGTTAAGAGAAATTAAAAGAATACGAACTGCATTTCTTCAGTTTCTGCTTTGATGGCTATTTTGAAAACAAGCCTTCTTTTTTCCTTATTTCTAACGAAGTTCTGTTGCTTGGGCCGTC
>QMXD01000055.1 GCA_003661965.1 Candidatus Hecatellales archaeon
AACCATAGCAAGATTCTTTGGTAGACCTACCAAAAGAACCGTTAACGAGCTTACAGTTTACGAGATTAACACGGGAGACCTTATCCTAAACATTGCTGCTACTGGTGGTCATGTTTTTGATTTGGTGACAACCGAAGGTTTTCATGGGGTTAGGATGGAGAATGGAAGCTTTTTCTCTGTTTATTCGACTATTAAAAGGTGTAAGAATTGTGGGGAGCAGATTTCTGATGAGGTTAAAGTTTGCCCCTTTTGTGGTTCTGAGCTTAAAGATAAGATTGATGTTGTTAAAAGTCTTCAACAGGTTGCAAGGGAGGTTGATTTTATTCTTGTTGGGACTGATGCTGATGCTGAGGGTGAAAAGATAGGTTATGATGTTTCAAACGTTCTTCTTAACCCAAACAAGGAAAGAGTGGAGTTTCATGAGGTTACAAAAAAGGCTTTAAGCCTAGCATTAAAAAACCCTAGAAAACTTGACAAAAGAATGGTTGAAGCTCAAATTGTTAGGAGGGTTGAGGATAGATGGCTTGGGTTTGAGCTTAGTAGAAAACTTTGGGAAAAGTTTGGTGGTAGTAGGCTTTCAGCTGGAAGGGTTCAAACACCAGTTTTAGGCTGGATAATTCAAAGGGCGATAGAGTCTAGAAAAAGCATTAAAGACTTTTATGTTTTAAGCCTAGAAAACGGGTTAAAAGTTACTGTTTCTCTCCCACCAGAAAAAGAGGAGAAGGTTAAGGAGAGAATAGAATCCTTCAAAAATACGGTATGTAAGGTTTTGGTTCTTTCAGAGGAGGAGGTTGAGCTTAATCCTCAACCCCCATTTTCAACAGATACAATGTTAAGGGAGGCTTCAAGTAGGCTTAAGCTTAGTGTTAGGGAAACCATGAGGATTGCTCAAGACCTTTTTGAGCTTGGACTTATAACCTACCATAGAACCGATAGTGTAAGGGTTTCAACAACAGGTATAGGTGTTGCAAGAGAATATATTCGGGAAAAGTTTGGTGAGGATGTGTTTAAGGGTAGGGAATGGTTTGGTGCTGGTGCTCATGAATGTATTAGACCTACAAGACCTATGGATGTTGGAAGGTTAAGACAGCTTTTAGCCATGGGGATTCTTAGACTTGCAAAACCATTAACAGCCCAACATTTTGCTCTCTACAACCTAATATTTAACAGGTTTATAGCAAGCCAAATGAAGCCTGCAAAAGTTTTAAGTTTAAGGTTTAAGGTTTTGGTTAACGGTTTTGAGGTTGAAATGGAAGGTTATGGAAAGGTTATTGAGGAAGGATTTACCCTGACAAAACCACTAAAACTTTTACCTCCACTAAAATCTGAACTAAAAGTTTTACAGGTAACCCATAAAAGGATGCCGACAATCCTACCCTACACCGAAGGTGAAATAATAGAGACGATGAGAAAAAACGGTATTGGAAGACCTTCAACCTACGCAAAAATCGTCAGCATCCTTTTCGAAAGAAAATATGTGAAAGAAACAAAAACAAAAAGGGTTGTGCCAACAAAACTAGGCTACATGGTTTACAACTACCTGTCAAAAAGGTTTGGAGAGTATGTTTCAGAAGAAACAACAAGAAAGCTTGAAGAGGTGATAGATGCTATTGAAGCTGGAAAACTAAACTATCAACAGGTGTTATCAAACCTATACGAGGAAGTCTCAGCCCTAAAAATTTTAACCTAAAAAACAAGATTTTAAAAAATAGTTAAAAAATTCTTCCTCGAAACAAATTCACTTTAAGTTAGGCTGGAGAGAAACCAGCATGAAAAGTTTAACACGTATAACACTAGTTTTAGGCTTAGTTTTGCTTTTCCTCCTAAACATAACTGTTACAGGGTCTTTTTGGACACAAAGTTATGGTGAAAAAACCACTAAGAATTCTTTGTCTAAGCCTGCGGCTGGAGATATTGAGGTTGAGGTTCAAAAACTAAGCCATACCATAGTTTTTCCGCTAGAACAGTCTTACAAGTTTACGATTCCCATCAAAAACATAGGTAAAGAAAGGGTTCGTCTCCACTCCAGAATTTCCCAAATCCCAGAAAACTGGATATG
This sequence comes from Candidatus Hecatellales archaeon, assembly GCA_003661965.1. Lineage (GTDB taxonomy): Archaea > Thermoproteota > Bathyarchaeia > Hecatellales > Hecatellaceae > EX4484-218. The sequence goes on from QMXD01000055.1 coordinate 2,060, forward strand.
TATTGGTGGTGGAGACCTAATCTTAAACCCCAACGAGGAAGGAAAAATCGTATATGCTTTTACAGTTTTTCCAGGAGTTAAAACAACCAATTCAACCCTAACAGTAACAATTGAAAACCTTGTTAAACCAGACAGCCCACCAGCCACGGTAACACTTGAGGTAGGATTCAAAGAGTTAAAACTAACCCCAGACGCAGAAATCCGTGGAAAAATTGTTGATAGGATGTCTGGGGAACCTATCCCAAACGCTGAGGTTAAAGTTTACTATTGGAGTAACCTTGACTGTGCTTTTGCGGTTTCAAGATGGGATGGAAACTTTAGGGTTGAGGTTCCATCAAGCGAAACCCTTCAAAAAATCTATGAGGAGTATGGTTTAAGGGGTGAACCAGTCCTACACCTAGAAGTTTCAGCTGAAGGCTATGAACATTACTCAATCTACAATGTGAAGGTTCCAAAAGAAGGTTTAGACCTTGAAGTAAAGCTTAACCCACTTAGGGTTCAAGCCTCCTATAAGCTTGTTTGGGTTAAACCTGTTGAAGGCTACGGTATATGGAAATGTATCCCATCCAAAAACTGGAGTTTGATTGCTGTATGTCAAGGTGAACATGGTTTTCCAGGTATAACAACCCCACCCCAAACCACAAACATCTACCTATTCAACGGAAACGGAAAACTCCTATGGAAAAAGAAGATAGAACAGGAGTCTTGGGCTTTAGACATAACAGAAGACGGCTCAAAAATAGTTTCAGGAAGCCATGCTGGAAAAGTTTATGTTTGGGATCAGCAAGGAAACCTTCTTTGGATGGTTGATGCAGGACCAGACCCTGTTAGAGAAGTAAGATTCTCCCATAACGGGAAATATGTGGCTTTCGGTCCAACTCCTCAGGGTAGGGGTTATGTGGGGCTTTACGATTCTGAAACAGGTAAACTTCTTTGGAGTTATGAGACAGGAGACCATGTAAGAAGGATAGAGTTTAGCCATGACGACAAATATTTGGCTGTTTCAAGCACAGATGGATATACCTACCTTTTCACCATTGATGGGAAGCTTTTATGGAAAAGGTATCATGGAGGATATTTACCTTTCATCCTAAAACTTAGCAGCAAAAACGATATGTTGGTTGTTGCTGGTAAGGGTCAGGAGCTTTATGCCTACGACTTTAAAGGAAACCTTCTTTGGAGGCTTGAAGCCCCAGAGGTAATCCAGTATGGGGATGCATCCTCAGACCTATCAAGAATAGTAATCTTTTCCAACTCAGCCCTTTACATGCTTAACCGTGAAGGAGAAATTCTTTGGTGGAAAAAAATTCCACCCATAGGTCATAACGCCATAGCAATCACACCAAACGGAAAATACATGGTAATAGGCACAATGAAAGCCCTCTACCTACTAAACGAAAACGGAACAATAATCTGGAGTTTTGAAGACTTTGAAAAAGGAGCAAAATATAGCTTTAAACATAACCACCCCTTCCTATGTGCAGCTCAAAACGTTCAAATAACCCCAAACGCAACCAAAATTTTGGCAGGCTTTGGTGAAACAGACCGAAAACTAAGACTATTCCAAGGTGGAATCTACACCCTAGAAACCGAAAAGGTAGAGGAGGGGGATGAAAGTCTCTATAGGTTTGGTATTGGCGCTAAAGCCGACGCAGAAACAGAGGCAAAACTAGCTGTAAAAATAGGTGTATCTTGGATTAGACCACACCCAGGACCCTTTGTATGGGGAAAAATCGAGCCAGTTAAAGGTCAATATGATTTTAGTGAGGCTGATAAGGTAGTTAGAGCAGCTCAAAAATATGGTGTTCGTATTTTAGCAACTATTTGGCCTTATGCGGAGTGGGACCAAAAATATTGGGAGGGTCGGTCTGGTTGGAAGCCTTCTAAGGGTTTTGAGGGTTTTTTGCCTTTAAGCCGTTATAAGCCTCACGATATGGAAGCCTATAAGGCTTTTGTTAAAGCTTTGGTAGAACGTTACGATGGAGACGGAATAAACGACATGCCAAACCTACAATACCCTATCAAATACTGGGAGGTTTTAAATGAGCCTGAAACTGGTATGTATTTTGATGAAAACTTTTTTAGGGGGACTGGTCAGGACTACGTTGAAATATTAAAAGCCACCTATGAGGCTATCAGGGAGGCTGACCCTGAAGCAAAAGTATTAATTGCCGCTCCAGTACATCCTGACGCTCTTAACGACCCATTTTGGAGTGAAGTGCTTCCATACGTTAAAGACTACTTTAACTATGGTAATGTTCATTTTAATGTTAAAGGTAAAGGAGACCTTAGTCTTGGATTTAGAAAGTATAAGAAAGCATTACTTTCTTACGGAATCGATAAAAAGATATGGGGTACCGAAGTTTTACCCGCCCCTGAGTATTTACCTGTAGAAGAACAGGCAGAGCTTTGGGTGAAAGGTTCTGTTAAAGCTTTTGCTGAAGGTGCGGCTGCAATCAAATATCCATATGTCTTTAAAGATGGTAAACTTCTTCAAGCCTTTAAGACTATGATTTCTATCCTTAAAGGTTTTAAGAGTGTTGAAAAGGTGGATGAAGGTTGTTATAAGTTTAGGGTTAAAAATTCGGATGTATATGTTTTATGGAGTCCTGGAAAACTTCCTAGCAAGGTTTTAGGTGAGGTTTATGTTGTGGATATGTATGGAAACATCGAAAAAAAGGATGCCTCTACTATCCAAGTTTCAGATGAGCCTATCTACATTACTAAAAACGAAAAAAACATAGTTTCCCTCCAAACTGAAAAAATTCAAGCCTTAAAGAAACCGCCTATGGTAAAAGGTTTAACTCCAAAAAAGTTTAAATCTGCAGACCTAAACGGGGATGGGAAGGTTGACTTGGAAGACTTAAAGGCTTTAAGAAAGGCTTATGGCTTACTGCTTGGAAAACCAAACTTTAAACCTGAAGCTGACCTAAACAACGACGGGACAATTGACATCGTAGACCTAGCAATTCTAGCCTACCAATACGGTATGGTAAAAGGTAAATTCCCGGTTAAAGAGGTAGGCAAACCTAAACCAAAGCTTAAGGAGAAAATTAAACCTTCTAAGTTTAAGACTGAGAAAATTCAAACCATAGTGGGTAGTTGTGTAATAGAAAAACCTGGTTTTTACGTTTTAGCATCCAACATTGAAGATAGTGAAACCTGTATAACCGTTAAGGCTGATGATGTAACAATAGACGGAAAAGGTTTTACTTTAAAAGGGAATCTTGAAAAAGGAAAAAAGGAGGAAACTTTTGGTATTCACGCGGAAAACGTGAAAAATCTAACTATAAAAAACCTAAAACTGGTAGGTTGGACAGCAGGTATTTGTCTGGAAAACGTGAAAAACTTATGGATTGAAAATGTTACCGTAAGAGAAAGTAGGGTTGACGGTATATCCATCTCCTTTTTCTCAAACGTTACAGTAAAAAATTGTGTATTGGAGGAGAATGGGATGAGTGGTTTAATGGCTACAGGAAAAATGGAGTGCCCTAAATCTACTTTTATGGAAGCACCAGAAGAGTGTCCCCCACCCAAAGAATACTCAAAAGATTTAACGGTTATTGGATGTAGAGCCTCAAATAATAGTGTAGATGGAATTTTTACCCTAGCGGTAAAAAATTTGACTATACGTGATTGTATAGCAAACCACAACGATGGAGGGATTTACCCGTTTTTCTCCACCGACGGAGTCATAGAAAACTGTACCACAAACCATAACGGGCATGTTGGAATATGTCTTTGTAGATGTGAAAACATCAAAATTTCAAGTTGTGTATCAGAGGAGAATTGTGCAAGTATAAGAATAGAATCCAAAAACCTAACAATAGAAAACTGTATCCTTAAAAACAACAAGCTGGACGGAATATTTCTAAAAAGCTCAAACGATAACACCATCCAAAACAATATAGTAGAAAACAACGAATACGGAATCCGAATGGTAAAAGATTCAAACGGAAACCTAGTAAAGGAAAACACAGTTAAAAACAATAAGATTTACGATCTATATATGGAAAAAGGTCTTAAAAACACCTTTAAAAACAACAAATATCTAACCTCTAACTTTAAACCCTAAAGCTTTACGGATATTTCTATATGTCTACATGTAGTGGTGGTCTAATAAGAGATGTTGTTGGTGTTAGTATGACAAAATCAGGTTTTAGTTAACAAGTCATTTAGGAAGATAGCTTTTAGCTTACGCAAATATAGTCCTTACATAACATAATATAGGTTTTACATAACCCTATGTAAAGAGGCAAGTTATAAATATGGGATACAAAAAACTAAAACTAGGGAAAGTAGAGCTTGTTATGCCTACTCAGACTTAAGGAGACATAATCTGGAAAGGTGAAAATATGCCTGTTGTCGGAACTTTTAGACCTCTTGAAGAATACAGAGAGGAAGTTTGGAATTGTAGTAGGTGTAACTGGTGTAAACTAATTTTTGGCTGGAATTTAAAAAGCGCAAGGTTCCGCTATAATTGCCCATCCTTTACACGGTTCCGTTTTGATGCTTATAGTGCTCAGGGAAGAATGCATGTTGCACGCGCATTAATTGAGGGTGAAATGGACTGGAAGGACTCAGAAAAAATTTTAGAAATAGTTTATACTTGTGATACTTGTGGTGCTTGTGCGATTAACTGTATCCGTATAATGGAGAATAATCCTGTTGAAGTTATTGAGGCTTTAAGAGCTAAGCTTGTTAAACTTGGAATAGGTCCAATGCCAGCCCAT
>QMXD01000056.1 GCA_003661965.1 Candidatus Hecatellales archaeon
GTATTTAGCCCCAAATGGACTTTTACAAGCGTTTTTTTAGCTGAAAACCTTAAGGTTAACCGTGGAGACACCGTCCTAGACTTGGGTTGTGGGGTAGGTATCCAAGCTATTTTTGCTGCTGAGAAGGCTTCACAAGTTTTGGCTTTAGACTTAAACCCTAAAGCTGCTAAATGTACAAAGCTAAACGTTAGGTTAAACCGTTTAGAGGATAAGGTTGAAGCTTTGGTTGGAGACCTTTTTCAACCATTAAAAAAAGAAAAATTTGACCTTATAGTTTTTAATCCACCCTATCTTCCAGGAAAACCTAAAAACATTCTTGAAAAAGCATGGATAGACTCTGAAGGATTTCTGGTTAAAAGGTTTTTTGGTGAAGCTTCAGCCTACCTTAAACCAAACGGGAAAATCCAGATTTTATACTCTAGTATAGCTGTTTTAAACTCAGAAAGCTTCGAAAAACTTATCTTAGACAACGGATTTAAGATAAGGCTTAAAACCAAGAAAAAACTACCGTTTGAAACTTTAACCATATATCTGGTTACCTTTAAAGCTTAGGTTTTATCCAAATATCTAAAACAACCTGATACCAGTTTGGTCCAACAGACCTAACAATCCTTGAATTTTGGATGGAAAACTTTATGGGGAACCCTAAACTTTTAAGTCTTTCCTCAACCTTTTTAGCCACCTTTTCTTTTGGGTTTTCATCTTTTTTGGCGTGGGTAAAGTCGTAGTAGTGAATCCAGCCTGAAAAATTTTTTAATGTTTTTATGGCTTCGGGAAGATATTCGTAGGCTTTGGCTGGTAGAGGCATAAGAACCCTATCTGCAACGTTTAAAAGTTTAGAGTTTATAACCTCTTTCGCATCACCAAGAATAGGGATAACAATGTTTTCAACCTTGTTTAAGGCTATGTTTTCTTTTAGGTATTTGATGGCTATTGGGTTTATGTCTATGGAGTAAACTTTGGAAGGTTTTGATTTTTTAGCTATAACTATTGAGAAGCTTCCAACACCAGCAAACATGTTTACAACAACCTCACCAACGTTTACAAGTTTAGCTATTCTTAACCTTTCAAACTGAAGCCTTGGTGAAAAGTAGGCTTTTGAAACATCAACCTTTAAAATACATCCATGCTCCCTATAAACAGTCTCAGTCTTATTTTCTCCAGCAACCAGCTTAAAACCCCTAACCCTAAAATCCCCATCAACAGGAGACTCCTGCTTAAGAACAGTTTTAACGTTTTTGTTTAGCTTTAAGATAGCTTCACCTATAATCCTTTCTTTTGAAGCTAAAACTTCAGGAATCTTTAAAATTGCTATATCCCCAACAATTTCAAGGGAGGATTTAAGCTTAGAAACCTCATCCTCCGAGAGAAAGGCTTTAAGATAGTCTTTAAACCCCTTTTTCCGCAAACCTAACCCTCAACAAAACATATTTTAGCAGGGTTATACCTATTAGAAGATAAGAAAGAATGTTTTTGAATAGGTTTTGGTGAAGACTTTGGCTGCAAAAATAGAGTATCAGTGTGTAAAATGCGGTAAAAAGTTTACCTATGAAGAATTATCTATGATGCCTGAATTTAAATGTTCTGAGTGTGGATATAGGGTTTTAAAGAAGGCAAGACCACCAATAGTAAAACATGTTAAAGCAAGATAAACAAAAAATGTCTATCTCCTATTTTTAAGTGTTAACCTCAAAGACTCCTCTAAATCTTTTAGTGATTTAGGAGACCACGGTTTTCTTCCCCTAGTTGTTTTAGTTAAACCTTTAATCTTCCTCCTTAACCATAGCAACGTTTTCCTGTTTAGAAAGTTTGGGTCTGGATGAAGTAAAACCCTACTATAACCTTCCACGTTAACATATTCAACTATTGTTTTAGCCATTTCCTCAACCATTTTTTGGGTGTAAGGTTTAGAAGCCTCAAACTGTGAAAGCGGATAAACCTCATCAACCTCAACAGGCACAACACCAAAAGGAATAGAGTAAAAACAGACATGAACCCTTTCAACATCGAAACCATCCTCAACCAAACCTTCAAAAATTTTTTCAACCCTCCTATATTCTGGAGACCTATGGAAAGGTTTTGACTCTGGCTGGGGAAGAAGAAGCAGAATATCCGCTTTTTCAGGTTTCTCATAGTTTTCTAAAAGTCTTCTTTTATGGGTGAGGATTTCAGGTCTATAGAGGCTTATATCCTCAAAAATAAATATCCCCCTAGCCTTATAGGCTGGTGTTTCATCAGCAAAAAGCCTAGAATACTTTTTGGCTAAAAATTTAAAGGCTTGAAAAAGCATAGGATGACTTCTAGCTCTAAGCTCAAGAAGCTCCCAAAGCCTCCCCTCAACAATACTTTGTTTTATACGTTCAATTTCTGTTTTACAAACATAGAGGTTATGTTTCATAAGCAAAACTTCTCTTTCATTTTTTTCCTTATCCCTTAAATCTTCAGGTGTTAAATTTTTGCAAACCGGACAGTTACATGGAAAATACCTTAAATTTTCAAGTCTTACAGTTCCTGTCTCAGTAATATATCTGTCATCTTTCGCAAAAAGAGCATAGGATGCTGAGTCGAAAAGGTCGCATCCAAGCGCGACAGCAAAAGAAAACATGAATGGGTGACCTGCACCAAAAAGGTGGAAAGGTTTATCCACTGGAAGATTCTTTTTTGCTGTAACAATCATTTCAACAAGAACATCAAAAAGGTATTGTTCCATAACCTCTGTTGGGCTTCCAAGAGCATAAACATCAAAAGGTAACTTGCTCATCTCTTTTGCTGAAAACTCAACCAAGTCAAAAAATTTTCCACCTTGAACCGGTCCAACCCAAAGAGTCTCCCCATCCTTCTCCCTAAAATATTCTGTAGCCTTCTTAGCCCTACTCAAAGTTTCTTTTACAGTCCATTCTGCATGTTTTCTTGAGGTTTTCCATCCTGTTGGAATGTCAAGAATAACTCCAATATCGCTTTTAATGTTTTTCTGGAACTCTAGGATTTCTAGGGGTTGAACCTCAATTTCACCGTATTTTAGGATTTGGTAGGCTCCAGAATCCGTCATGACAACACCTTTATAGTCTAAGAAGCCGTGAACAGTTTTCTTTAAAACCTCATCCCCAAAATGTTTTTTTAGAAGGTAAGCGTTTGTGATTAGAGCTTTATATCCAAACTCCTCAAAAAGCTGGCTTGGTTTAATGTCAAGTTTTCTAGGGTTAACAACTGGAAGCAGGGTTGGTGTCTCAATAACACCACTCTTAGTTTTAAGTTTTCCAATTCTCCCTAGAAGGTCTTTGGCTTTAACCTCAAAAACCATTCTCCCCTACACCTAAAAAATTAGGAGGCTTAACCTATGATAACAGATATTCTCTCCTCTAACCTGATAGGCTAGTTAGCTTAAAGGCTTGTTTTAGCCACCCTCCCTTATAAACTCCTCATAAACCTTTTTAACCCTTTCAGCAGCAGGACCTGTTCCCTCTATAACACCATCTTGGGTTACCCTAATTTTATCCATCACCAAAATTATACCTGCATCCTCATAAACCTTAACAAGTCTTGGGAAAACCCTTTCAAGCCTTTCAGCCAGCTTTTTTAGGTCGAAAGGTTTTTCTACAGCAAAAAATTGGGCTACAATATTTCCGTTTAAAAAGATTTTTGGGAAAACTTTTCCCTGCTCATCTTTAGCGTCTGAGAGGCATATGCTTAAGCTTTCAGGGTCTAAACCTGAAAGGTTTCCCTCATACCTTTTTTCCGATGTTGTTATTACTACCACATGTTTATCTAGGAGGGTTGCTATTTCCTCAAAAAATCTTCTTGCAGCCATAGAAGACATTTTTCTCTTCCACCATCCTCCTCTTAACAACAAGATGTTTGAATAAGCCTATATACGTTTTTACTCTCCAAACGTTAACTTAAACCCTTTTAATCCTATCTTGTTTTAAAAATTTTGGTTTAGCCTCATAAACCTTTAACCTTGAAATGGTTTGTCTAGCCTCAAAACGGTTTAAACCTTTTGCTAAAATTCTAACCCTAGACAAATCGTTTTTTGCTCCGCAGAAAACACAAACCTTTGTTTTTTGTTTATCCTTGGATAGGTTTAGCTTCCCGCAAACCCTACATTTAAAGATTAGGTAGCCTAAAACCTTTCACCCCAACCTAAAAACTCTTTTAGTTTTCCTTCCTCCTCAAGTTTTTTAATCCAGTCGCAAACCCCTATTTTTGGTTTTTTCTTTTCCTTAACCACAGCTCTTATTTCTTCAACAACCCTACCAACATCCTTATTTGTTGTATCAATCTCATGAACCTGTTTTAAACCATAAACTTTTAAGGCTTCTTGAAGACAAAAATCTAAGATTTCAGCCCAAACATTCTCAAAAATTTTTTCTCTATGAAAACCTTTCATCTTTAATCTTTTAGCTAAGGTTGAAGGGTGACAACGTAAAACAAAAATTTTTGGTTTAAGAGTTTTGGGAAGTTTAACAATAAAATGGGAGCTAAGAATAAAGTTTTCTTTTCCCCTTAAAACCTTACCAAGATATTTTTCAAGCCTAGCTAAATCTATAATCCTTGTTTTCCTCTTTTTATCATACCCAACTATAAAACCCCTCTCTAAACATATAGCTGAAAGCTCAAAATGTTCTCCACCAATTTTTTCTTTTAGCCTAGAAGCAACACTAGTTTTTCCTGTTCCTGGTGAACCTGTAATATAAACTGTTAAACCTTTTTTTGAAGCCAAAAAATTTTAGTCCTCCTGTTTAGGCTTTTTAAGAACTTTTCCATCCCTACTAATTTCACCTTTCCTAATTCTTGTTGATGATATTGGTTTACCGTTTTCTGCTAAAAGTTTTTCCAGAACGACCACTTCAAGCTTTTTAAGACCTTTTTCCTCTCTAAACCTATTAATTTCAACGGCGATAGGGTAGGTTTCCCTACTAACCATTATAGCATCAAGGTCTTTAAGCTTATGAGCTAAACCCCACCTATGACTTATAGGGGATATTTCAAACCTACCATCCAAACCTCTCTCATGCAAAAAACTTTCTAAGGCTTTTTTTCTCTCCTCGTAAGGGTTAACCTCATGACCTTTACCCATAGACTTTACAAGGCTATCTGTTGAAAGACCAATCAAAACCTTTTCACTTAAACTAAAAGCCTCCATTAAAGTTTTTTCATGACCTTTATGAAGAATATCAAAGGTTCCACCTAAAGCCAAAGTTTTAAACCTTTTTTTGCTCATCTCAACCAACACTCTTAAACAACAGCAACCTAAAATTTATTTTGTTATTTTAACCTTCAAAAGGTAAGAGATAAAATGTTTACTGAAGATGAGGTTGAAAAACTTAGGAAGGCTGGAAAAATAGCTTCAGAGGTAAGAAGATGGACTGAAAATTTTGTTAGAGAGGGGATGAAGGTTATTGAGGTTTGTGAGGCTGTTGAAGCTGAAATTAGAAAAAGAGGAGGAGAACCTGCATTCCCATGCAATGTAGATATTAACGAGGTTGGAGCCCACTACACCTCACCACCAAACGACAAAACAGTAATCCCAAAAAACTCGATTGTAAAGGTGGATATAGGTGTTCATGTAGACGGCTATATTGCAGACACAGCAACAACAATATGCTTTAACTATGAGCTTTCAAACCTTAAAGAGGCTGTTGAAGAGGCTCTTACAGTAGCGGTAAAAACTGTTAAAGCTGGTGTTAAAGTTTCAAGGATAGGTGAGGTTATCCAAGCAACCATAGAAAGGTATGGCTTAAAACCCATCCGAAACCTAACAGGACATGAAATAGGAAGATTCACAATTCATGGGGGAGCCCATATACCAAACGTAGGCTCATTAAACGGCTACAAAATTGAGGAGGGAAAGGTTTATGCTATAGAACCTTTTGCAACCACGGCTGAAGGTGAAGGAGAAATAGAAGAAAACGGTGTAGGGTTTATCTACAGAATTTTGAAGGAAAAACCTCCAAAAAGTGGTGAGGAAAAAGTTTTATTTAAAAAGTTGAAGGAAAATTTTAAAACCTTACCTTTCGCATTACGTTGGGCTTTAAAAGTTTCCCCAACGGAAGATTTTTATGAGGTTTTCGGTCGCCTCGTTAAGGCTAGATATGTTTTTAGCTATCCGATTCTTGTTGAAAAAAGAAAACAGCCTATAGCTCAAGCAGAACATACACTTATAGTTTTAAGGGATAGGGTTGAGGTTACAACCCTCTAAAAAGGTTCAAAAGACTTCCTTTTTGGAGACTTCTCCTCAACATAGATAGCCTCAATTTGGAAGGGTCCACCACAACTAGGACATGTTCCAACAACCTTTGGAATATAGTCTCCAACCTGAAAGTTTCTAATACTTTTAAACGCACATTTTGTGCATTGGATAACTGTTAGGGTTGTTTTTTTAGGTTGGGATGGAATTCTTGATAAAAGTCTAAGCAATGCAAGGAAAATTAGTAGGAAACCTAAAAAGCCTAAAAGCATTGTAAGATTAGAGTTTCTAAGGGGAAGTTCTGACTGTATTTTTGGGTTGTTTGAGAGAAAAATAAAGATTAGCAGAATAAGTAGGAGTATAAGGATTATAGGGTTTAAAGACTGTTTTCTTTCACTCATGTTTAACCACTAAAATACTGTTAGGCTATCCCTATAGTGTTTCCTATACCAGCAACCACCACAACCTCACCCTCTTTCGTGTTCTCCCTAATTATTCGTTTAACCCTTTCAATCGCCTTCTCAACACCCTCATAAATATCTTTTTTCATTGGA
>QMXD01000057.1 GCA_003661965.1 Candidatus Hecatellales archaeon
AGATAGGGCAAAGACAAAGCATGAAACATGGACTCTCTACAAATTAATGCAAGAAAGAATTAGAAAATTGGAAGAAGAGAATCGAAGACTAAGGAGTGAAATTGAGAAATTAAAGGAAAGGAGGTGAAAGTGAGGATGGCAAGAGTAATGTCTCCAAGAGCAAGAATAGCCAAAGCAAGAATTAACCTCCTCACGGACTACCCATTTTTTCGGTAGTATTGCCATGCATCTAATACCAATAGAGCTTACACCAGAGGAAGTAAAGAAGTATGGAGTATTCACTATGGCAGTAGATGAGTATGGGAATATGCCCTACAATCCAGAGTTTGTAGAGAAGTTAACAGACCAAGAACTCAAGTTTGCAATCTGTCATGAGATAATGCACATATGTCTTAAGCACTTAGAGAGAAAAGGGACTAGAAAGATAGACATATGGAACTATGCTACTGATGCTGCTATCAATGACATCCTTAAGAACTCTTTTAGAGTCCCTCAAGGGTGTGTATTGATACCTAAGATGAGTGGGAAGAGTGCAGAGGAAATTTATGACTGGTTAATAAGAAATGCTAAGACTCACCCAGTCCCTAATGGATACTCATGGGACAAGCACATCTATGGAGTGAGTAAAGATAGAAACCAAAGTGGAAGAGGTCAAAAGAGACAGGGGAAGCAAGTTCAACAGGGAGGTTCACCATTCCATAAGAAAGGACAACAGAAGATAGATGTCCCTAGAGTAGTCAGAGAAGCACATAACTTTGCTAGACAACAAGGGAATATCCCAGCAGGTATAGAGAGAATCTTTGCTGATATCCTTAACCCAGTAATGGACTGGAAGGAGATACTAAGGAAGTTTATAGTCTCAGTAATTCCACATGACTTCACATACACTTATCCCTCTAAGAAGAGTTACTCAACTGGATTCTATATGCCTAAAGTAGTTAGAGAGTATGTAGACATAATTGTAGCTGTAGACTCTAGTGGTTCAATAAGGGATGAAGAGTATGCAGAGTTCTTAACAGAGATATGGGCTATGAGTAAACAGTTTGAGAACTTGAGAATGACACTAATCATTTGTGACTGTGAGATACAGAATGTCATAGAGGTAACTGGAGAGTTTGACCCATACTCAGTAAAGGGTAGAGGGTATGGTGGGACATCTAGCTTACCAGTCTACAAGTGGATAGAGGAGAATAAGAATAACAATGTCAAGCTACTAGTCTACTTCACAGATGGGTGGATAGATATTCCTATGGATGAGAAGCCCTTCCACACTTTATGGATAGTTACTTCTGAAGGGAACACTAACACAGTAGAGAAGATGCCTAACTCAACTGTTATCAAGTTACCTAAGAGAAGATATGGAGATGACTACTAGATGGTAGACCTAAATGATGTAGACTATTACTGGGACATAGTAGTAAAGAACTTTGACCTCTATATCCAAGAGACTCAAGAGGAGATGTTGATAGAGCTTATTCATGTCTACTTGAAGTCTAATGAGGGAGTTACTCTTGAGAAGCTTAAGGAGTTAGTTACTAGAGCTATGACTACCTTCATGATGAAGAAATTAGCAAAGGGAAAGAAGTGAAAGTGAATAAGACAACGTGGGAGGGGAATAAGAGGATGGGAAGTGAAAAGAGATATTGGTTATGCAAACTAGTAGACTCGAAATGGCTCTCTATACCTGTGATAGGGAATTGTATTTGGCATCTACATATGTTTGCCTGTCCCTATGCCTACCCTAGAATGAACCTCGAGGCTCTAAAGTCTAGAATAAGAAGTATTCTCTTTGACTGTCTTGATTTCGTAATTGACTTGATTCATAGAGATTAAAGTTAAAGGGCATAGAGTGGAATACGAGAATGAAATTCTACATGAAAGGGTTAAAGGAAATAGTTGAGAGGATGAGAAGATTCAAGAGTCTTGTGAGATACAGTTCAGCCGCTATTGCCATAGGTTTGTTAGTCTATGGATTCCTAAAGGGTATTGAACTTTATCCTCTAGCTGACTTAGTTCTAGCCCTTTACTTCATCTTTGCTACTATAGTTGCAGAGACTAGAGATGAGAGAATCTGGAATATCCTCTTTGCCCTTCTCTTTCTCATCTTTTCCTTCTAAGTGAGGTAAATGAGTGCAACTAGAAGATTGATAGAGAAGATAAGAGGATTCCAAGTAGGAGACTATGTAAGAGTAAGAACTCCTTTTGAAGGAATCTTCTATGGGGAGGTCTTAGAGTTAAGAGACTGGTTCAATCCTCTAGAAGAGAAGTATGAGAGACTAGCTAAAATCCAAATTAGAAATCCTAGAGTAACAGTCTTAATTCCTTTAGACGATGAGATATGGGAAGTAAGACTAGCAAGGAGAAGGAAGAAGTGAGTGAAGTTAAGAGACTTATTGAGAAGTTGAGAGGGATAAAGACAGGAGACTATGTGAGGATAGAGTATCCTAATAGGAAGACTCCCTTATATGGAGTAGTCTTAGGGAAGCTCTTACTCTCTGAAGCACTAGAGAGACCAGTAGAGGAAGATAGAGAAATCTACATAGTCTTTCTCCCCTCTCAACACAGAGTAACAGATATTGACTCTAAGAAGGCTAGAGTAAGACTCTCTAAGAAGAGGAAGAGATGAGAGAAGAGGGAGGAGTATGCATATCAAGTTAAGAGTCCTTGTAGATGCAGAGACTGAAGAAATAGCTAGAGCTATCCTTGAGGAGACAATCATTAACTTAGTTGAGAGATACTCCTTTGACTATGGAGAAGTAGTAGCTGTCTATGACTATGACTCTGAAGAAGGGAAGAGAGAGGTAAGGAGAGCTTTCAAGTGGCAGTGGAAGAACTTTATGGAGGGATATAAGGTTATCAAGAGCCTCCTTGAAGCCTTCAGTCCTAGAGACCTCTACTATGGGAGACCTCTAAGTAAGAGAGCTAAGAGAAGAGAAGTATGGGAAAAGATATGTCAACCAGAGAAGAAGCTTACTAGTTATCTCTCCTTCTGGACTGCCTATCTCTCCTCTTTAGCTAGAAGAGGGACAGAGTGTTTTGTATGGTTAGAGGACTTACCTATTAGGAATGAAGAGGAGTTAGAGGAGATTCTCAAGACTCTACCTAAGAAGACTAGAGTATGGGTAGGGATAGTTGATATGCACTACTAGGTGGAGAGAATGAGAGTAATAAAGAATAGAGCAACTCATTATACACGAAGCAGGTGTCTCTATTGTGGAAAGACTATAGAATGGGGAGAAGTCTGTGTTCTCCTGAAGACAATCTACTACTATCAAGGGAATGTCTCAGTTAAGCTACATCTTAGGTGTGTAGAACCCTTCTGTAAGGCACTAAGAGAACTTAAGAAGAAAGAGGCACTAGAGATTCTCAAGTATAAGATAGAGTGAGAGTGAGATAATGACAGTCACTCTCTGGAAGGGATGGAGAGTTCTCTCTCCAAAGGACTTTGTCCCTATCTTTAGGGAGAGAGAATGGATAAAGATTCTAAGAGGAGAAGACTTGATTCTAATCCCTTTTCCCTTTGACTTCAAAGACCTTCCTGAACTTAGTGTCTATGAGGATGGAGAATGGGAGTTTCAAGGAGTAGTGAAGACTGCTTTAAGGGAACACCCTTCATTCAAACTAGTTCCAGTAGAGGTAGTAGTCTTTAGAAGGAGGAGTTGAAGTGGGAGAACATGAGGAGTGGAAAGGGTTCTACAACCTCCCTCCTAGTGAGTTCTACCCTGTCTTCAAAAGAAGAGAATGGTTTAGAATCTTACTGGGCGAGGATTTAGTTCTTATCCCTTTCTTGACTGACTATGAGCCTATAAAGATGGAAAACTATGAAGATGAGGAGTGGGAATATATGGGAGAGATTATAACTATCTGGAAAGGGACTAAGAGTAGAGTGAGACTAGTTATCTTTAGAAGGAGATGAGAAGAGATGGGAAAGAAAGAGTGTAAGCATGAGATTCTAGAACTAGTAGAGATAGATGGAGATACTGTCTGGATGAGATGTGCAAGATGTCATGTTCTCTTTAAGTTAACTAAAGAAGAGTTTATGAAGCTAAAGCCTATAGAGAGGGAATAGAATGGTATGGATAGATGAGATAGAAATAGGGAAGAAAGTAATAGTGATATGGAAGAAGAAATACTTCAAACCTATCAAGGGAGAGGTAATAGCCTTCTATAGTGGAGAGATACACTTAGACTTAGGAAATGGAAAGACTATGGCTATCTCTCTTACAGATGAAATGATAAGAAGTATAAGGTGTCTTAAGTGAAAGCCCCTATTGAGATAGAGAGTATAAGGGGAGATAAGATAGAGTTTAGTCTAGGAGACTTCCATATAGAAATAGGGTTCTCTACTCAAGCATGGGAATACACTAACTCTCTTAGAGTAAAGAAGATGTTTGAAGAGGAAGTAAGTTTCTGGATGCACTACTCTCTTCTCCAAGAAATTCTACTTAGACTCTTAGATGAGAAAGAGAGAGATAGAGTATGGATAGCTATGAAGATAGGCTCTTCTCTTTCATGGGCAAGAGGGAAGTTCTTCTTGAGAAAGTATCTAGAGAATGACTGGGAAGGAATGTTGAAGAGTGCCTTCTACTCTCTAGTCTCTAAGAGAGCTGAATACTACTATGGAGGGAGTCTTCTAGACTATTTGACTAGGAAGCTTAAGACTATTCTAGAGGCAGTCTATGAAGGGATAGAGAAAGGATACTTCAAGAGGAATAAGTGGGTAGAGAAGTTAGAGAAAGTAGAGGAGATATTGAGATGGAGAAAGATACTGAGGAAGAAGTAACTTATACTCCTTCTAAGTGGTTGATAAAGAGATGGAGAGAGATATGTGGAAAAGAGGAGAATGAGAAATACTACCTTGATAAGACTCATGTCCTAGGGATACCTAAGTCCTTTAACAAGAGACACTACCTTAAACTAGGGGATGTAAAGATAGTAAAGAGACCAAGAGAGAAGGAGGCTACAATTCTCCTTGCTAAGAAATATGGAGTAGGAGCTAGTGAACTCTTCCTAGCTATGTATATTCTTAGAAGGAGAAAGTATGTGACTCTAGGAGTTTACTTAGAGAGACCTAAGAACTTAGCAGAGCTATTTGTTGTCTCCTCAAGAGGGGAGTATATTGTTATTGCTCCTACTATATATCCAGTCTATTACTGGCCATGTATGAAGATAGAAGAAATAGTAGAGAAAGTCCCTAAGACTCTAAGAGTCTGGCAAATGATGAGGAACTTAGAGAGAAGTGAGGAAGGGTAGAGTGGGTATAGGTTAAAAGCCTATGCCCATACACCTTTGAGTAGGGAGAGAGATGAGTGAAGAGATAAAGGAAATAGAGAAGTGGGAGAACCTAAAGCTCTTACTGAAGCTCTATGGGTTTCAGTCTAAGGAGGAAGAGCTAAGGAGTCTACCAAGAGGACAAGAGGTTATCTCTCTAAAGAAGATATCTAGGTGGACAAGAGAAGTCCTAGTCCTATCTAAGATAGTAAAGACAGAGGTCAACAGTAGGAACACTCTTAAGCTAGTCCTCTTTGACAATGGAGTCTTAGGACTAATTCCTCACAAGTTGACAGGGAAGTGTATAGAGTTACTCACTATTCCATGGGCTTCTAACCCTCCTCCTCTCTGGGATAAGTTGAGTGAAGGGACTTATGCTCTTCTAAGAAAAGACTACTGGGATAGATGGTCTCTAGTAGCTACTACTGACATAACTAAGAGAGAAGATGCACAAGAGTTCTTCAACATCTACAAAAGGATTCTTGAGATACAGAGGGAGGACTTCAGAGAACTAGATAGAGTAAAGAACCTCTCTTATGATGGACATGTAAGACTTGAAGACCTGAAGAGGCACTTGAGGAAGAATGAGGAGGAACTTAAAAGGTGCTATGAGCTTGAGTGGAAAGAAAGAGAGAAGAAAATCAAGGCACTAAAGAACATTCAGATAATAGAGGAGAAGAAGGGCAGAGAAAAAGTAGTGAAGATAGGAGTGAAAGCTCTAGACGACCATACTTACAAACTAGAAGTGACTAACCCACAGAAAGAAATCTCGAAAGAGACATTTGAGGACTTAGTCTATAGACATAGGTATTACTTACAAAGCTATTCTCTAAAGGAGATAAAGAAGAACTCTCTCTGGTTTGACTTCTTTGAGAAAGTGGAAACCCTCCTAAAGTGGACTAGTGACCCTATTCTCCTTCAGGTAGATGAGAAGAAAGGTGTGAGCTTAGAGACTAGAAGAATAAGGACAAGAACAACTAGCTATGACCTCTACTACCTTAATGGAGTTAAGGTCTCTAGAGACACTCTACCTAAGACTCTGTATGAATACTTCATTCTAGGTAAGCAGTTGAGTCTACCTAAGCCTAAGAAGGGGAAGAGAAAATCAAGAAAAGACTTGCTGACTGCTAAGGAAAGAGAGCTAATAGAGAATGGAATCTCAGGGAAACTCTTTGACCTAGAAGGAGAGATACCCATTAGTTTTGGAATAGAGAAGGAAGGAAGTAAGTGGTATCTAACTATAGGTGAGGAGAGAATACATATTAAGGGAGGACTAGCTACTATAGAGAGTATCAAGAATGTCATTGAAGGGAAGGCTAATAGATACAATGCTAGATACTCACCAGAGGAACTCTACCATAGACTCTCTAAGATAGTAGATGAGGAG
>QMXD01000058.1 GCA_003661965.1 Candidatus Hecatellales archaeon
CCAAAAAAGAATTAAACAGCTTAAAACCCTAGAAGAACCTGAGAAAGGAGAAAAAACAAGGGTAGAAGTTTCACCTATGAGGGAAAAACCGAGAGTAAGATGGAGTGATATAGCAAACCTTGAAGAGGCAAAAAAAGCCATCCAAGAATCCATAATTTTCCCTGTAAGAAGACCAGACCTATTCCCGCTGGGTTGGCCTAGAGGAATCCTTCTTTTCGGTCCACCTGGATGTGGAAAAACCTTGTTGGCTGCTGCTGTTGCAAGCGAAATTGATGCAAACTTTTATTGTGTAGATGCAGCCTCAATAATGTCTAAATGGCTTGGTGAATCTGAAAAAAACCTTTCAAGAATATTTGAGGATGCAAGAGCCTTAGCCTTAAACGGTAAACCCTCAATAATTTTTATAGATGAAGTTGATTCGCTTGCAAAAGTTCATTCTGAGGAGGTTGGTGGAGAGGCAAGGCTTAGAAACCAGTTTCTCCAAGAAATGGATAGTATAAACGACAAAAACAGGAACAGCTATGTGTATGTTATAGGAGCAACAAATAAGCCATGGTCTTTAGATGAGCCTTTCATAAGAAGGTTTCAAAAAAGAATTCTTATCCCACCCCCAAACTATCATGCAAGACTTGAAATGTTTAAGATTTATGCGAAAGACCTTAACCTATCACCAAACGTAGATTTTGAGGAGCTTGCAAGAAGAACAGAAGGCTATAGTGGAAGCGACATAAAAGACATATTTCAAGCTGCCCAAATAAAGGTTGTAAGAGAATTTTTTAACAGTCCAAAGGCTGAGGACCCAAAAGCAAAACCAAGACCCATAAGAATGGAGGATTTTTTGGAGGTTTTGGAGAAAAGGAAGGCAAGCATCTCAACCGAAATGTTAAAACAGTACGTTAGATGGTTCCAAGAGTATAAGGCTCTCTAAAACAAAAACTTATTTTAGCCTCCTTATAAACACAAAAACATTGAAATCTAACCCTAAACTTTATTCGGTTAAAAAGAAAATTTTAAGCATGGATTAGCCGAAATGAAGGCGTAAACAAGAATGTCTTTAACCTTTATCTTTCTTACCCAACGTGGTAAACAAATCTTAATGTCAATCCTTATAGGGTTTTTTGTAGGAGGCTCAATACTCATACTCTTCAAAGTTTACGAAACTTTTTCATATCTAACCTCAATCCTTTTTTCAATCAACCGTTTAACAGTAATATTAACCGTTTGTATAGGTTTAACCCTATCCTATCTGGTTGTAAGCCGTATTGCAGTAACAAAAAGCTATGGGTGTGGAACAGACGATGTTATAGGGTCCTACCACTACCATAGTGGATTCCTCCATCTTAGAGATACCCTAAGCAAAACTTTTGCTGCAGCCTTAACAATAGGGTTTGGTGGAAGCGCTGGACTTGAAGGTCCAAGCATTATGCTTGGGGGAGGCTTATCCTCCTACCTAACCCAAAAACTAAACCTAAAACCTGAAGAAATAAGGGTTTTTATGCTTGCAGGGGCAGCAGCAGGTTTAGCAGCAATTTTTAAGGCACCCCTAACAGGAATCCTTTTCGCCCTAGAAATTCCCTATAAGAGGGATCTTGTAAAGGAGGCTTTTATTCCAGCCTCAATAGCATCAATAACCTCCTACCTTACCTACATATTTGTAATGGGTTCTGAAACACTTTTCCCCTTTATCCCATCAATAATGATACCTTCACCCCTAGACATCCTATATACTGTGGTTGTTGGATTGTTGGCTGCTGTTGTCTCCTTAGGGTTTGTAAACTTTTTTAAGTTTATGGGTAGGCTGAGAAGAACAACAAAACTTAACGTTCTTTTTTATCCTTTGATAGGTGGTGTTATTGTTGGTGTTTTAGGTCTTCTTTTCCCCCAAATTCTAGGTTTAGGCTACCAAACAATCCATGACTCTGTTACAGGTAAACTTTCAAGCCTACCAATCATAATAGTTGTCCTAATCCTAATCCTAAAAATAGTTGCAACCTCAATAACCCTAAACTTTGGAGGTAGTGGAGGACTCTTCATACCCTCAATATATGTTGGAGCAGTTTTAGGTGTAATCTACGTTTCACTCCTAAACCTAAGCCAAGGAGAAGTCTACATAATGGCTTCAACAGCAGCCTTAATGGCTGCATCAAGCAAAACCCTTCTAACAAGTGTAGCTTTTGTGGCTGAAACATGCGGTCCATCCTCCATCATACCAACCCTTATAGCAGCATGTGTAAGCTTTTTTGCTTCAGGATGGACATCCTTCTACGAAAACCAGCTTATGAATAGACCTGAGGAGGAAGAAGAGGCTTTAGGTGAAGTTTACCATCTTTTTGAGGAGAGAGGGATAAAAGCAACCCATATTAAGGCTAAGGATGTTATGACTCCAAACCCTGTTACAATCCATGAAGGGTTAAAAATAAAGGATGCAATAAGGGTTATGCGTGAACATAGGTTTAGAGAATATCCTATCGTCGACGATAATCAAAGAATAGTTGGATATGTTGAGATTGAAGATTTGCTTACAATACCTATGAGAAGATGGTCTACCCCTGTAAATCAGGCTATAATCCATACACCCCTAATGGTTCTTGGTGATGAAGACCTATTAACAGTCATCAAAAAAATGGTTGAAACAGGTGAAGACCATGCATACGTGGTTGAAGACTATGAGTCTTATAGGCTTATTGGTGTAATCGCCGGAATAGATGCAATTAAAAAAATACTTGAAATAATAGGTTAGAGAGTGGGGAAAATGGAAAAAACCGTTTGCAATAAAAACTTTCTAGTTAAAACCTTAGTGGAGCTTGTTCAAATCCCAAGTCTAAGCGGGAAAGAGGAAAAAATAGCTGAAAAGGTTGCTGAAACCCTTAAAACCTTTGGTTATCAGCCAAAAATAGACGAATACTATAATGTAGTGGCTGAGATAGGCTCAGGTAAAACAATACTTTTAAACGCACATTTAGACCATGTTCCACCAGTTGGAAACTGGAAAATAAACCCATACTCAGGAAAAATTGTGAATGGGAAGGTTTATGGTGTTGGAGCCTCAGACAATAAGTCTGGAGTTTCAGCAATGCTTGAAATCGCAAGAATCCTAAGCGAAAACAAGCCTAGAAAAGGTAGGGTTATCTTTCTTTTTACAAGCAGAGAGGAGAGTGGTGGAGATGAGGCTAGAAAAGTTTTGGTTGGAAAAGTTAAAGCTGATGCTGGAATATGTTTAGACCACCATATTAACACCAAAAAAAGGGTTGCTGAACTTACTGTTGGATGTAAAGGTATAGGAAACTTTGAGGTTGAAGTTTACGGTAAATCCTACCACTCCTCAGAACCTGAAAAAGCTGTAAACGCAATATATAAAGCAGCAAAACTTGTTGATGCTGTTCAAAAACTAAAACTTCCAAAAATAAAGAAACCTGTAAAAGAAAAAGCTCTCCTAAACGTGACAAAAATAAATACGGATGGGTGGGCTACAAGAATCCCTGACCTATGCAGGCTAACCTTAAACTATAGGGCACCACCAAAAGAAGATAAAACAAAAGCTGAAAAAAGGATTGGAGGCTTTATAAAAAGAACCCTTAAAAAAGATTTTAAGGTTGTAAAATTCGTTTACCGTCAAGGATACCTTTTAAACCTAAAAAACCCGATTGTAAAAGCAGCAGAAAAGTCTGCTAAAAGCTTAGGGTTTAAACCCAAAATTTCTATAGCCAAAGGATGGGTTGATGCAGCAACCCTAACAAACCAACTTAAAATCCCAACCATCTGTATGGGTCCAACAACACCAGGACAAGCCCATGTGGAAAACGAGTATGAGGAAATTCAAAACCTTGTTTGGGGGACAGAATTGGCTTTAAAAACAGTTTTAAACTATCTTTCCCTTTAAAGGGTTAAACCTTGAAAATAACAGTTTTTGCTGGTGGAACAGGCTCAGCAAAGTTTGTTAGAGGTTTAGCAAAAGCAGTTCCGCAAAAAAACCTTACAGTAGTGGTTAACGTTGGAGATAATATTAGGCTTTATGGGCTTACAATATGTCCAGACCTAGACACAATCCTCTACATGTTTGCAGGTATCTTGGATAGGGTGAAAGGTTGGGGTATAGCTAAAGACACGTTTAACTTCCAGAAAATGCTTAAAAGGTATGGTTTAAACCCATGGTTTAACCTTGGAGACAAAGACCTTGCAACCCACATTTATAGAACAAACCTAATCATGGAAGGGTTAAACCTAACAGAGGCAACAAAAACCCTAGCCAAAAAGCTTGGTGTAAAAACAGAAATTCTCCCTGCAACCAACAATTGGGTTGAAACAAGAATAGTAACCTCTAAGGGGAAAATACATTTTCAAGAGTTTTGGGTTAAAAAACATGGTAAACCAAAAGTTTTAAACATAATATATGAGGGGGTTGAAAAAGCAAAACCAAACCCTAAAGCCTTAAAATCCATAGCTGAATCTGACGCTATCATAATAAGTCCAGCAAACCCCATAACAAGCATAAAACCAATTTTAGCAATACCAAGAATGGTTGAAGCCCTAAAAAAGACTAAAGCAAAAGTTTTGGCTATCTCACCAATCATAGGAGATTCTCCTGTAAGCGGTCCAGCAGGAAAACTTATGAAAAGTTTAGGTTTAAAGGTTTCACCCTACACGGTGGCAGAACTCTACAAGGAGTTTCTAGACATAATAGTTATCCATAAAACAGACAAAAAATATGTTGGTAAAATAGAAAAGCTTGGAATAAAATGTTTTCAAACAAACATTCTAATGAAAAACCTTGAAGACGAGGAAAGACTTGCAAAATTCACCCTAAAAGTTTTAAACCTTTCTCCCTAAGAAACCTATAGGAGTTTTTTCCTTCACCAAGCCTTAAAAACTCAGCCAAATCCTCATAACAATCAACATCCAACATTATCCTCCTAGAAACATACACCGAAACCTTAACACCCAACCTAAAACATTCAGCCAAATGGGAAAAAAAGCTGTTTTGCTCATAATAGAAGGTTTTAAGGATGTTTGGAGGGTTTAAAAAAAGAAGGTTTGTCCCATCAAACCTTAAAGAAGGTGAAATAACAACAGAGGGTTCCCTACAACCCATCCTAACAACCCTATCCAAATCCTCAGGCTGGAGAAGTGGAACATCAGAAGGTAAAACAACTATAGGTAAAAATTCTTCCCTAACACAGTGGTTTAAAGCTTTAAAAACAGCCTTATTCACACCCTCCTCAAACTCTTCAAAAAGGGTTTCCACACCAAAACTCCTTGAAAACTTTAAAACATCCGTATCTGGGGTTACAACCAAAACCCTTTTAACACTCCCACAACTCACAACAGAATCTAAAACATCCAAAAACATTTTTACACTAAACTCACGTCTCAACCTTTCATCCAAAACTTTTGAAAGCCTACTTTTAGCGTTTTTAAGCCTTCTAACTGGGATAACAACCCAAACCTCCATAAAAACTTACATTTAAAGTTGAACTTTTAAATCTTTTGAATACTGTATATAGTATTTGGCGGTTTTAAAATGTCAATAAAAGAAACAAAATATGTGTGGATGAACGGTAAGTTTCTCAGATGGGAAGATGCAAAAATACATGTTTTAACCCACACCCTCCACTACGGTAGCGGAGTGTTCGAGGGGATAAGATGCTATAAAACCGTTAAAGGACCAGCTGTTTTTAGGCTTGAAAACCATATAAAAAGACTTTACCATTCAGCCAAACAATGCCTAATAGGAATCCCCTACAGCCAAGAAGAACTTTGTAATGCTATTCTAAAGCTTATCAAGCTAAACAACCTAGACGAATGCTATATTAGACCTATAGCCTTTAGAGGTTATGGTGAAATGGGTTTAAACCCCCTAAAAAACCCTGTAGAGGTTGCTATCGCAGTATGGCCTTGGGGAGCCTATCTTGGAGAGGAAAGCTTAAGGAAGGGTGTAAAAGCAAGAATTTCGTCTTACCGTAGGTTTCCACCAAACGTTTTACCTTCAAACGTTAAAGCAACAGGTATGTATCTAAACTCTATTTTTGCAAAGGTTGAAGCCTTAAAAAGCGGATATGATGAGGCTATAATGCTTGATGTTAGAGGATATGTTTCTGAAGGTCCTGGTGAAAACGTTTTTATAGTTAAAGATAGTGTGCTTCTGACACCACCGGAACATGCAAGTATTCTTGTTGGTATAACAAGGGATAGCATAATAAAAATTGCAAAAAACCTTGAATATGGGGTTAGGGAGGAGGATATAACAAAAGAGATGCTTTATGATGCTGATGAAGTGTTTTTTACAGGAACGGCAACAGAGGTTGTCCCCATATGTGAAATTGACGGTAAAAAAATTGGTGATGGTAAACCTGGAAAAATAACCCTAAAAATTCAGTCGGAGTATTTGAAGGCTGTTAGGGGTGAAAACCATGAATATGAAGACTGGTTAACCTATGTAACCTAAAATGTAAAAAAGTTTTTTAAAGTTAGATAGGCTAAGTAAGGTTTTAGATTAACGTTGAAAAATTTGACGGTTATATTCTATATCATAGG
>QMXD01000059.1 GCA_003661965.1 Candidatus Hecatellales archaeon
CTTACCAACCAAAACCTTCTCCTCTGGAACAGGTTTAACCTCACCATACATTTTTATAAGCTTCTCACCCAAAACACGAAGACGACTATCTAAAAGTCTTTGAGGATTAATAATGTGTGGGGCACCAACCTCATGAACAACAAGCTTTGCGTTTGGCAGTTTTTCTGGGAGAGCTCCAGCACCACCACTATGGTCTAAATGGATATGGCTAACAGCCACATAACCAACCCTATCAAAACCTATATTCAAACTTTTTAAAGCTTTAATAATGCTTTCAACCGACGAGCTGGGTCCAACCTCAACAACCAAAACTTTTTCTCCTAAAACAATGTAGGATGCTAAAAACCTTTCAAATCCTTCAATTGGAGGTTCTAGGTCTACCATGTAGACGTTTGGGGAAACTTTTTTAACCTCCATAGCATCAACCCTAACCCTTAACCGTTACTTAAAAATTTTTATTAACATCCAGATATAAACAATAACTCTACTGTTTCCATAAAAAACTTTAAAGGTGGAAGGTTTGTTTGAAGAGTTTTCAAAGGAAAAACTTTTTGACCTGTTAAAGGCTTATGCTAGAATCCTCCAAATTTTGGATGGTTTCTGGTTTTTAACTGTTGAGGATAAGTTTGGTGTTGATGTTGCAACAGAAATAGATAGGATAGCATGGGAAAACATGGCTTCAAGAGAGGCTAAAATTCTTAGGGAAACTTTGGGTTTAAAGGGTGAAAACATCGAAACCCTCACCAAAACCCTTGAAAACTCTCCGTTTATGCGTATAGTAAAATTCGAGTTTGAGAAAAAGGGTGAAAATGAGGCTGTTTTAAGGATAGTTGAATGTAAACCACAAATGGCAAGAGTTAGAAGTGGAAGACCTGTTTTCCCATGTAAACCCGTAGGTCTAGGATACTTTAAAAGGTTTGCTGAAACCATAAACCCAAAAATTAGGGTTGAATGTTTAGGCTGCCCACCAGACCCCCATCCAAAAGAGTATTGGTGTGCATGGAGGTTTAGGTTGGAGGAATAGAGACTTAAGAGTTTACCTTTTTATCCTTCTAATCTTTTCTAAAGCCTCTAAATAGCTTAAGGTTAGGTTTAGATGGTTTTGAAGATTTTTTGTATCCTCTTCAACCCTGATTTTCTGCTCCAACTCTAAAAGCTTTTTTACAAGGGTTTCCTCTAGTAGGTTTAAGGCTGCTGGTGTTCCTGTTTCTAAAGCTTCCTCGTCACTTTTAACAAGGATAACCCTACGGTTACATGTAAGACAGTAGATTTCACCTGAAGGCAACTTAAAAAGCGGTGAACTACATTGGGGACATGACTCCTCAAGCATTGTTGCTCCTGCTTTTAAGGCTTCAGCCATCTTTTTAACGTTTGACTCCAAAATCCTACCTTCCATGTTAAGCATAATTTAAATATTAAACTAAAGCTAATTAGACTAATGAAACCATAGAATATTCTTAGATTTGAGGTTTTTGTTTACCTGTAAGGCTTATAGGAGTTGGGAGGTTTGGCTAGACGGAGAAAAAAAGCTGAAATTTACGAGGAAAGCCTAAACCAAGCCATGAGTATATTAAAAGATATTTCTGAGGATACAACAACCCCAAGAAACATTAGAAGAGCAGCTAAAGAAGCCATGGATGTTTTACAAAACACAGCAAAAACCTATGCTGTTAGGTCTGCTGACGCAATATCAATTCTTGACGAAATTTCCCAAGACCCAAACATGCCACCCTACACAAGAACAAAAATATGGAATGTTGTAAGCATACTTGAAACAATAAAAGATTAGGGTTTCCCCAGCAAGGAAAGAAGCTTATCCAAAAGTTTTTTGTTTCCAGCAGCAACCATAGAAACCTTTTTTTCTGGACTATCAGCAGGACTATCAAGAGGGAAACCCCTCTCATCAACAATAAACCCACCAGCCTCCCTAAGAATTAGGGAGGCAGCAGCAACATCTGTCACCCTAAGCTTCCCCCTTAAATCTATTACAGCATCAAGCCTTCCACACGCAACAAAACAAACCTCTAAAGCATTAGCCCCAAAATGTCTAACATGAACAACATTCTCTAAAACACCAGAAACCCTTCTAAGAAAATCCTTGTTTGGTGTAAAGCTTACACTAACCAAAGCATCCTCGATTTTTTCCTCCTTGGAGGGTTTAATAGGGTTACCGTTAAGTTTTGCACCTAAACCCTTCTC
Organism: Candidatus Hecatellales archaeon; assembly: GCA_003661965.1. GTDB lineage: Archaea > Thermoproteota > Bathyarchaeia > Hecatellales > Hecatellaceae > EX4484-218. The sequence continues at coordinate 2,200 of QMXD01000059.1, forward strand.
AGCTGAAAAAAACATTTCATCTGTTAAACTTGCAACAACACCAAGCTTTACAGCTGAAAGTTTTGGTTTATCAGCAACAGCCAAAGAAATAGCATTAAAAGGTATTTCATGTAAAACGTTATAGGTTCCATCTAAACTGTCGACTATAAAGTATAGGTTAGGGTTTCCACCTAAAACCTCCCTAAAGCCAGTCTCCTCACCAACAACAAAACACTTAACACCATTCTCCTTAAGAAAATCAAAAACAGTTTGCTCAGCAACAAGGTCAATATACCTTGTTTGGTCTCCACCAGCACCAGCACCCATAACCCTCCAAGCCTCAACCTTACCAACTAAAGGTCTAACCCTAAACCTAACCTCCCTAACAATCCTTTCAAGAAGCTTAAGGTCAACCTTCAAGCCAAACCAACCAATACCAAAAAAATAAACAAAAACAAAAATAGTTTTCCCCCTAAAACCAAAAACATTAAAAACCAACAACAAAAATATCCCTAACAGAAACATGCGGGGGTTGCCAAGCCAGGTCAAAGGCGCAGGAATGAGGATCCTGTCCCGTAGGGGTTCGTGGGTTCAAATCCCACCCCCCGCATCAAATTTTAGTTTGGTGGGATTGTGAAGCTAAACCTTGAAAAACCAGATATGGAATTTTCTTCAGCCCATTTTTTGGTGGGAGAAGGTTTTTGTGAAAGGCTTCATGGGCATAATTATAGGGTAAAAATTTGTGTAGAGGGGGAACCACGTAAAGATAAAATGGTAATCAATTTTCTTAGTTTAAAGGCTATAGCCAAAAAACTGTGTGAAGAATACGACCATAAGTTTCTTCTCCCCCTTAAAAACCCTCTACTAAAAATTACCGAGGAAAATGACTCAATTAAAATTGAGACCGTAGAAAAGAAAACATATGTTTTCCCTAAAAGTGATGTGGTTAAACTAGACATTAAGGATTCAACATGCGAAGAACTTGCCAAAGACTACTGTCAAAAACTAATCAAAAAATTGGAGGAAACAGGAGAGTTAAAATGGGGAAACATAAAACTAATTTCTGTCACGGTAGAAGAAGCGGAAGGACAGGGGGCAACGGAGACTAGGAAGCTGTAGACTTTTAAGGCAAACATAAACTTTTGTACTATCGTTTCTATGACAGCTTATCTAGTCTGAATAATAAAGTACTTTTTGTAAAAAAGTTTTATAAATGACGAAGTACTCTTTACTACGGTGTCAGGATGGCTAAGTCTGAGGTTATGGAAAGGATTGAGTTGTTGGAGAAGCTTGGTGCGTTAATTAGGGCTGAGACAAAGGCTCATGGTCTTATAACAATGATTTGGGGTGTGGCTGTTTTTGTTGGTTTTCTTGTTTATCAGGTTATGGTTTTGACTGGTTTCCAATGGTATTTTGGTGTTTGGGTTTTGGCTGGTTTGCTTAGTGTGGCAGGGGTTTTAACAGGCTATTTTAGGAGAAGGTTTGGCTATTCTGGGGGTTGGCTTGGAAGAAAGGTTGGTGCTATGTGGGGTATGGTGGTTTTTGGTGGTGGTATACCCTACATGATAATCGTTTTTCATTCTAAGCTGTGGCAAATGATTCTTTTATCGATGTCTCCGATTGCTGTTTCAGGTTTGATTTTGACAGGTTGGCTTTTGCTTGATGGTATTGGATGTATGGTTCAGGGTGTGTTCCTAGAGTCTAGGGCTTATAGGTGGATAGGTTTAACCATGTGTGGTGCTGCTGTTGTTGTAGCCTACTATGGTTTTATTTATGCTTGGCTTGGTTTTGCTTTAACCTTGGGTTTAGGCTGGATTCTTGTGGGTTTAAAAGACTACCGTGAGTTTAAGAAAATCACTATGACAGGTGTAAAGGTTGACTGAGGCTGAAAGAATTGCTGAGGCTATCATAGGTTTAGATAAAACTCTCCATGAAAAGGTTAGACTTGCAATTGTAACCATCCTTTTTCACACAGGCAAAAAAGATTTTAACAGTCTTCTTAAGATAATAAAAACCTCCGAGGGGAATATGGCTACCCACCTAAAAGCTTTAGAAAATGAGGGATACCTAAAGGTTAGAAAAAGGTTTGTAGGAAGAAAACCTCAAACCCTTTACGAGCTAACAGAGAAAGGAAAAAAGGCTTATAGAGAATACCTTAAAAAGCTTGCGGAAGCGCTTAAGATGACAGGTAAAGGATAAAAAAGGTTTGAAAAAGTTTATAATTTTTGATGTTTTTGGAGAGGTTAATCCTCTAGGAATATTAAGTTTACCATGTTGGAAGAAAAATGTTTAACGTTGAAAAGGTTAGAGAGGATTTTCCGGTACTTAAAAAAGGAGTTATCTATTTGGATAGTGCTGCCAGCAGTTTAACTCCAAAAATTGTTTTAGACAAAATGTTTGAATATTATCTTGAATACCGTTCAAACATTGAAAGAGGGCTTTACGAGTTTTCCCAGAGGGCAAGCGAAGAATATGAGAACACAAGAAAAACTGTTGCAAACTTTTTAGGTGCAAAATCTCCAGATGAAATAGTTTTTACCAAGAATACAACAGAAGCCATAAACATTGTTGCTCATAGTTTAAGTTTTAAAAAGGGAGAAAAAATTGTTACAACACTTCTAGAACACCACTCAAACCTTTTACCTTGGATACGTTGTAAAGAACGTTATGGTGTAAAAGTTGAACTTGTTAAACCCAATATTCAAGGCTTATTCAACCTAACAGACTTTGAAAAGGCTATAGACGACAACACAAAAATTGTTGCATTAACCCATGTTTCAAACGTTTTAGGTGTTATAACACCAGTAAAAGAAGTTGCAGAAATAGCCCATGAACATGGAGCCCTAATACTTGTTGATGGAGCCCAATCAACACCCCACATGAAAATAGACGTTAAAAGTCTTGGATGCGACTTTTTCGCCTTTTCAGGACATAAAATGTGTGGACCTACAGGTTCAGGTGGTCTTTACATTCGTGAGGAGCTAATGAAAACTTTAGATCCTCTTTATGTTGGAGGGGGGACTGTTGAACTTGTTGAACCTGAAACTTTTAAGCTAAAAGATGACCCTTCAAAGTTTGAGGCTGGAACTCCTCCTATTGCTGAGGTTATAGGGTTAAAGGCTGCTATCGAATATTTAACCTCTATAGGTGTTGAAAACATAGAGGAGCATGAAAAAATTCTTTCTAAGAAGATTTATGAGGGTTTAGTGGAGACTCCTAGGGTTGAGGTTTATGGTCCTGAGCCAAAGTTTAAGCTTGGAGTTACATCTTTTAACGTTTCTGGTTTTAGCCCTAACGATGTAGCCTTGGTTCTTGATTCTACGGCTAGGATAGCTGTAAGGTCTGGTATGCATTGTGCTCATCCTCTTGTTAGACATATTCTTGGTAAGCCTCAGGGGACTGTTAGAGTTTCAACCTACCTTTACAATAAGGTTGAGGAGGTGGAAAAGTTTTTATCTGTTATTAGGGAGATTTCACGTTCAGCTGGTGGATAGGTATGGTTAAGAGTGTTAAAGAGATTCTTGAGGCTCACGGGAAGGTGGAAAGGGAGGTTTATCTTGACCTTGAAAACTCAAGTCCCATTTTTCCTGAAGTTGTTAAGGAGATGCTTCCATATTTTTGTGAGAAGGCTTATGGTAATCCAACCTTAACCCATAAACAGGGATGGGAAGCCTACCAAACAATTTTGGATGTTGCAGAAAAAACTGCTAAATACTTGGGTGCATCCTCACCTGAAGAAATAAATTTTGTTGGTAGCGAAGTTGAAGCAAACAATATTGCCTTGGTTGGTGTTGCTTTACATTATAAGGGTAGGGGTAAAAAAATTGTTATTTCAAACAGTGAACCTGTAACTATAGACCTCATTTCAGACTTTTTGGGTAAAGAGGGTTTTAAGGTTGTTAAGGTCCCTGTTGATGATGAAGGCTTCATCAAGGAAGATGAACTTCTAAAAAACATCGATAAAGAAACCATACTTGTAAGCTTAGCCACAGTAAACCCTGAAATCGGAACAATCCAGCCTATCAAGGAGATAGTGGAAAAGGTTAAGGAGAAAAACTCTGAAACAGTTTTTCATACCGACGCTTCAGACGCCTATGGTAGGATAGATTTTAACGTGAAAAATTTGGGTGTCGACCTTGCAACCATAAGCAGCTATAAGATTCAGGGTCCTAGAGGGGTGAGTGTTCTCTATGTTAAGGAGGGAATAAAAGTTAGCCGTCTTTTTGAGGGTCCTATAGGGTTTCAACAGTTTTGGCTTGGTGTTGAAAATACTCCTTTAATTGTTGGTTTTGGGAAAGCTTCAGAAATATGTTTTCAAAATTTTTTTGAGGATGTTC
>QMXD01000060.1 GCA_003661965.1 Candidatus Hecatellales archaeon
AGTGCAAGTCAGGCGTTCATTCCAGGCTGAACTACCGGCCCATAGATTATCTACCTTATTTTCATGAAAGGGTCTTAAATTAATGTTTTCTGCGTTATTAATTTTTTGTGTATCTGTTTGTGTATCTTTGTGTATCAGCTGCTTGTACTGTTCTGGTAGCTTTTCGAATTTACCTAAGTAACACCATTTGATCTTGTTTCCTATGTGATGTTCTACGTACCAGTATTCGTAGGTTATGCCCTTGGATACTGTTTGTTTCTTTGTTAAGCTCCCTTCCCTTCCACATTTAATGCAGATTACTTGTACCATTCATCATTCCACCCCTGTTTGTGTATCTATTTATAATGAGATCTCATATAAGGTTTGTGTATCATATACCGAAATAAGCCTATTTTGCATGTAAGCTATCATAAATAAACAAATAATGAATAATATGAACCATAATAACCCCGATTACTAATACTAGAAGGTAAATAGGCAAATTTAGAGCATATTTCACAGACAGATCAGATGTGGTTTTAGTCACTAAACGAACATGCAAATGATCAGATGGAGATTACTCAAGGAAAATTAATTCAAGATTCTTACATAGATACCGGGTTAGTAACTATTACAGAATATAGAACGGCTATGGTGACTTCTCAGAAAATAACAGAAAAAGATAACCTAAAATGTAGAGATGATGTGAACTTATCACAGCTACTAACGATCTTGAAAGCATAAGAGGCGATTTTTGCTAGAACTATCATGTAGAAGGAAGAAATAAGACCCATGCATTAATAATATCCTCTATTAATGCCTCTATGAGAGAAATGGACAAAATTTCTGGATATCTTCAGGATCCTTGTACGCCGCATAGCAACTAAATAAATGAACGGGATTCCGATGAGAATTAGAAAAAACAACTAACGAAGATGACTTTATCGTTAATGTGGAAATAGTGAACTTCCATATTAACTAGAGATCCCGTGTTAGCTGCTGTAGGCTCTATGCTTCATGTTATTGTCATTTGCATACCCTGACAGTAGCTGTGTTATAGCAGCTGAGCAAATTAGCCATTTTTGTACAGTAACTGTGCTGGTATCCTGAGGTTAGTTTGTGATATGTATTCATCTATCAGGGTATGTAAATATAGGAATCAATATCCAAACCTTATAGCTACTATAAAATAAACGAATAGAAAAAGCAAGAGATAAAAAAGGAATTGTAACCTGACTCCGAAATTTACGGAAGTGGTTTACAGATGTTGATACTACTACTCCTGACCAAATTTTAGTAACTAAATCGAAACATTTGAGTATGTAACATGCTCTCTAAGGGCATGTAAACAAAACCACTCTGTCAATAACTAATCAGTTCTGATGTTACAGCTGTTGTACTTGGAAATTCGTTATTTGCGTCTTTTTATCACCCATACTGCCAATGCTATAGCTACTATTGCTAAGCCTCCTTCTGCTATTAAGTATGGAAGGTTCACGGATAGCCAATCCTTCGCAGTCACAGTCAATGTAGCAATAGCTGTGTTTCCAGCAGCATCCTTAACAGTTAATGTTACAGTGTATGTTCCCGGATTTGAATAGGACTTAGTAACTTGCATTCCTGTTCCTGTTGTTCCATCACCGAAATCCCATTCATAACTCATTATACCAATATTATCTGTCGAATTACTAGCATCAAAAACTATGGAATCCCCAACCATAACGATACAATCAGAACCAGCATTAGCTACTGGAATAGTCTTATCAATCTTAATTAAACCTGTTTTTGCTGGTTCTATGTTACCTGCATTATCAATGGCCCTATAATAGACGGTTGTTTCTCCTTCGTTCGAGATGATTATATGATCGGTGTATTGTGTCCAAGAAACATTGTCAAAACTGTACTTTATATTATTGATTCCCGAAAGACTATCTGCTGAATTGACAGACACAATAACATCGGAGACATACCAATCATTCTCTCCTAAACTGCCACTCTTAGCAAGGGAAGACGATGGTGGAATCTTATCCAGTTTTATACCAGTTAAAATATGATGTTCCTCTTCGTTACCTGCATTATCTACACTCCAATACTCTAAAGTATTGGTAGCACTTTCAGTTGTTATGACCGGCTGACCATCAACGCTAACAGCCCTAACAGGACCGTCATTAATTCTATAGTAGTTTTCAGCAACACCAGTCTCATTGTCTATTGAAGATAAAGTTATCATAAAGTCCTTGTTGTGCCATAAGCCGTCATAATCATGAGTAGTAAGTGGCGGATTATTATCTCGAAGCACAACAATAGTTGTTGATGTACTGTTTTTGAACCCAAATTCGTCAGTAACTGTTAAAATTACTTCATAGCTTCCAGGATTTGCATAATTATGTGTAATAATTGGTGCCATCAGCGTAGTTTTATTACCATCACCGAAATCCCATGTGTAATTTGCAATACAGCTGTAAGGTCCATAGCTTGCAGAAGCATCAAAGATAACCGTTGAGTTAGCATAAAGTACAGACGGAGAATAGGTAAAGTTGACTATGAGAGGTAGAGTTGGAGTGTCTGGATGAGGCTCAGTTAAAATCGGCAAATACTCAATAAAACCTGCACATGTTATATCGTCATTCTTGTCGTAAATCATCGAATCGATGACATCAGTGCCTGTCGTGCTCCAATAGTTTTCTGTCGCAATCATAGCAGCATGGTCATAACCTGATGGCAGTTTTAGAACAATTCCAGACGTATCAATAAACGAATTATACTGAACAACAGTTTGTCCGGAATAGCTTGCCCAATTTTCAACAAGAACTCCTACATTTCTAATGAAAAGATTGTACCTTATATAAACGCTTGGCCCATTATGCCCGATAGAAAAGCCAGCCGAGTCTACGAAAAGATTGTGTTCAATATAAACATCACTTCTAGGATACCATACATATGAGTAACTGCTTAAGTTAATCAGTTTTGAATATCTCAAAATGAAGTGTCCATACTGAACATGCCCTGTTGGAGGCCATAAACTAAGTCCGTTTTTAATTATGCAATGTTCTAAATCTACAAAAGCATCCATTTCGGATCCTTTAGCACTGAAGAAATTGGAACGTCCTTCGCCATTAAATGTGATCATCTTATCAGCTGTGCCATGAGCATAAATTTCTCCGTGAACTAAAAACATGTTCCGTATTCCAGGTCCAGCATTAATAACAACGCCTGGTTCAATAGTAAGGGTAATCCTTTCAGGTATTTGCACAGTTTCAGTTATGATGTATGGGCTGTTCTCTAGTGTCCATGTAGTGTTTTCCCAAATTATTCCGCCAACATAAGTACCTGAACTCCCATTAGCAAAAACTCTTGGTAAAAACCTACTACTAGATGCTAATGAAAACATACTAAACAAAAGAAATGCAACAATTAATTTTCTTAGAGACACATCCCCTCATCCCACGTTAAGTAATGTCAGTCGGCCAATCAGTTTTTGTATCTCTGGATATAACATTTAAACATTTTCTGCAATACAAGGACAAGAGTTCTGGGAATTGGTAGCAACTAAAACCCTAAGTATTAGCTGCTGTGGTTTTGTTTACTGGGTCTCCCCTCTTATTATTACATATCACGAGAGGGATGAGAGAGAAATGATACCTATCTCTGAGAATTGCAATTCTCATATCGGAAATCTCTGTGCAGCTGCTAGCAACTAAAATTAGCAAATCTCAAACAGTTACTATGCCAGTAACTAAAATAGCCTCAGAATAGTTACTAAAAGCTTGCTCGATAACGAAAAATACACTAGTGCTTTAAATTCTAGCAACTAATTCACGAAATTCCACAATAACTTCTACAATGTATTGAAGTTTTCTTTATTACCAGTTCTTTCTGATACCAGCAGCTAACAACGGGAGTTTATTTCCACAAATCTGCAAGAAATAAGGACGAATGGGTAGGCATTGTTCATGCTTTTTCTTTTGTTTCATGTGAAACAAAATCCGAGAGATCTCTTCCTCCTTTAACTACTTTTTTATGGATCTGTTTAGTTGTTTCGTAAATTTGGTCTATCAATGTCTCGTATGAAGATAAAGGCTCGAATCTTCTGCTTACAATTAGATCGTTTAGCTTCTCTATGATATGTACGATTTTGAGAGCAATCTTGCCGTTTTCTCTTACAAGATAGTATCTACGGGTATCAATATTCCGTCTGATCAAGCCTAATTTTTGCAAATTCTTAAGGTAACCAGAGAGTACTGACCTTGAAAGACCCGTTTCTTTGAGCAGTTCAGTAAAGGATATTCCAATCGGAACTTTAACATCATTAATATAGAGCCCTGGACCTACCATGTCTCTTCTTTCTAACGCCAGCAAGATCTTAATTTCACCTGGAGTCAACATGTTTTTCAACTCCACACTTAGTATGGTAATGGCGAATCATTTATATAAGGGTTTTTGTTTAAGTTCGATAGTACGATGGAGTGGAGTTAGTATGGAAATTGCTAACTATGTGAGATTTGAACTAACTCAATTTGAGAAAGAATCTGGTGAAATTCAAAAGATACCTGTTGACAAGATAATTCCAGATCCTGATCAGCCTAGAAAGAAATTTGATGAAGAAAGCCTTAAAGAACTTGCAGAATCCATTAAACAGCATGGTCTTCTAGAGCCCATACTTGTCAAGCCCATTGAGGATGAAAAATATCAGATTATTACTGGAGAAAGACGCTGGAGAGCCTGCAAAATAGCTGGACAGACAACGATAAAAGCTATAGTTTGGAAAAAGGAGATTAGTGGAGCTGAAAAACTTGAATTACAACTGATTGAAAATCTGCATAGAGAAGACTTAGATCCAGTTGAAGAAGCCGAGACATATAAGAGATTAATTAAGGAATGTGGTTATACTCAGGAAGAGTTAGCAAAGAGACTTGGCAAAAGCCGAGAATATGTAAGTAACAAACTGAGACTTTTAAAATCACCTGATTTGGTTAAAGAAAAACTGAAAAAGGGTGTTCTTAGTGAGGGGCATGCGAGAGCTATTCTATCTCTAAAACCTGACGATCAAGAAAAAGCAGTCGAAGTAATCATTAAAAACAACTTAAGTGTAAGGGAAGCTGAGGAGATTGCCCGTAACTTAAAAGAAGGCGGCGTTTCACATGAAACACATACTTCCACGGAATCTTCACAAGTTCTGATTGATGTCACCAATCTAAAAGTTTGGAAATTATGCAGTCAATCTCCAAAGGTGCCGGTGGACGATCTTATTGCATCCTACATTCAGGATCTGAAGAGTCTAAGGAGGCTAAATTAGATGTCGATAAGTGACATAGATAGAGAGATTGGCGACATTGAGGAATTCGAGAGACAGTATAAAATTTGTGAAAAGCTAGGTCTTAGGATTGAAGGACCTGTTTATAGATCATGGGAGCCCTCTACTAAACCTAAGGATAGCAAATATATGAAACTGGTTTCATCCTACTCTCTACTGAAAGAAATAATAAACTTTGTAAATTTACACGACGTAGTGACTGTAAGGCAGATCTTTTATGGTCTTGTCAGCAATCAAACAATCGAAAATAACGAACATGAGTATGACAGAATAGTTCGGATATGCAAGAATGCAAGACTTGCTGGACTGATACCATTCGATAAAATCATAGATGATACCCGTGAAGCAGAAAAAACACCCTCATGGGACTCAATTGAAGAAATAATTGGAGCAGCCATTAATCAATACCGTAGTGATTGGTGGAAAGACCAGCAGTATTATGTTGAAGTATGGCTGGAAAAACGAACACTAAGAAGAATCTTTTATCCAATCACAAATTCCTTCGATGTACATTTATGTATTGGGGGCGGATATCAATCTTGGTCAGAGATCTGGGAAGCTGTCAAAAGATTTGAGTCAAGAGAAAATCAAGAGATAGTGATTCTCTATTTTGGAGATTTGGACCCAAGTGGCAAAGACATTCCAAGAGACCTACGGGAGAGATTCAGCGATCTTAAAGTTCCAGTAACTGTAAAAGAGATAGCATTAACAAGAGATGACATCGAACAATACAACTTACCAAGAAACCCATCCAAAACTAGAGAAGGAAAACAAAAGGGCGATCCAAGAAAAGACTGGTATTTTCAAAAGTATGGCATCGACTACGGCGTGGAATTGGATGCTCTTCCACCAGATGTACTGAGAAATAAACTGGAAGAAGCTATCATTGACCACATCTCAGATCCACATCGCTTCCGTCAAAGAATAGAGCAGGACAAAGAAGAAAAAACATACTGGCAGAAGATTCTGGCGTCATGATAACTTCAGAATTGAAACAGATTAGAGGATGCTTTCGTTATTGGGCGTGTAAACCATGCTAATGAATTATAATTTTCAGAGAACAATTTGTCTAACCACTACATTAAGGCAGAAGTATCCTGTTAAAGAGGACAAGTATCGTAAATCAGTTGGGAGACTCCTACCCCACAGAATCTGTCAGATCCTTAAGGAACTAGGATACAAGACATGGATGAACCCGAATCAAGGGAAT
>QMXD01000061.1 GCA_003661965.1 Candidatus Hecatellales archaeon
AGGCTCATCTCTCCCAAAACCCTTAACGATATATTCCCCTATTCTTGGTAAAGTTTTTCTTGGAAGAATATAGATGCATGTTCCTATTAGAGTGGTTTTGGGTTTTGTTGGTTTTTCAATAAACTCTATGATTCTGTTGTTTTGGTCAAGAATTGCTGTTGAAAACTTTTTAGCAAGTTTTAGGTTTTTGATGTTGTAAAGCGCGACCATCGGGGCATTAATCCTATTATAGGTTTTAACCATGTTTTTTAGGCTTGAAGTGAAGATGTTGTCTCCTGCTAGGATTAAACAATCGTCTTGGATGTTTTGGGTTAGTTCAGCTAAAGCTTTAACAGCACCAGGTTTTTCTTCCTCTCTATAAGACCTATCAGCAACAACCTTAACTTCCTTATACCCATAATCTTCTAACCATTTTTCAAAGTTAGCTTTAAACCTCATGTTTGTTGATAAGATTATACGGTTAATATTAAGCTCCATAATTTTCTCTAAAACATATTCTAGGATTGGTTTTCCAGCAACTGGAAGTAAAGGTTTAGGTTTGTTTTTTGTGAGTGGCCAAAGCCTCTTAGCATAACCTCCAGCTAAAATAATAGCCGTAAGGTTCAAGCCAAATTTCTCCAAAGATTCTAACCTATAAATTTAGCTTAACTTTAAAAAGAATTTTGATACTAAGGTTAAATTATTCTAGTTTTTTCTGGGGGTTTTGGATAGGTAATTTTACTGTGTGAAACCCCTAGTTTTATCATTGCTTCAGCCATCTTAAGAGCTGTTGGTGCTGGGTCTACTACAGGAACACCTAATTTTTGTCTTATTTCTTCAGCTAAACCAATCATCCCAGTACAACCTAAAACTATTGCTTCAGCACCATCATTTTCAACTGCTTGTTTACTTTCAGAGAGGAGAAGAGACCTAACCTTCTCTATATTCTTCTCTAGTTCAAGAACAGGAACATCAATACATCTTACCGAAACCACTTTATCTGTTACCCCATATTTTTTTGTTAATTCATGGAAAAGTGGAACAACATTTTTTAAGATTGTTACAACTGAAAACTTTGCACATAACATTGAGGCAAGAGCTATAGATGCTTGACAGGGACCAACAACAGGAATTTTAACGATTTCTCTTGCAGCCTCTAAACCTGGATCACCCATACAGTCTATTATTACAGCATTATACCCTTCTTTCTCAGCTTTTAAGGTTAAATCTAAAATTCCAGGAATTGCTAAAGCCTCATCGTATGCTGACTCTATCGATGCTGGACCTTTTTCAAGACTTACAACCTTAATTTCGGTTTCTTTAGACGCAACTTGGCTTAGTTCTTTGTAGGTTATTTCCTCATAAACCTCATGCCTTAAAATTGGTAGAATAACAAGTATCCTCAAAATTCCACCTCTAATTTTAAGTTTTTTAGCTTTTTAAGTATTTATCTGGTTTGTTTTATGCCGTTTGCCTAAAATTGTACAGAAAAAAATAAATTTGAAAAGCGTATAAAGTATTACTTCTGTGGTTGAGATGTCTAAGCCTGAAAAAAAGCTTGTTGACTATGAACGTGAACCGGTCCCTTTAGATGCTCGTCGTGGCTGGCTTGAGATGGCCTCTGTTTGGGCTGGTATAGCTGCATGTCTAGCTGCTTTAATGTTTGGTGGAGTTATGGGTTACCATTTTACAGTTTATGATGCTATCATAGCAACAGCTTTAGGGTATGTTATCTCAACAACCATAAACATTTGTACAGGGATAATTGGTTTTAGAACAGGGCTTTCAACAGCCTTTGTTTCAAGATATGCTTTTGGAAACTATGGCTCCATAATCATAGCCTTAGTTTTAGCTGCTGGATGTTATGGTTGGTTCGCTGTTCAAACAGGAATGTTTGGTGCAACAGCAAATGCATCCTACCAGATGTTAACAGGACAGCCTTGGAGTGAATTAGGTTTTATAATTATTGGAGGAATCCTAATGACTTTAACAGCTGTTATAGGCTATAGAGCGATAGCTTGGCTTAGTAAAATTGCGGTGCCTTTAATGCTTATTCTTATGGCTATAGGTCTAGGTATTGTTCTTCAAACTCATCCATGGGAAGAACTTGTTGCCAGCCCACCACCAGGTGAACCTTTACCTTTAGGTGTAGGAATTTCCATTGCTGCTGGGACTTTCATGGTTGGAGCAACTATAGGTCCAGATATTTATAGGTATGCTAGAAAAACAAGTCACGTTATTGTAGCTGCACTTTTAGGCTTTTTCACAGCTACAGTTGTTATCATAACTATAGGTGCAATCCTTTCTCATGCTGTTGGCGAATGGGATCTTGTAAAAGTTATGATAGGCTTAGGTTTAGGCTTACCTGCTATGGCTTTACTAATATTAGCCCAATGGACAACCAACGACAATAACCTATATTCAGCAGCCTTAGCCTTATCAAATGTTTTTAGAAGCCCAAAATGGCCAAAATGGAAACTTACAGTTATAGCTGGAGCATTAGGAATATTTTTAGCTGCAGCAGGAATCTATAGTGCCTTCTTAAACTGGTTAATGTTTCTAGCTTACATTATTCCGGGGATTGGTGGAGTTTACATAGTGGATTATGTTTTTAACCGCGACCTTTACAAATGGGAAAACTTTGGTGAGTTGCCTGTTATTAGGGTTGCACCTATAATTGCATGGATAATAGGCTCCGTTGTTGGTGCTTTAACAACACCTCCACCAACAGGACTTGGAGTTATAACTTTAACAACAATACCAGCCTTAGACGCTTTACTTGTAGCAGCTGCACTTCAAGCCTTATTTTCAGGAATAGGTAGAAAAACAGCTAAAAGCTAAAAAAGAAACTTAAACAAAAACATAAAAACATAAAATATTTTTTGTTTAAGCTTTTAGACTTCCAACAGCTTTACATCTAACTCTAACAGCATTTCCAGGCAGATAAGCTAAAGGTATTTCTTCAACTTCCACAATTTCCACCGTTTCAGGGTTAGCTCCCACCTTAACAGTGTTTTCTTTCGCAGCTTTCTTAACCTCATCCATAACCTCCTCCCTACTTTTAACCTCTAATGAAAAAACCCTATCAACCTCTCCACTAACCTGAGCTATTGCTGCACCTATAGCGTTTGCAACCTCAAAATGTTTAGGTTTAATAACTTTTGAAGCACCAGCCAATTTTTCCGGTAAAAGAATACTTCCACCACCAACAACTATAACCGGAACAGGATCCGGACTAAGCTTAATCTTATCTATCGCATTTTCAACCATCTCAACAATTTTTTTGCTAGCCTTTATGGCATCTTCTAGGCTTATGGTTGAAGGTTCAACAAACCCTATTTTTGCCATTCCAAGTCTAACAGCAACATCTGTTGCTGTTAAAGTTTTTCCACCAAAAACTAAGGCTTCAGATGCAAGCCTATACCCGACACTTTCAGGTCCAACAAAAACATCTTTATCAACGAATCGAACAATACTTCCACCACCAAGCCCAATAGATATAAGGTCAGGCATCCTAAAGTTTGTTCTAACACCCCCAATCTCAACACTTGTTGCAGCTTCTCTTGGAAAACCCTTACTTAAGAATCCTATGTCGGTTGTAGTTCCACCAACATCAACAACAACACCATCAGATAAACCTGAAAGATAAGCTGCTCCTCTTACACTGTTAGCTGGACCTGAAGCAACCATAAAAATCGGATAGCTTAAAGCTCTTTCAACAGACATTAAAGTTCCATCGTTTTGACCTATATACAGTCTACCTTTAATTCCTCTTGACCTTATAGCCTGAATAAAAGCCTCAATAGCTCTTTTCGCAACCTTAACCAATGCAGCATTAAGAATGGTGGCATTTTCTCTTTCAATTAACCCTATACTACCAATTTCACAGCTTAAGGAAATCGGAAAATCTTCACCTAAAATCTCTTTAAAAATTTCTCTAGCTCTATACTCATGTTCAGGTCTTACCGGTGAAAAAATCGAAGTTATTGCCGCAGATTCAACTTTTCCCTTAACTTCTTTAGCAATTTTTTTTATAGCTGACTCGTTAAGCTTTGAAATCTCTCTTCCATCAAACTCATAACCTCCCTCAACCACGTAAACATAGTTTCCAATAACATTTTTTAGGTCTGGAGGCCAATCTGTCATAGGTTTAACGGCTAAAGATGCTGGTGCACCAATTCTAACAACCACAACTTTACACAGATTTTTTCTTTCAATAATAGCGTTAGTGCAGTGGGTTGTTCCAAGCATCACATACTCTATGTCTTCAGGCGGGATTGGGGACTCAGCTAAAACCTTTTCTAAAGCGTTGATTATTCCTGTGGTTACATCTGGGGTTGTTGGAGTCTTAACTTTTGCAATAACCCCCTCATTTTCAAGCAAAACAGCGTCGGTGTTTGTTCCACCAACATCTATACCTAAACGATGAATACTCATTTTTCTAATTCTCCTCCATAAATTTTTTCTATTGGCTTATACTCAACATTATACCCAAAATATTTTGGACCTACAAGTTTTAAACCTTCAGGAGTTCTCCATAGCTCTGGACAAGGTAAACCTAAAACATAAACCCGGTAACCATACTTTAAGCCTTCAGTTGTTATAGGTTCACCTGTCTCCATCTCAAGAATACAGATTAAGTCTGGAACAGAAGCTATAACACCTCTAACTTCATCTATTGCAACTAAATTCTCATTTTGAAACTCTATAGTTAACCTTTTCCCCTCAAACTCGTCAAAACCATCTATTATTGTTCTTCCTCTAGCAAAACCTTTAACAACCCTTCTATAAACATCAACAATTTTACCTTTAAACAGTATAAATCCTCTAACCTCTTTAAGCACAGCTTCTATAGGATTTCTTTTTTGTTTTCTAGCTGACCTAATCGCTAAACCAATTTTTTCAGCTTGAGAAACTGAACCATGAACAGTCCACTTTTTAAGTTGAGCTCCACTCATAGGGTAAAGAGCTATCATCGCAGAACCACCCATGTCTACAGTTATGCTTCTTGAAAATTTTTCAGTCCAAAGGTTGTCTATGGTTTCTAAAAGGAGAATATTGCCTTTCTCATCAGCAATACTCATGGGTGTAGCAGAAATCCCCCCTATAGTCATGGTTACCATCTGAATCTCTGGGAAAGCTCTACCCATCCCATCACAATCAACAATAGGTATACCAAGAGTTGCAGCCACCATTAAAGGAACCATAGAATTTATTCCTCCCTCTTCAGCAGCCATTGTTGCATAAGCCTTTTTCCCAAGATGTTTTTCTAAAGCTCTAAAAGCACCAATAATCTCCTTTCCATTCGGGATTTTTTCAACAAGCACCGTAGGTGAACCCATCATAGCTGAAGGTATTATTAAAGCATCATCCGGAACCTCTAACGGGTCTAAAAGTGTTACAGGTCCATACTCCTCAATGGCTTGAGAAGCCATTAATCTTCCAATATAGGGATCTCCTCCACCACCAGCCCCTAAGACAGACGCACCAACAGCAATATTCCTTAAATCTTCTAAACCAATCTTCCTCATAGACCAAAATCCCTCTAAAAACAATTATTCACATAAACTCTTACTTCTTTACACCTACTTTAAATTAAAGTTTTAGTCAACCAAACCTACAAAAAGATAATACTAAAAATCAAAAACAGCCTCATTTTAATCCTGTTTCCTGTTTTGTTGGTGGGGCAGCGGGGATTTGAACCCCGGATCTCCAGCGCCCCAGGCTGGGATCCTCTTGGCAAGCCCTAGGCTTTAGACCAAGCTAGACGACTGCCCCAATATTTTAGGACAAAGATTAAGCTCACATAAACCTTTGACGGGGTTTTCACTGTTCTGAATAGTTATAATAATAGCTTACCAAAAAGCTTTATGTACTTTTATAATTCTCCGTCAGAAGTCAGAAGGAATTAATGAGTTTATAGAGAAAAAACATCAACCAGATTAGCGGAAGAATGCTAGTTTAATGGGAATTTTGAAATTATAATTTTGCTAGAATATATCAAGTATCCTGGCAACAGTTTTTTACTTTACTGTTCTCTCTATTTTTAAACTTGTAGTGTTTTGAGAATTGTTTGAAGCAAATCTTTAAACGTTTTTTCTTCGTGTTTCTTTTTGAGTTTAGAGGTTTTGGAGGTTTGTTTGTTTGAGGTTTATTGGTAGGGTTGC
>QMXD01000062.1 GCA_003661965.1 Candidatus Hecatellales archaeon
AAACGGTCTTTATAGGTTAAGGCTTAAAATTAAACAGTCAAACCTTCTGATTGTAGCTGATAGAGTTTTAGCTGTGGAAAAAGCGGTAGAGTCAGCCTTACACCATAGAAGCCTACTCGAAAAATATATTCAAAAAAATCCAGCCTACCTTTTAGCTTTAACACCAGTCAGGGTTAGGGAGAATGCACCAAAAATTGTTAGGATTGCTGCTAGGGCTGGGGAGGCTGCTGATGTTGGACCTATGGCTGCTGTTCCAGGAGCCTTAGCTGAGCTTATGGTTGAGGATATGAAACCCTACAGTTTTTCTGTTAGTATAGTTGAGAATGGTGGGGAAATAGCTGCAAACTCAAAAAAACCTTTAAACGTTGGTGTTTATGCTGGTTTTTCACCAGTTTCAGGCAGGATTGGTTTTAGGCTTGAAAAGGAGGATTTTCCGATAGGTCTGGCTACAAGCTCAGCTAGGGTAAGTCATGCTTTAAGTTTTGGTGAGGCTGATGCTGTAATAGTTTTTTCAGGTTCAGCAGCTCTTTCTGATGCTGCAGCTACAGCCATATGTAATGTTGTGGGTGGGGTGGATGCTGAGGGTTCTGTTCAGAGAGGTTTGGAAAAAGCTGAAAGGATTGATGGGCTTAGGGGGGTTATGGTTGTTAGGGGTAGGTATGTTGGTGTTGTTGGTAGGCTTCCAAAACCCCTAGTTTTGGATGGAGACCTTAGGGGTATGTTTGAGGCTTCTGGTATGGTTTTTCTTTAACTTCTTACCTTCATGGTAAGTTTCTTTCTTTAAGGTAAAGTATATATAGGCTAAAGGAAAAAATTTTCTTTTGGAGGCTACCGTAATGTATACAAGGATTAGAAAGTTTAGGATAACAACAAGGGATGGTAAAACAGTCCTAGAGGAAACTATAGACACAAAAACCATTTCGATGGGTGACCTAGACTCCCTAATAGAGCTTTTCCGTATAATTTCTAGTGAGAGTAGGTATAGGATAATGCGTTTTCTTTCTGAGAGGGAGGCTTCAAGCTTTAAAGAGATTTGTGAGGCTTTAGGTTACAGCCAAAAAACCATAGCCCAATCCTTAGACGACCTTGTTAGAATCCATGCTGTTAGAAGAAGCCCGGAAGGCTATATGCTTTCAACTGTTGGGAAGCTTTTAATTTCCCAGCTTAAAGAGTTAGCTGCCATACTAAGGAAGATTAGGGAGTTTGAGGATTTGGTTATGGAGTTTGAGTAACTTACTTTTTTGGTAAGTTTCTTTACAAAGAGTAAAGTTTATATATGGGTATGCCATAGTATCTTTTGGTAACAAACTTACCCTTATGGTAAGTAACTAACCTAAAAGGAGGTGAAAACAGTATGAAAAAGGAAATAAAGGAAATTAAGCTTAAAGTAGCCTCAGCAACCCAGAGGGATGCTGGAAGGGGTATAGTACGTATAGATCCTAGGATAATGGGTCAGATAGGTGTGTCAACGGGGGATATTGTGGAGGTTGAGGGTAAGAAGACTACTGTGGCTATTGCTTGGCCAGCCTACCAAGAGGATAGTGGGCTTGATATTGTTAGGATGGATGGTGTGGCTAGGAAGAATGCTGGTGTTGGTATTGGTGAAACTGTGACTGTTAGGAAGGCTGAGGTTAAAAAGGCTTCTAGGGTAACTCTTGCACCAACGATTCCTTTAAGGTTTGATGAGGGTTTTGAGGAGTATGTTAAACAGCATCTTGTTGGTAGACCTGTTGTTAGGGGAGATAACGTTGTTGTAGGTATTTTGGGTCAACCACTCCAATTTGTTGTTGTAAACACTCAGCCAGCTGGAGCTGTTCAAATAACGTTGGATACTGTGGTTTCACTTCAGGAGAAGCCTGTTTCTCAGGTTGAGGCTATACCAAAGGTTACCTATGAGGATATTGGAGGATTAGATTATGCTATTCAAAGGATTAGGGAGATGGTTGAACTTCCACTTAAACATCCAGAAGTCTTTAAAAGGCTTGGTATAGACCCACCAAAAGGAGTTCTCCTCCACGGACCACCTGGAACAGGTAAAACCCTGCTTGCTAAGGCTGTTGCTAATGAGTCTAATGCCTACTTTATTAGTATAAATGGACCAGAAATAATGAGCAAATTCTATGGTGAGTCTGAGGCTAGGCTTAGGGAGATTTTTCAGAAGGCCCAAGAGAATGCTCCATCGATAATTTTCATAGATGAGATAGATGCAATAGCACCGAAGAGGGAGGAGGCAACAGGTGAGGTTGAACGTAGGGTTGTTTCTCAGCTTTTAGCCTTAATGGATGGTTTAGAGTCTAGAGGACAAGTTATAGTTATTGGTGCAACAAACCGTCCAAACGCAATAGACCCAGCTCTTAGAAGACCTGGAAGGTTTGATAGGGAAATTGAGATTGGTGTTCCTGACAGGAAGGGTAGGCTTGAAATTCTCCAGATTCATACACGTGGAATGCCTTTGGCTAAAGATGTAAACCTTGAGGAGATTGCTGCTATAACCCATGGGTTTGTTGGTGCTGATTTGGCTGCTTTATGCCGTGAGGCTGCAATGAGGACTTTAAGAAGATTCCTACCCCAAATAGATTTGGAGAAGGAAACTATACCAACAGAGGTTCTTCAAAAGATGGAGGTTACAAGGGAAGACTTTATGGAGGCTTTAAAAGAGGTTCATCCTTCAGCTATGCGTGAGGTTTTGATTGAAAAGCCTAACGTTCACTGGGAGGATGTTGGAGGACTTGAAAACGTTAAACAAGCCTTAAAAGAGGCTGTTGAATGGCCTCTTAAACATCCAGAAGTTTTTAAGAGGATGGGTGTTAACCCACCTAAAGGAATTCTTTTAGCTGGTCCACCTGGAACAGGTAAAACTTTGCTTGCTAAGGCTGTTGCAACTGAGAGTGAGGCTAACTTTATTTCTGTTAAGGGTCCTGAGGTTTTAAGTAAGTGGGTTGGTGAGTCTGAGAAGGCTATTAGGGAAATCTTTAGGAAGGCTAGGTCTGTGGCTCCATCCATAATATTCTTTGATGAGATTGATGCTATTGCACCTAGGAAGGATTCTGGGTTTGGAGATTCCCATGTTACTGAGCGTGTTATAAGCCAGCTTTTAACAGAGATGGATGGGCTTGAAAGTCTTCGTGGTGTTGTTATTATTGCTGCTACAAACCGTCCAGACCTTCTAGACCCAGCACTTCTAAGACCTGGAAGGTTTGACAGGATATTGGAGGTTCCTGTTCCAGACAAGGAGACTAGACTTAAAATCTTAAAGATTCATACAAGAAATATGCCTTTAGCTGAGGATGTAAACCTTGAAAAGCTTGCAGAAATAACTGAGGGTTATGTTGGTGCTGACCTTGAAGCTTTATGTCGTGAAGCAGCCTTAACAGCCCTAAGAGAAAACATTAACGCTCAAAAGGTTTACTGGAGACATTTTGAGAAGGCTATGGAAACCGTGAAACCAACAACCCAAAGAAGTGTAACCCTAAAATCGTTTAAGACTGTTCAACCAAAACAGGAAACACCCGTAATCTACGCCTAAACAGGTGCATTACACCGCATTGCACTGCATTACACCATATACAAACAGGGAGATAAGCCAAACTTTTGGGTTTTTCTTGTTTTAGCTTTTAATTTTTTTGATTATGTAGTCTACGATTTCTCCTGCTATGTCTATTCCTGTTGAGGTTTGGAGTCCCATAAATCCTGGTTGGCTGTTGACTTCGTGAACCATTAAACCTTCTTTGCTTTCCATTAGGTCTACACCTGCGATTTCACATCCAACTGTTTTTGCTGCTTTTACTGCTAGTTCTTCTGTTTCTTTGGATGGTTTGAAGGGGACTGGGACTCCTCCTTGGCTTACGTTTGTTTTCCATCCTCCTTTTGCAACCCTATACATGGATGCTATAACCCTTTCTCCAACAACAAAACATCGGATGTCTTTTCCACCGTGTTTAACGTATTCTTGGAGGTAGAGGACAAAATGGTTTCTGTGTAGAAGCCTAAAAATTCTGCTTGCAACCTCAACATCGGAGGTTTTTGTTATTCCTAAACCTTTGGAGCCAAAAATTGGTTTTATTACAACCTCACCGTTAAGTTTTGGGAATGCATGAATAGCCTCTCTAACGTTTTCTGTTACAACTGTTTTTGGAACCTTTATTCCAGCATCCTCTAAAAGGCTTAGGGTAAAATACTTGTTTGCAGCGTTTTCTATTGCTTGAGGATTGTTTATTACGGTTACACCAAGCCTAGCAATCCTGTGGAGGGTGTCAACCCTAAAAAGAATTTCGTCAAGAGAACCTGGACCTAAAGGTCTTACAAGGATTGCATCAAAATCTTTTACGTTTAACCCTCCAACCAAAACTTTAGGTTCAAACCCAACATTACAAACAATGTCTTGAAGTTTAAAAGGGAAGGTTTTAACGTTTCTAGCTTCAAAAGCCTCAATAATTTTTTTTGAACACCAAGAATCCTTGTTTCTCGTTAAAATACCTATAAACATCCCTTCTACACTAGAAATGAAAAAGGAGAAGAAACATTAAAGTCTTTAGAAAAATTTTAAATTTCCTTTAAGGACAAACATATAAAAAGGGTGTCTTATGGATGGTTAAGGTAAGTGTAAATAAGGAAGCTGAAAAAGTTGTTAAACAGCTTATAGAAAACCCAGACCTATACAACATAAAGGTTGAAAAACTTCCCTCAGGAGCAACAGTTATAGATACAGGGTTAGAGGTTGAGGGAGGATACCTTGCAGGCTTAAAGGTTACAGAAATATGTTTAGGTGGACTTGGAACAGTTAACCTAACCTACATAAACTATTCTGAAGACTTTCAGCTTCCAGCAGTTATGGTTTCAACAGACTATCCTGCAATATCACTTTTAGCCTCCCAGTTTGCAGGTTGGAATATTAAGGTTGGAGACTATTCGGCAATAGGTTCAGGTCCAGCTAGAGCCTTAGCAATCAAACCAAAAAAGCTTTACGAGAAGATTAAGTATAGGGATGAGGCTGAATGTGCTATTGTTGTTCTTGAAACATCTAAAAAGCCTACAGACGAGGTTGCATTAAAGGTTAGTGGTGACTGTAACGTTAAACCTGAAAACCTTTACATGGTTTTAGCTCCAACAGCCTCGGTTGCTGGAGCAACCCAAATTGCTGGAAGAATTGTTGAAACAGGGTTGTTTAGACTTGAACAGTTAGGTTTAGACCCATTAAAGGTTTTACATGGGATTGGTTATGCACCAATAATGCCAACCCATCCAGACCCCAACGTTGCTATGGGTATGGCTAACGACTCCCTATTCTACGGTGGAGTAACCTACTACCTAATAGACGTTGAAGACGACAGTAAACTTGAGGAAATGGTTAAAAACTCACCCTCATCAAAAGCAAAAGACTACGGAAAACCCTTCTACGAAATCTATAAGGCTGCAGACTTCGACTTCTACAAGATTGATACAGCGCTTTTTGCTCCAGCAACCCTAGCAGCAACAAGCAAAAAAACAGGAAAAACCTTTACAGCTGGAAAGGTTAACATTGAGGTTTTAAAACGTTCAATAGGTTTAACCTAAACTTAGCCTTTTTTAAATAACACCGTATTTTCTAGTAGATATTCTATCTCTATTTGGACAAGCTTTATTTAGTCTTTAGGAAATATTAAAGAATTAACATAGAAACTTTTCGGTTTTAGGTTGGTGAATTGAATGAAAAAAACCGATTTGTTAGTTATTGGTGGTAGTGCAGCTGGAGTTACAGCCTCACTTACAGCAAGAAAGTATAACAAGGATGCAAGTATAACAGTTGTAAGAAAGGAGAAAGAGGTTCTTGTTCCATGTGGAATCCCCTACATGTATGGAACTCTTCCAGAGCCAACAAAAAACATTATACCTGACAACATTCTTCTAAGCAAAAACATAGAAATTGTTGTTGATGAGGTTAAAAGCCTAAACAGAGATGAAAAAACAGTAACACTTTCAAAAGGTGA
>QMXD01000063.1 GCA_003661965.1 Candidatus Hecatellales archaeon
GAGGTTAGAAAGGCTGAGGAGGAAGAAGTTAAAAAAGCTCTTAAAAGAATAGGGGAGGTTTTGGAGAAGATACCTGCTGAGGAGATTGTAGGGTTGATAAGGGAGAGCCGTGAGAAGAGATGAGGCTACTATTTGATGCATCCGCACTACTAAACGTTATAAGGCTTCATAAACAAGATGCTTATAGGCTGCTTAAAGGTAACCTTACCTTATCCCTAACAAAATATGAGGTTGGAAACGCATTATGGAAGGAAGCATTACTGTTAAAAAGGGTAAGTATTAATGAAGCCCTAGAAACAATATCCCTCCTAGATAAAGTCCTAAAAACAATGGAAACAGTTAACCCATCAAACCCCAGCCTCACCCTCAACCTCGCCTACAAACTTCAAACAACATACTATGATGCATCATACATAGCAGCATCCACAGAAAAAAATGCAAAACTTATAACAGACGATACAAAACTAACAAGAAAAGTGGAGGAGTATATGAACACCATCCACAAAATATTGGGAAGAAAACCAGAGATATCATCAAGCAACAAAATCTAAACTTTTCCAATAAACCAAAAAATTATTCGTTTCAGAAAGCTAGACTTATACCGCGCTAGGATGTTGCTATTTTGATATTTTCATGTTAATTCTCATGTTAGCCTTATTATCACCCTTATTTGCTCCACTTCAAGACATACGCATATAAACGTTAACTTCCAGAATTTAGCAACAGCCTAGCGCTAGAAAGGAAGAGTCTTAGAGAAAAGGTTAATTGCTACTTTCAGTAGTTTAAATGTTGTTGGTTATGACTACGATTACGCTTGATTTTCCAGAAGAACTTCTAGCAGTCCTTAGAAGAAGGGCTGATTCTGAAGGTAAATCCTTAGAGGAGCTTGTTAGTGATGCTGTCTTCAGTTATTATGGTATCGATAATCCGAAGATCAGAACTGAAGTCCACCTAAAGCTGTGTGAAAGGCTTCTTAGGGAGGGTGAAGAGTTCCTAGTGAAAAAGGATTATGTTCAGGCATCTGAGAAGTTTTGGGGTTCAGCCTCACAGATGGTTAAGGCATTAGCAGCTGAAAGAGGTCTAGAGCTTAGAAGCCATGGAGAGCTCCACAAGTTTGTGGCGGAGCTGACGAGGGAGAGTAGAGACCCTGATGTTAGAAGGCTATGGCAATCAGCAACCTCCCTACACCAAAACTTCTACGAAAATTGGCTTCCACCAGAGATGGTTAAAGGAAATGCTGATGACGTGAAAATGCTCATAGAAAAACTCAGAAAACTACTAAAACGATGATCTTAGAGACAGCAACTAATAGTGTTTAGGTTGCAACTCCAGCAAGAAGTTTGCTTCAAGGCTTGTTGGAAAGATAGGTTAAGGTTTGACGTATGAGCGATTTCAATAGAAAATGTAAGGTTCTTGGAAGGGAGTTTGTTTTATCTCGGTTGAGGGAGCTGTTTGGTAGGCTTGAAAATGTTGAGTTTGCTGTGGTTTTTGGTTCGCTGGCTAGGGATGGTTTTACCAGTCATGATGTTGATATAGCTGTTAAGTTTTCTGGGGAGGTTGGCCTGCTTGAACTTGGTTGGGTTGTGGTTAAGGTTGCTGAAACCCTTAACATTAGCGAGGACCTTGTAGATGTCATCGACCTAGACCGTGTGCACCCCCAACTTCTGTTGAATGTGCTTAGGGAGGGTTTTGTTGTTAAAGGGGATAAGGAGGAGTTAGAAAGTTTTGTGAGGAAAGCAGAATTCTACTCCGACGCCCTGGTAGAGTTGAGAGAATGGGGTACGTTAGATCCTAACCCAAAACCTAACAAAGCCATCCTTAATTCTAGGGTTGAAGAAATTAGGAGGAATATGAATTTCTTAAGGGAAAATATCTTAAGAAAAGATGTTAGCGAATTCGGATATGGGGACATCCTCATGCTTGAGAGAGCTATGCACAGGCTTATTGAGGCCATGCTTGACATATGCGGACATCTAGTATCTATATATTCCTTTAGGGTTTGCGGAAAGCTACGGCGAGTATGCTTGGAAGCTTGCCAAAGATGGAAGAATGTCAAAAGACCTAGCTAATGACGTTGCTAAACCCGCCGATCTTAAAAATATACTTGTCCACAGATACCCTGAGGTTGAAGTCGGTAAATTGTATGATGCTGCTAAAGAAGTTACGGACAGGATAGCCTCAAAGTTTATCAAGTGGATTCAAAACATAAATGATGATCGTTAAAGCTAAGGTTGCATTAAAAGGCCCTAAAGAATCAGAAGAATGCGTAGCTTTAGTTGGCACTGGAGCCATAATGACGGTTGTGGATAAGGACCTCGCGCACTAGAACCCATATGGGATAACTGGCTAAGTGGACAATCCTTCAAACCTATCAATGAAGATATTCCAAAAAGATAATCAGTAAGCTAAAAATTCATGAAATTTAGTTTAATGTGGAAATAAAATTAGGATGATATAGCCTATGGTTAGTACTGAGAGAATTAAGTTCGTCAATAGTTTACTTAGCGAAGCTTATGCTTATGTGGATAAGGGTGATCCTGTTCAGGCTTCTGAAAAGCTCTATAAGGTTGCCGAAGAATGTATTAAAACGTTAGCAGAACATTTTAGCCTCGAAGAAGTTAAGGTGACCAAAGAAAAGGGCAGATGGACTGTTACATTGCTTGAAAAGGCCGTTGGAAAACTTGTAAGCAAGCTAGGTATGGATGTGGAACTTGGATGGGTTGAAGCAAACTACCTACACGTATGGGGCTTTCACGAAGTAAAATTAGATGTGGAAGACGTGAAAAGAAGAGTACCAATGATAAGGAAACTTGCAGAACTAACAGAAAAACACTCAACCCAAAGTATTCCTTAGCTAGGATGAGAAAGTTGAAGACCATTACAACCGACTGTGTAGGATTCATTGACTGTCAACTCGTTAAGAGTTCTTAGGTGAGA
Source organism: Candidatus Hecatellales archaeon (assembly GCA_003661965.1). Taxonomy (GTDB): domain Archaea; phylum Thermoproteota; class Bathyarchaeia; order Hecatellales; family Hecatellaceae; genus EX4484-218. Next base: position 2,938 of record QMXD01000063.1, read on the forward strand.
GTGGAAAGTGCATCAAAAACATTAACAGTTAAACCTAAACTTCCAGACCTAACAATAGATTTTGTAGAGGTCCCAGAAAAAATCGAGGCTGGAAAAGAAGCTACAATAAAAGTCTTGGTTAAAAACATAGGTGAAGCAGCCTCTGGAAGGTTTAGAGTTGAACTTAAAGCAAACAACCATAGGTAGAACAGACGTTTAAAAACTGCTGTAGAAGAAAAAACTTTAACATCCAAATGGACTCCTAAAAAACCTGGTAGAGGAGATAAATGAAGAAAACAACCTGCCATAACAACAATCAGTTCCTCCAGTAGCAGTCCACCAATACCATGGTATGTTACATACTGGTGGCTAATAACAATAATAGTAGCAGGCAGTAATAGTAATTATAATAGTATAATAGTACTGGTAACAATCAAAATAAGAAGGAGGTGAAAACCTGGAGAAGGATAGAGTTTTGGGTGCAGTTATGCTTGTAGGTGGAGTCATAGCATTAATAGTCTATGTTTCAGTCCTATTCTTTCTAGGTGGGTTTGCATGGTACCTTGCAATATCAATTGTAGCATTTATCGCCGTAGCTGCTGTATGTGGAATATTAGCCTGGATAGGCTACACACTAACAACAACACCAAAACCAATAGAAGAAATAGAAAAAGAAATAGAAAGAGAGACATATCGAGAAACCATGGAAAAACAAGAAACCTAAAAAAAATTAATTTTTTTAGGTTCAAATTCTTGACCTACAAAAACTATCTCACCATAACGCTTACACTTGTACTTTATATTATCTTTACTGTTTACTTTTTTAGCTTATGCTGGTGTGGTTTCTGTTAAGGTTTATCCTGAAAATCCTGTTCAGGGTGATGTTGTTAAGGCTGTGATAAGAGCAGATCCAAACGAAGAAATTCCTGTAACAATATCTTTTACAAAGGTGTTGCCTGTTGTTAACGATAAATATGAGTGGAGGATTAACGGTGTAAATATTCTCCAAACACCAAACAGCTTCACAATAAAAGCCTTAAACGTAAAAAATCTTCACGTAGCAGTTAAAATCCTGTTTTAAATAGGTAAAAACGCAGAAGCAAAAAACGGTGTAGCAGTAATATCTCAAAGCAACACACCACCAGGAACCTACGATGCAATAGTTTGTGGGGAAGCTGTTGAAGCCACATTAACAGTAACAGTACATGTAACAGCATTCTAAGCTTTTTCAGCAGCAACCCTAAACCTATAACTATTTTTTTAAGCTTCCTTAAACTCTCTAAAAGCAAGGTTAATAAATTCTTCAGCAAACCTTAAAGACTCCTCAACACCCCTATCAACCCTCACAAAAAGTGTAACTATAAAATTTTAAGGTAACCTTTCTTAGTTTATCCATCTACCTTAAGCTTTTAGACAGCTAGAATTGTTAAAATTAGGGATAGAAAAGGCTAAGAAATACGTGGAGTTCATAAAAAGTTCTATAAGTTTAAAAAGAGAAAGAAGTAACCTAAAGATTATTGTTAGAGGAACCTAAAAATTCACTATTATAGGTAAAACAAAATAAACGCTTTAGGTTGGCTTCCACATGATTGTTGATGAGGTTGAGTATGATAGGTGGATAAGGGCTTCAAGGGGGACTTTAAAATCTGCAAAAGGAGATTTTGAAAGAGGAGAATATAACTGGGTATGCTTTAAAGCACAGCAGAATTTTCTGTTAAGGCTTTGCTTCATGGTTTAGGTTTACCTGCCTATGGACATAGTATATCAGCACTCCTATCAAAATTGCCAAACAATCTAGAAGTGGAGAAACCTATTCAGGCTGCTAAAAACACTAGACAAATATTATGTTCCGACCAGATGTCCTAATGCATGGGCTGAAGGTATCCCGGAAGACTACTATACAATGGAGGATGCAAGTCAAGCAATTAAACATGCTGAGGAAATCCTAAAATGGGTGGAAGACTTATGGAGGTTATTAAAGAAAGAAAGAGGATAAGGGAAAAAATTATCAAGGAAGCTTCTAGCTGGACTGCAAAACTTCCCTTTAAAGCCACAGCCATGTTAATTGGTTCTTATGCTAGAGGAGATTTTAACCTTTGGAGTGACATTGACATCCTATTAATATCTGAAGAGTTTAAAGGTAATCCTGTTGAAAGACTTAAAGCACTTGATATTCCTCCGGGTTTTCAGGTTATCCCGCTAACACTAAAAGAGTTTAAAAAACTTTTAACAAAAAGAAATCAACTAGCAATAGAAGCAACAAAACATGGAGTAATACTAAGAAACGACCTAAAACTCCTCCTCCAAGTACCATAAAAACCTGCAAACAACCGTCCTCCGCACACGCCTTGTTAACCTGTTGGGTAAGCTACGATAACCTTTGAAACCCACCTGTTCACGACCATCTGAATAAGCTTCCGATAATTCTTCCCTATCTTCGTTTAATCCCGACTCAATATCTCCTAGGATTTCAACCTGCCAACCATTCTCTTCTCTCCTTATGGAGACCCATTATCCCTTTTTATCCCGCTCTCCAGTATTCTTCTCCTCCCCCCACAGTCCTTACACATCTTATCTTGCCTTCTCTATCCCACTTCTGTATTGTTTTTGGATGCACCCCAAGAATCTTAGTAGCCTCATCCAAAGCATACGACCACTCCAACAAACCCACTAACAAGCACATACACAAAAAAATTAAAGTTTCGCTAGGCATATCACGGTGTTTTAGGTGATGTAGCTTGGAGGACCACGTTAAACTTATACTTTTTCAAGGTCAAACCTTAAATGTTAATAAACGAATTTGGAATTGTGAAGAAGATTGGTTGAGAAGCTTAAAAAGGAGTTTTTGGAGCTTTTAGAGAAGGATGTGGAATTTCGCTATACTGTAGCAGGCTATCTAGGTTTATCAGAGATACTTAAAAGACTTGACAGATTAGAAGAA
>QMXD01000064.1 GCA_003661965.1 Candidatus Hecatellales archaeon
AACCCTAACAATTTTTGGTGCATTCTCCCTAACCCTGACTGGTGTTAAAGCTAAAAGGTAGGCTGGATTTTTTTGAATATATTTTTCGAGTAGGCTTCTATGGTGTAATGCTGACTCTACCGCTTTTTCCACAGCTAAAACTCTATCAGCTACAATCAGAAGGTTTGACTGTTTAATTTTAAGCCTTAACCTATAAAGACCGTTTCTAAAGCTTATTTGCACCCCTATTCCACCCTTAGGTAAACTTTATTGCTTTAACAGGGCATGCGTCAACACAAATCATACATCTAACACATTTTTTCTCGTCAAATTCTATTTCCCAGTCTTTGGTAAGTTTTAAGGCTTGGGTTGGACATGGTGAAACACATGCACCACAACCCATACAACGACCCATATCTATTTCAAGAATCTGAGCAACCTCTTTAACCGTTACACCAGCATCCTCAAAAAACCTAATAACCTCCCTAAGCTTTTCACCCTCAACAGGAACATCAACCATTATTTCTCCAGCTGTTGGTGTAACCTTTGCCTCCAAAATGTTTATTAAAACCTTAGTCTTCAAAATTGCCTCTGCAAGAATAGGTTTGCTTAGGTTTTTATGGTTGTAGATAAGTCTAAACCTCATAGGTATCCCTTCCCCTCCAAAAGTTTTGCTAGGTCGTTTGTTGTAACAACACCAATAACATGGTTTTTCTCATCCACAACTGGTGCACCTGAAATCCCATAGCTTGAAAGTCTTTTAGCAACAACATCTATAGCCTCATTTTGTTTGGCTGTTATAACCCTTCTAGTCATAACCTCCTGTAGGCTTTTCTTGTTTTGAGCAACAGCTTTTGCTATATCCCATGAGGTCACTATCCCCACAAGCCTATTCTCCTCATCAACTATAGGCACATGGTCTATCCCATGCCTAACAATAAGATTTGCCACATATTGAACATTGTCAGAAGGTTTTGCTGTTATAACGTTTTTACTCATAATGTCTTTTACCCTAGGCTCAATCCCCTTAATTTTTAAAGGTTTAAGCTCTCTATAGGTTGGAAGAAGCTCAACAGGTTTTGAAACATAAAACTCTCCATCCAGAATCCATTTTTTAAGTGTTTCAGCCACCTCCCTAGCCTTTTTAAGGCTTGAAAGAGGGGAAGCAGGAACACTCCTATCGTTTAAAACAATCTTTCCAGACTTAAGCTCAGCATAAGAAACCTTTCTTAAACTTGGACGATTAGATGAAGGAACACCATAATCAACAACATCCGTAAAAATTTCCTCATCGGAGAGGCTTGCAGACCTAGCAACCCTCATATTTATTATTGGGATGGGAATTCCAACACCAACATAAAGAGTTACCCCATACTTATGGATGGTTGCACCCCTCAAAAACCTTGAACTCATCCCTTTAAGGTCTCCACGAACCATTAAAGTTCCAAAACCGTTTTGAGGATTATGCTGGGTCCCCTCTCCAATCACATATCCAACCCCACCACCAAGAAAAATTCTTGTCCCAACCCCTATAGTCTCAAAATCCTTATCCTTGTAGAGGGGGCTAAGCTGACCTGAACCAGAAAAATTTACGTTTCCCATCCTAGGGAGGAGAGTCCCCATATAAGTGTATAAAATTCTGTCTGTTGTGTTTGTTGCTGCATTATAACGTTGATAGGCGTTTCTTGGGTTTAGCAAAATCGCTTGGTTAAGGTCTTCAAGCGTAATCGTTGTTTCAACATATCTTCTAGGATAACAGTCAGTAACAAACCCCTCACCCCTAAGCTCAACAACCCTACCACTCACAAGATCCTCTATAACATGTCCACCACCATACTCAAGCCCCCTTGTCTCGCTTAAAGCTGCTGCTCCAAGATAAACATCAACAGCGGCAATAGCCCCATAAGCAGGAACATCGTTAAGCCAACACCTATACATTTTTATTGGTGGATCCGTATGTCCAAAATTTAAGAAAGCACCAGAACTACACATCGCACCAAAGGTTCCTGTTGTTACTACATCAACCTCTTTAGCTGCAGCCTCAACTCCATGGGTTTTTGCATACTCCACAAATTCATCCGCAGTCATTACGGTAGCGTCTCCACGTTTAATTTTCTCGTTTATCTCCTCATAGGTTCTTAGGGTTTCTTCTCCTCTTTCACCCATTCCTTTCACCGTGTAATAGGATGCTAAAGTTATAATATAACATGTATTTAAAACTTACTAACGAAAAAATTACTGATAGTAATTTTTTTATGCTGTATAACCTATTGTGGTTAAGATAACATAGGGAAAGAAGTAAATTTTAGGATGTTTAAAAGAATTTAGGTTTAGCTTGGGAGTGTTGAGAGGGTTGAAGAGGAAAGGGTGAAGGTTTTGGGTGAGATGCAAAAACTGTCAAGGATGCTTGCTGGTGTTGAAGGTGTTATTAGGGTAATCGAAGGTGGATATGGTCTTCAAAAACGTTTAGCCTATCTTGGTTTAAGGGTTGGAAAAACCGTTAAAAAAATTGCATCTGAACCTTTAAAAGGTCCTGTTGTTGTTGAGGTTGATGGTACTCATGTTGCTATTGGGAGGGGTGTTGCTGAAAAAATTTTGGTGGAGGTTTTAGATGAAAATACTTTTGATGGGAAACCCAAACGTAGGTAAAAGTGTTGTTTTTTCTAGGTTAACTGGAACAAACGTTATTGCCTCAAACTATCCTGGAACTACTGTTGAATATATGAGGGGAACCATGAAGTATGGGGGAGAAAAGGTTGAGGTTCTTGATGTTCCAGGTGTTTATTCTTTAGAGCCTATAAGTAAGGCTGAAGAGGTTGCTGTTAAAATGCTTGAGGAAGGAGACCTTATCATAAACGTTGTTGATTCAACCCATCTTGAAAGAAACCTATACCTTACACTTCAACTTTTAGAAAGAAAAATTCCTGTTATTGTTGCTCTTAACCTATGGGATGAAGCCAAACATAAAGGTATAAAAATAGATAAAGAAAAACTTGAAAAAATTTTAGGTGTTCCTGTTGTTCCAACAGTAGCCATAACAGGAGAGGGTATAAAAGAGCTTGTTTCACGTCTACCTGAAGCTAAACCTGGAAATCTTAGGTTAAGTGATGAGGAAAGATGGAAAAAGATAGGTGAGATTGTAGGGCAGGTTCAAAGAGTTTACCATCGCCACCACACTTTTTCAGAGGTTTTGGGTGAGGCAAGTGTTAAACCTTTAACAGTATACCTATTGCCATAGGTGTTTTGTTTTTAACTTTTACGGTTATTAGGTTTATTGGTGAAACCCTAATAAACTATCTTTTTAACCCTCTTTTCGACCTTTACACACCGTTAGCAATGACTATAAGCAAACTTTTAGGTGAAGGTTTTATTCACGACATTCTTATAGGTCAACTTATCAACGGTGAGATAGACTATTTTCAGTCTATGGGGCTTATCACAACCGGAATATACGTTCCTTTTGCAGCTGTTTTACCCTATGTTTTTGCCTTCTACCTTGTTTTAGGTTTTATTGAGGATGCAGGTTATCTTCCACGTTTAGCTATTCTGGTTGATAATGTTATGCATAGGATGGGTTTACACGGTTCAGCAATAATTCCCATGTTGCTTGGCTTAGGATGTAATGTTCCAGGTGCTCTTTCAACAAGAGTTTTAGAGACTAAAAGGCAAAGGTTTATTGCTGCAACCCTTATGGCTATAGCTGTCCCGTGTATGGCTCAAACAGCCATCATTATTGGGCTTGTTGCTGTTCATGGGGAGATTGGGCTTTTAATGGTTTTTGGAACCCTATTTATCGTATGGGTTTTTCTAGGTTTAGCCTTAAACAAGCTGTTAAGTGGTGAAAGCCCTGAAATTTTTATGGAGATTCCGGCTTATAGGATTCCCTATTGGGGTGCATTACTAAAAAAGCTTTGGATTAGGGTTAGAGGTTTTCTTACGGATGCTGTTCCCTTTGTTTTGCTTGGGGTTCTTATAGTTAACGTTCTTTATGTTTTAGGTGTTATAGAGTTTGTCAGCAAATTTACAGCACCAGTTATAACAGGGTTGCTTGGTCTTCCAAAAGAGGCTGTTATAGCCTTAATCATAGGTTTTCTTAGGAAAGATGTTGCTGTTGGTATGCTTCTACCCCTAGGTTTAACGATGAAACAGGCTGTGGTTGCAAGTGTTGTTTTAGCCATGTATTTTCCATGTGTAGCCACTTTTGCTGTTTTGGTTAGGGAGCTTGGAGTTGTAGATATGGTTAAATCAACAGCAATAATGGTTACCCTAGCATTTTTTGTTGGAGCAGTTTTAAATCTAATCCTTTAAAATTATAACTAAGCGTATGGTTTTAGGTTAGGGTGTGGTGAAAGTTGTGAGGTTTCATGTTTTGGTTGTGGCTTCTTTAGCTTTTGCGTTTTTTGTTTTATGTCCAAGGATGGTTGGGATGGCTGCTGTAATAGCAAACACAAAAAACCTAAACGCATACATGGTTGTTTTTACTGGTGCTTTACTTGCTGTACCCCTATTCGGATTAATGTTTTTTATCCTTAGCAGGTTTGGAGTTGGATGGGCTATACTTTTAGCAGTTTTAACAGACATATTGGCTGCTGTACTCATTGGTTTGTTTAGTTGGAGGTCAGCCTTCCAAATAATTGTTATTGCTATGTTTCTTTGGGTTGGAATTGTTGTAGCCGAGTTTACCTCAAAAATCCTGTTTGGCTAGAATAGGAGTTCAAACCTCGTCTGTTGGGCAGTCTATGATACAGTATAGGACTACAGAAACTCTTTCCCTCATAAAAAGTGTTTTAATAGATTTTATACGGGATTTCACCTATCTTTCTCACAGTCAACCTTAACTTAAAATTTCACCCTAAAAGGGATACAGGTTTTATGGTTGAAGACTTTCAAAGCTTAAAGTTTGCCTAAGAATAGCTTTTGTGTTTGCTGGTATATCCCTATAAACACAAATGTTCGGTCCTATCTGACTGTTTGACCCTATTTTTACACCAGGCATAAGGCTTACGTTTATCCCTGTCTGAACATTATCTCCAACAACAACCCCAAACTTTCTTCTCCCAGTATCAACCATCCTACCCTTAATCTCAGTTTTAACGTTTTTCCCATCAAACCTAAGATTTGCAACTAGGGTTCCAGCACCAAAATTACAGTTTTCCCCTATGATACTGTCTCCAAAATAGGATAGGTGAGGTATTTTTGTTCCATTCATCACCACACAATTTTTTATTTCGCATCCAGCCCCAACCCTAACATTCCTACCCAAACATGTGTAGGCTCTAAGATAACAGTTAGGTCCAACATCAGAACCAGCACCAACAATAATAGGTCCCTCAACATAAACACCATCCCTTAAAACAGCGTTAGCCTCAACCCTTACAACACCCTTAATTTTTACATTTTTACCAATTTTACCCTTAACCATACTTCTCCTCATTTTACCCAAAAATTTTTCGTTAGCTTTAAGAAGGTCCCAAGGCTTCCCTAGGTCAACCCATTCATCCCCATTAAGCTTTACAGTGTAAACATCGGTTTTTTGGGCTAGACTTTGAACAGCATCTGTAAGCTCAATCTCCCCCCTAATAGACTGTCTAGTTTTAGCTATTTCACCAAAAATTTCTTCTGTAAAAACGTAGATTCCAGCGTTTACAAGGTTTGTTTGTGGCTTCTTAGGTTTTTCCTCGATACCTATTAAACGTTTTTTTTCATCTATCTTAACAACA